>CAYUNP010000161.1:0-12104 GCA_964446085.1 uncultured Pirellulaceae bacterium
TGAACGAATCCTTTATTTTTGGCGTTTGCGCGTATCGGAAAGCGCCTTAGGGAACTGCCTGATCTTTTCGTCAAATGATGTCGTGATGCTGGACGTGAGGCAACGTCGATATTACGTTAATTCACTGTGAACCTCGTGTAACTGAGTGTTCATGGTACGAACCCGAATGACAGGATTGAGCAATGCATTTTCAATTTCAGACCCTTGTTGGTCGTTTCTTGCCAGCCGTATTGATGGTTGGTTTCGTTTTGTCCCACGGATTTGTGATTGGGCAGGAGTTTGACCCGGGACAGAATGCCTGGCTACCAAAATATTCGAAGCAGAAGAACGCGCCCAAGCCTGACGAAATGCTGCTCAACACCGATGATGAGCCCGATCTGACTCAAGGATTTGTGCCTCTCTTCAATGGCGAAGACATAAATGATTGGGAAGCGAAAGGCGGTAAGTGCACTTTCGAAGTCAAGGATGAGCAAATTGTTGGTACCTGTGTTCCAGGTTCCAGCAGCACTTACCTTTGCACGAAAAAGAAAGACTACAAAGATTTTATCTTTACCGGTGAACTGAAGCTTGAAGTTGACGGCAACACTGGTATTCAGTTTCGTTCACGATCGGCCAGGGGTAAGAAGGAAGGCCCAGAATCAGAAGTTGTTTCGGGACCGCAATTCGAAATGGAAGGCCAGGGAAAAGTCGGCAGGAACTGGTCTGGCGGTATCTACGGTCAAAGTTGCGGTGGCTACTTTTACCCGTTGTGGCTGAAAGAGCACGAAGCTGCTCGGGCGGCGGAAAAGAAAACGGATTGGAATCGCTTGACGATCTCTGCCAAAGGCAATGTGGTTAAGACCTGGATCAATGGCGTTCCGGCTTCGCATTGGGTTGGTGATGGAACTTATGCAGATGGCTTTTTCGCTTTGCAGGTCCACCAGGGAAAAGCCGGCACGATTCTATTCAAGAATCTCAAGGTCAAAGAACTGAAAGAGTAAGCGTTCCGGTATTGAGTTTGCGAGCGGCAGAAGCGTCTGTTCGCATCGATGCCAGGAAATCACAACCCGACGCGTAAGCGAGGGATCGATCCCTCGCTTACGCGTCGGGTTGTGATAATGGGTTCGTCGTTTTCGAATAGCCAGCCCTACACAGCGCGCAGGATTATCGCGGTGATCCAATGGCAACGGCTTTGGCGGGTTGTGATAATGGGACTACAAACGACGATGTGAGTTGATTTGAAATCCAGCAAATTCAATTGTTGGCTTCGCTCCCTTCGAGCGAATAACAAACGATCTCCAAATCGTTTCGCACAAACAGTTTTCCGTTGGCGATTGCAGGATACGTCCACAGGACGGTGCGGCCAGACGTTTTGAGTGTTGGCTTGATCGCGTCGAATCGACCTGTTTCGTTGTAACCATCCGGGGTCATCGTGGCAGAAATGAAGGCCCCCGTTTCGCTCAAAATCAGGTACTGATCATCTTTCACATGCATCAGCATCGCGGTGCCATGAGCTTTGCCGCGGCCTCGATCGGAACCGGTTGTCGGGAGTGCAGATTGCCACATTCGTTTGCCGTCGCTGGCACGAGCACAAATCACGGCGCCGCTGCGGATGTCTGCTCCGTATACATGACCGTTGCGAAAGATGCCGTTGCTGGTGGCAAGGAATAGTCCGGTCTTGGGGTTCCCTTTCCAGGCGACTTCGGCAGCGGGTTTGGAATCGTCCAGTTTCAACATGACCGACTGGCTGTTCTCGCCGCTGGTGAAGAGCAAGTTGCCTTCCTTGATTGGTGGCAGAATCGACATGCCGTAACCCGGTTTGAGCGGTTGTTGCCAATAGACCGAACCGTCGGTTGGGTTCAGGCTGCTGATGTTTTCGGGATCCCATACCATTAGCTGCTCGACCCCTCCGTGGTTGATGATCGTTGGAGGACAATAGCCAGCGTCCTTGCCATCCAGGGATCGCCAGAGTTCTTTCCCGGTAGCAAGTTCGAAGGCGACGACCATGCTATCCTTGCCGCCAACCATGCAGATGAGCATCCCATCGTGAACCAAAGGCGAACCTGCGTGCCCCCAGATCGGAGTTGGGGCGCCGAACTCTTCTTTGAACTGTCGGTGCCAAACCTTTTCGCCATCTTTTGCATTAAGGCATGTCAGGTCGCCTTCACTGCCGAGCACGTAGAGTTTCCCATTGTGAAAGCTGGGCGTTGCACGAGGCCCGCCGCCGTAGGAAACGGAATACGGACGATCGTAGGAATATTCCCAGAGCAGTTTTCCTTTGTCCTCCGAATAGCATCGCACGCGTTCATCGCCGGTGAGTTCGTCACGTTTGCCGGGATCGTTGATGATGTCGCCAGACTTTTTGTTGTAGTCCAGCAGGAATACTTTTCCATCGGCGATTACGGGACCAGCGTAGCCGAAGGAAACTGGTTTTCGCCACAGGACTTCGAGCCCTTTTTCAGGAACGGTTGTCAGCAGATTCTGTTGGGGAACGGAGCCATCCCGGTTGGGGCCGTTCCATTGGGGCCAATCCTGTGCAACAAGGTTGGTTGATCCAAATGCAATCAGAAACGCCAGTGCCAAAAACTTCATCGAAGCCATCCCGTGAAAAGTGAAAGAAAACAGGTCTCGCTGTGACGCATTGTATCGCGTTCAATCAGGAGATGTGCCAGACGCGGTCAAGCTCTGGCGGACAGACTGTCCAGCTGAGTGGATACTTGTAACAAACTTGTTGTTGTCAACATCACGGATCCTTCCAAAGTGCAAACAGCCACCGTGGTGGCGGAATTCCCCATCATTGCGGTTCGGGGAAACCTGCTTTGTCATGCTCCCGGCCGCGAAAGGAGGTCCTGTTGTGGTAGGGAAGTTTGAGTTCCAGCTGGACATTCTCTTTCCCTTGGCAGCAGCAAACAATCTGGTTCAATCAGGGGCGAGAATTTCCGCTTTACGACAGAGGAACTGGCGTTTCACAGGTGCTTGCACTGCTATCGAAATGCGAAACGGCCTTACAATCGGCAATGCATATACGCGCCAACAGCGTTCAGACCTTTGTGTCGAAAGCTAGGGAGACTCTCCTTTCTTTTCTCTCGATATCGGTGCTCTCATGAAAAAGCTCTTTCTCGTTTTTTTTGTGTCGGTTTTTCTTGCTTTCCCTCTCAAGTCAAACGCAGACACGGTTATGGTTACCGACACAATTACCTTTGATGGAGGCGCGGGCGATCCTGACACCGTCACTACCTTCTCCCAAAGTGTCGGAGACCCGCCTATGATGGCCATGATTAGTTTTGATCAGAATTCTCCAAATGGAAATAACGGAACTCAGGGTATCGAGTTCATCCAAACGCAAAACGGGGTGCAATTTGATTTCAGTGGGGGCATTATTGGCGGCCTGGATTTGGGGATCAATCCACTTATCACTCCTGGGGCAATTACTGAGAGCAACCTTGAACTGTTCACATTCTCGATCGATTCCCAGTTCGTGCCAGGGCCCCAGCAGCCCCAGATTTCAGTAAGAATTGAGCCCCTTGGTGGCGGGTTCGATGAAAAAATTGATCTTCCTTTTACAATTACTCAAGGTTCCACCTTTCAAAGCTTCTCTTTCGATCTGGCAAACGCTTCGGGCGCGCAGCGAACTGCTCTGGTTAATCGACTCAATGAGAATGGCTCGACAGAAATTCAATTCGTTTTTGACTTTTCAACGACCGAGTCATCAACCGTTCGATTTGACAACCTGCAAATTTCCACTCTGGTTTCCGTTCCGGAACCGTCGTCCGTTTGTGGATTGCTGCTTCTGTGCGGTGCCGCATGCATGAGAAGACGCCGGACATCGTGAGGAATCGCCGAATTATGCTCGGCGCAAGATTGATTTGGCATGAATCAATTAGGTAGAAAGTGACAGACGCAAAAACTCAGGCACGGGCGGTATGACCGACCGTGCCTGAAAGAATTTTACTTAATGCCTGGTCTGATTTATCCGGCTGTCTGGCGTTTGCGTGGAAACAGCAGGCATGGCAAAAGTGACAACAGAATGATGCTTCCCGGTTCGGGAACCGCCGAGACCAAATTGGAAACGAAAATTCCTTCTGTTCCATCGGTAAAAGAAGCGAAAAACACCAGTTGCCCCAGATCGTTGAAAGAACTGGGCCTTCCGTCGCTGTTGCCAGAGTTTGTGAGGTTATCAGTGAACAAAAGCGTATCGATTGTTCGAAAGCTTGAGTTCTGCTGATCATCGAAGACTTCCAGCAAGTCACCTTCACGTGCAATCAGTTGAAGGTTTCCGTCCAGATCCTCTGCAAAAATGCCACGGTCGTTTGTGCTGTCGACTCCGGTGCCACCAAGTGCACTGAGAAATGCAATCTGCCCAGCATCATTCAGGCTCAAACTGTTAGTGGTGTTGAAGTCCAGTTCGAATGTGACTCCAGCCTGAGTTCCGACGGCTTGATCTCCCTTCCGTACGACCAGCTCAAGACTCGTACCAGAAGGGTCTTTCCAGATGCCAATGTCGTTTGTTGCGTCGACTCCTGTTCCATCGAGAGAAGCTCGAAAAATGGTATCACCTGCATCGTTAATAATCGGCGAACTCAAGCCGTCGAACACAACACCAGCACCAGTTCCTGCTGCAGCGGATCCCTCTCGCGCGACCAGTGCGAGGCCATTGCCGCCTCCTTCGGTCCAAATTCCTGCGTTGTTAGAAAGGTTAACACCAGTGCCACTGACCACACCAAGGAATGCAACCTGGCCATTATTGTTCAGTACCGGGGAAAGCGCGGCATCAAAGACAACTCCAGATGCTGTTCCGGGGGCTTGTGAATTGGGCAATACCGCAGCGGTGATGTTCCCGGGCGTTCCTCGCCAAATCCCAAATTGCTGAGTGTTAGTCACAAAGACGCCTCCCGAAAAAGCAACTTGTCCGTTGTCATTGAATACGGGCTCGGAGAAGTTGAAGTCTGTCCACGGAACACCAGTTCCGGGAGCGATATTTCCCGCCTGTGCAACAAGGTTCAGGCCATCGGCACCTTCTGTCCAAATGGTGTCAAAATTGGTGTCGCCCAAAACAAATGCCCGGATTGAAGTCGCTCCGTTGTTGTTGATCCTTGGCTGCGTGTTACCGAAAAAATCAAAAGTAACCCCGCTGCCGAGCCCGGGAGCGGCATCACCAGCACGGGCAACCAATGCCAAACCGTTTCCCTGTCCTTCACTCCATAGGCCAGAGTCGTTGTCGGCGGTGGTGCCATTTCCAGTCAGGAAACCAACAAAAGCTGTTTGCCCGGCATCGTTGAGCACGGGGCCGCCAAATTCGAATCCTTGAAATACGGATCCCGATCCTCCAGGCGCTGCATCACCTGAGCGAGCAACAAGAGAAAGCGAACCACTGCCCTCACTCCAGATGCCCTGATTGTTCGACTGCCAATTTTTTAACAGGATTTGTGACCTGATGGGAGACCAGCACCTTGCAAAGGTGTGGCGTGGGACAGGGCTGCAAAATTTCGTTAAACTCTCATCCATGACGACCAAGCTGCATCCAATCGAAGCCTCTGAACTGCAAGCCCGGCGCGAGCGTGTATTTCTGTTGCTGGCCGGTATTTTTCTTGGTTCGCTGGCGTTGCTTAACGTGTTGGGGATTAGCCGATTCATTGTGTTGGCAAGCCTGTCGAAGGAATCTGCTGAATCAGCGTATTCGTTGACGTGGGGGCGTTGGGGCGAAATCAGTTTTGCGTTGGCGGTGGGAGTATTGCCGTACCCGATCACCTTTCTGTGTACGGATTTGATCAGCGAGTTTTATGGTCGCAAACGAGCCAACTGGCTGGTGATCGTTGGACTGTTGCTGAACGTATGGGTGGTGTTCATTCTTTGGCTGGGCGCCGCCCTGCCCCAACAGCCGAATCTGGATGAATCCGGTGTGCCGAAAGTGGAAGTCGTCGCAGTAGAAACCGATGCGGGTGTCAGTCACGAAGCAGTCGTTCCACCGGACTACGCGTTCTATCGGATCAAGCAGTTAGCCTACGGTGCGGTCGTTGCTTCGATGATCGCGTATATGATGGCCCAGTTCTGCGACGTCTGGCTGTATCATTTTTGGAAACGGCTCACCAAAGGCAAACACCTCTGGTTGCGCAACAACGGATCGACGTTGATCAGTCAGTTGGTCGATACCGTGGCAGTGATTTTGATTTCGCACTTTTATGCCCGGTCGCTTCCCCCGCCTGCGGAAGGCGCGACGCTGACCCAGCATCTGGTTTTGCTGATCTTGACGGGTTATGTGTTCAAGGTCGTAGTCGCACTTTTGGATACGATTCCGTTTTACTTCGCCGTGCATTGGCTCAAGGGCTACCTCGAGTTTGATCCGGTCACCGAATCCGTTTCAGATCAGTAGTTGAGTGCAGATTGGAAGAGGTTGAGGGAGAGTAATGGATCTCTTGCGTACCAGGAAATTTGGTGAGTTTAGTCAACGTATCAGTCAACCGTCACATGCAGATCGCCGTTGTTACCGGCGGTCACACCCCCCAGCGGGCCGGATGTCAAAAGTCTGTGAGTCTGACAGAAAGCAACCTCACGATCTTCGCTATTTGAAGGCCGTCTGTGTCACGAAGGGGAGCGTTCGTTGTAAAGTACCGCAAAGGTCAAAGTTGACGACGCGCGGGACGTTTTCTGGTTCGGTAACTTTCGCCTCGTCGCTCACGTGTGCTGGTCCGACATCCGAAACTGTTTCGGGCACACGGCTTAACCGTCGTCGTTGTCCAACAGCGGAATCAGTTTCATCATGTCTTTGAGAGGGATGTTTTTCAGGTAGCTTTTCTTCTGGCGTTTCATGTAGAAAATGGTTCCGCTGTTAACATCGGACACATGGAAGCACTCCCAGCGATGCTTGCCGTTTTCGTTCAGTTGCTCTGAAAGAACTTCCGGATTCTCAGCAATCTGTTTGTGGTCAACGTTAACGACTTTGTACTCCCAGGCATTGATGGCGTTCCAGTCCTGGGCAACCCAGTCGCCAGCATTCTTGGCTGAAGTCAAACCTCGATCGCTGAGCGATTTATACATTTCGTTGACCCAGTCCATGGTGTCGTCAGCGGTTTGCTCCGTTGCGTTTTCCGCATCGCTGATCAAGTTTTTGGCTTTTTTGACCAAGGCAGCCATTCTGCCACCGTCCTGTTCCTGCTGTTCGCCGACTGCCGTTGCCGCGACTTCTCCACTGGCTGGGGCTGCCGGTTCATTGGCGCATCCAGAGAATGTGAGAGCAATGATTACGAGAACGGGGGAAGCAAATCGAAACATGGTTGACTCCAGGGCAAAGTATATCGCTTCGAGATTATACCCTATCGAAGGTGCCAAAGTTTCAGGTAATGGGTGATTCAGAATGCGTCTGAATTGTGGGTGGCGCACAAAAAAGTCATGGCATGTCGCTCCATCGTCATGCCATGACTTTATCCTGATGCGAGACGGTCCGTGTCCCGCCCTTGCGGCTTGGATCGGTCTCCGATCCACTATGGACATCGACTTGTCAAATCCGTTGACGTTAGTTTTTTGTCAGAATATTTTCTTTGACAGAAAATTTGATTCAACTGTTCGGCTTTACCTGGCTGGTCCCAGGCTTACAGGCCGTCAGGTTTCAACGGATGATCGGAACGATCGAAACAGATTACCAGGCGACGTTGACTTCAGCACCTTTTTTGATGCCCAGCATGTCACTCAAACTGATGCCGACGATTTCAATCTGCAGGAAACCGGACTCGCCAAGACTTGCGACAAGCGTTGCATCGGGTTCACCGTGCTTGGTCGGAAAGATCCCAAACGTCTCATGGGCATCAAATTTCACGGAGACATTTTCGTCTCCGGTCAGACCAGCGACAGAGTCATTGGCAATGTCTGTGATCAGGTTTCCCTTTGCATCGCATGAGGCCACGTTGCCTTCGATTCGATTTGAAAGTGCGGTCGATCCTGCCGAAGATTTACGCTTTGCCATTTGATTCCTCCACCAATTCCATTTGGGCCCATCCTTGGACGATTGGCCGATTATTCAAAATTGGCTGTGGTTCTCAAATACCAATTATTTTGAGAATTGCTTCTCGCAGGACGCCCGGATTCACATTCGGATTAATCTTGCGAGCCTTGCCGATCAGCGATCCGACGGCTTTGACTTTTCCACCCTTGATTTCTTCGATAACGGCGGGGTTTTCGTCGATTAACTGCTGGCAAAGCGCGTCCAGATCGCCAGAATCGACCTTCACAATTCCCAGCTTGTCGAAGGCAGTTTGGGCATCGCAGCCAGATGAAAGCATCTCTGCAAGCACTTCTTTGGCGCGTGTTTGGTCGACTTCACCCGCTACGATCCGTGACAGCAGGTCGGCCAGTGATTCCGCAGAGACCGGATACTGGTCAATCGATGTAGCGTTCTCGTTGAGGTAACGCATGACTTCCTGTCCGATCCAGTTGCTCGCCATTTTCCCGTTGGGCTTGCCGTCTTTCCCGGAGCCGTCAGCTACGACGCGGAAAAAGTCGACGGTCTGGCGACCGGCACTGACAATGACGTCCGAGTCGTAATCGTTGAGCCCGTATTCGGTTTGCAGTTTGGTTCTTAGCGCTCGAGGCAGGTCTCCGAGTGATTGCTGAGCCGTTTCGATTTCCTTTTCGCTGATGAGGACTGCGATCAGGTCCGGGTCGGGGAAGTACCGATAGTCGGCCGATTCTTCCTTCTCACGCTGTTCGGTCGTCTGTTGAGCGCTGTCGTCCCAGCCACGTGTTTGTTTGGGCGCGTCGTGAATGGTCTGGCCAGTTTTCTTCCAGAGTTTGAACTGTCGTTTGGATTCTGAAATGATGGCGCGTTCGGCCGCCCGAAAACTGTTCAGGTTTTTGACTTCCACGATTGGCGTGGCGATCGTTTCCCCGTCGATGTCGAAATGCAAATTCACATTGGCGTCGCAGCGGAGACTTCCTTCCTGCATGTTGCAATCGGAAACGGCCACATATTGAAGAATCAGTTTCAACTCAGTGAGAAACGCTTTGGCTTCTTCGGCGCTGCGAATATCAGGCTTGGTGACGATCTCCAGCAACGGCGTGCCGGTGCGATTGAGATCAATTCTCGAAACGCCTCCCTTAACTGATTCGTCGTGAATGCTTTTGCCGGCGTCTTCTTCCAGGTGCGCCCGCTCGAGTCGGATCTTGCGAGCGGGTTCATCGCTCTTGGGGATTTTGACTTCGACAAAGCCCTCGCCGCAAACCGGCTTGTCGAACTGGCTGATTTGATAGCCCTTGGGCAAATCCGGATAGAAGTAGTTCTTGCGATCCCATTTGGTGTACCGGGCAATCTCGCAGTTGAGAGCCAGGCCCGTTTTGATCGAAAGTGCCAGGGCTTTCTCGTTAAGCACCGGCAAGGTTCCAGGCATGCCGGTGCACACCGGGCAGGTTTGCGTGTTGGGATCGGAGCCAAACGTCGTCGAGCAACCGCAGAACAGTTTTGATTCGGTTTTCAATTGCACGTGGACTTCGAGGCCAACGATTAGCTTTGCATCGCTGAACTTGATCGAGTCGCGATCGATGGTTGTTGTCATGATTGAGGCCTTTGCAGGTGCCAATCTGTTTGGGTTTGAAACTGATGAGCGGCTCGCAGCAATGTCGATTCGTCAAACATGTTGGCTTGCAGCTGCAAGCCAATCGGCATGCCTTCGCTCGAAAATCCACAGGGTAGTGAAATGCCAGGCACGCCCGCGAGGTTGGCAGATGCGGTGTAAATGTCAGCCAGGTACATTGCCAGTGGATCCTGCGCGTGTTGTCCGATTTTGAACGCGGTCGTTGGAACCGTCGGCCCAAGAATCACATCAACGTTCTCGAACGCTGCATCGTAATCGTTCTTGATCAAGCGACGAACTTGCGAGGCTTTCTTGTAAAGCTCATGATCGTAGCCAGAAGACAGCGAATAGGTTCCCAGCAGAATTCGACGAATGACTTCGTCGCCAAAGTTCATTTTTCGCGTCTTTGAATACATGTCAATCAGATCTTTGCCCGTTTCTCGCGATGTGTAACGGACGCCGTCGAACCGGGACAGGTTACTGGACGCTTCGCAGGGAGCAACGACGTAGTAGGTGGCGACTGCGTGTGAGGCGTGAGGTAAATCAATCTCGACGGTTTCGGCGCCGAGCGATTCCAGATTCTTGATCGCTGCTTCAACGCTGGATTTTACTTCGTCGTTGAGTCCCTCTTCGAAGTGCTGTTTGCAAATGCCGATTCGCAGTCCCTTGATGTCCTGTTCGCAATCGGCGACGAAGTCAGGCACTTCGTTTCGGGCTGAAGTTGAATCTTTTGCGTCGTGGCCAGAAAGGACATTCATCAGGATCGCGCAGTCTTTGGCACTGCGAGCCATCGGACCGATCTGGTCCAGCGAACTGGCGAAAGCGATCAGACCGTAGCGGCTGACACGTCCGTAAGTTGGCTTGATGCCGGTGATGCCGCAGAACGAAGCTGGCTGTCGAATGGAGCCGCCGGTGTCGGAGCCAATCGATGCGGGAGCGATTCCTGCTGCAACCGCTGCCGCCGAACCGCCGCTCGAACCACCGGCAACGCATTCCGTTGACCAGGGGTTTTTCGTGACTCCAAAGAATGAGTTTTCTGTGGAACTCCCCATCGCGAATTCATCCAAGTTCGCTTTGCCAATGCAAATGGCTCCGGCGTCGTTGAGTCGCTGAACAATGGTGGCGTCGTAAGGCGGGACATAATTTTCCAACATCTTCGAACCCGCTGTGGTGCGATGTCCCGAAGTGCAAATGCCGTCCTTGATGGCGATCGGAATTCCGGCCAGCGGCCCGACGTTTTCACCCGCAGCGATCCTGGCGTCGAGAGCTGTTGCTCTTTCGCGAGCATCCTGTTCGCAATCGCTGATCATCACGTTCAGCGTTTCATTCTGTTCACGGATTTGGGTAATCGAAGCGTCGACGCATTGAGCTGCGGAAACGTCGCCAGAAGAAACCTGCTGAACGATTTGTTCGATGGAGTTGTCGAGAACTGACATGGGATCGCAAACTAGAGAACTTTTGGGACGCGGTAAAACTCACCATCAGAATCCGGCGCGTTTTCGAGAATCTTCTCGCGGTCATAACTCGGTACGATTTCGTCCTTGCGAACGGCGTTGGTCGATTCAGTTGCGCCGAAGAAAGGTTCGGTCCCTGCCGGGATCTCAACTTTGTCGAGCTGGTGAATGTATTCGAGGATCGTATCGAATTCTGTCTGGACTTTGGCTGACTCCTCGTCCGTCAATTCGATACGGGCGAGCGAAGCGATCTTTTGAGCCGAAGTGGGCGACTGGGACATGATGTTGGCTGAGTCAAAGCAATAAAAAAATCCGGACACATGGCCCGGATTCTAAAGCATTTTGAATGGGAGTCGAAGCGTTAAGCTTTCGGAAGCGAGAACGGCTTCTGCTTAACGGCCTTCTTCACGAACCCGCTGCGGATACAGCTTGTGCAGACTTTCATCCGTTTGGAGCCGCCACCTGGAAGTGCCACACGAACTCGTTGAAGATTGGGGCGAAACTGACGACGTGTCTTTCCGGTAATCTTTGTACCGACACCGCCGAGATACTTCGCTTTACCGCGAGTTTCAATGCTGTTGCCCATTTGAGGACCCTTGCCACAAATTTCACAAACACGAGCCATGATGAATCCAGAATTACAAATTTAAACAGTTGATCGATTTCGAGAGGCAGAATTATAGCCGTTCAGATATCACCCGCAACCGCAAAAAACCGGGGTATCGTAAACAGGTTTTTCGGCAATCGACGGAGAGAAGCTTGGGGAATAACTGAACAATCCGTTCGCTTAGGCGGCCTTTTTGGCTCGGGCGGCTCGCTTCTCCAGCTTTCGCTTTCGCCGACGCTCGGATTTGCTCATTTTCACAGTCTCTGGCGGTTCATCGATTGCCGCCGTTGAGGCCGGAGCTGAAGCAGTGGACTGGGTTGCTTGGGGAGGAGTCGCAACTTTGGGAGCCGCTTTGGGGGCGGTCGCCGCTTTAGTTTTTGGAGCCGCAGTCTTTTTGGCGGTCGGAGACTTGGCGGCTGGCTTGGCAGCAGGAGCAGCGAGCTGCTGTTGAACCACAGTCTTCTGCTGAGCAGGTTTCGTTGGCGCGGTCTTCTGAGCAGGTTT
>CAYUNP010000162.1:0-11976 GCA_964446085.1 uncultured Pirellulaceae bacterium
TTGTCGTCTTTTGGTTTGTCTTTCTGTGACTGGTAGAACAATGGCGTCCAGTTGTTGCCGCCATCTTCTGTCTTCCAAACCGCACCGTCAGTTGTGCCAACGTAGATCAGGCCTGGCTGAACCGGAGACTCCGAAATCGCACTACCAGCACCTCTGTTGGAGTTCGTGATCTCCGGAGAAATGGCTTTGGTATCGTTGCCGCGATCAAACGATCGGAAAACGTAATTGCCCGCACTGTAGTGAACTTTTGAATTGTGCGGCGAAAGCAAAAATGGAGTTTTCCAGTTGAAGCGGTATCGCGTCCCTCGCGGTGGACGTGGTCGAATGAATCCGCGTTCGCCCGATTCGATATGGATCCGTCCCATGCCGCCATTTTGGCTTTCGAAGTAAATCTGGTTCGGATCATTGGCGTCGACGAGAGTAATGAACCCATCGCCACCGCCGACTCGCATCCAATCCGAGTTCACTGGTCCAGTTCCATTTTTACCACGCGACGGACCACCCCAACTGCCGTTGTCCTGAAGGCCGCCGTAAACTTTGTAGTCCATCGTCGAGTCGATTCCGACGTGATAGAACTGACCGATCGCAACGTGATTCAGGTGATCCCAGTGCTCCATGCGATCTTGCGTGACGTAGAGCCCGCCGTCGCTACCAAGAATCATGTGGCGGGAGTCCCGTTTGTCGATCCACAAAGCGTGATGGTCGGTGTGAATTCCGTCCGATCCGCCATCGCCGGTGAACGTTTCGCCGCCGTCTTTGGATTTATAGAGACTTGTGCCGCAAATGTAGATGTTGTTGCGGTCAACTGGATCGATCTGGATGTTGCTGTAGTACATCGGGCGCGGATTCAGCGTATTGATTCGCTTCCACGATGAACCGCCATCTTCTGAAAGGTAAACACCGCCATAGTCGTTTTCGCCTTTTCCCTGTTGGCCTTGAAGGTTTGCCGCCTGACCGCCGAGAGTACCCGTAAACTCATTTCGAGTGCTGCGTCGATTCGTTCTGGGACGTTTGGCAAGTTTGACTTCCAGTTCAACCTGCTTTCGCTCGCGGGAAACGACAACCTTGATCGTTTCGCCGGCCTGGTGCTTTCTTACTTCTCCCAAAAAGTCGTTGTAGGACATGACGATGTTGTCATCGATAGCGACAACGATATCGTCGTTTTTGAAACCCGCTTTTTCCGCAGGTCCGTTTCTTGTGACGTCAGTCATTCTCGCACCGACGTCTGCGTTCTCTCCACGAATGCCGAGGTATGGAGAAGTGTCAGGTCGCTTGGCGATTTTTTCTGATTCAATGATCGCAACGACAACGTTGGTATCGGCTTCAAAATAGTCCAAACCAATGCGGCCCATTTTGCAAGACGGAAGACCCTCAGTGATCCGTTTGAATGAGTCACCGCCATCGGTTGATTTATAAATTCCTGAACCGTCACCGAAACGCTGAACCGGATCGTTTCCATCGAAACCATCTCTCTTGCGCTCGTAGGTTGCGATCAGCAGGTTGTTTGGATTTTTGGGATCGACTTGAACGTCGATGATGCCTGTCTTGTCGTCGACGAACAGTACTTTCTTCCAGTTCTTTCCACCGTCGGTTGTTTTGAAGAGACCCCGTTCTTCGTTGGGGCCCCACAATCGTCCCAAGGCACCAACCCAAACAACGTCCGGATTTTTCGGATGGATGGCCAGGGCTCCAATTTGGAAAGACTTCTTCAAGCCCATGTTCTTCCAGGTCTTTCCGCCGTCTGTCGATTTGTAGACGCCGTCTCCCCAGGAAACGCTATTGCGCGGATTGGATTCACCCGTGCCAACCCAGACGATGTCGGGATTGCTTTGAGCGACTTGCACGTCGCCGATTGAAACAGTGTTCTGGTCATCGAACTGATGTTCGAGCGTTCGACCATTGTTGGTCGTCTTCAGCAAGCCACCTGAAGCAGTCGCTGCCCACCACATGCTTGGGTCTTTCTCATAAACGGCAAGCGCTGTGATTCGTCCGCCCATGTTCGCTGGTCCAACGGATCGCCATTGAGTTTCGTCGGCCACGGACTGAGGTAGTGTCGGATCGACTTTTGGCTTCTTGTCTTCGTCCGCCTTTTTATCGCCAGCAGAGTTGCTTGCCTGTTGGCCGGCTCGAGACGGTCTCTGCCGCCGTCCGCGGCGTTGTGCATTTAGCGTTTCGACAATTCCAGACGACATCAGACACAGAACGATAACGAGTAAGCGGATAGCCGCGCGTTGGCGAGTTGGCATCAAAGTCTCCGGAATCTTCACTTAAAACTGGAATTACAATGCGTCGATGACGCTCTTTTTAGATTAGCTCACAACTGGGGCCGGGTAAATTCTTCTACAAGTTACAGCGGCAGAATCACAAAGATAATTGGTTGCCGTGCACCTGATTGATTGTGAGCCGCCGCGCAATTCGAGCATGCCATCTACGTCTTTTCAGAGCGGCGCATACAACAAAGTCAGGCTTGGTCCGATGGAAGAAGGAGAAAGCCGCGTGGGTTGCGAGTTGATAAAATCGCACACCAAACCTAACCCGACGCGCAAGCGAGAGTTCCGCAATCTCCCCGAAAAAGTTTTTCCGGCTAAATCTGTTTGGCACTATTTTGGAATATCGCGTTTCCGAATCGCAGTAAACTTCTCTTTCAATTGCCACCCTTTGTCCGCTGAATTGTCACGCGGTTCGAATCGATATTGGATACCTTTGACGAGGTCGCTCCTGTCCTCCTGGTCAAATGCGACAAAGATATAGGCGCTGTCGTTGTTAACCCAAAAACAACCTCGATCAAATTCGATGTTCAAAACTGGATGATCGCCCTCAACGGGAGTCATGAGTACACCAGCATCGGCATGATCAAAATAACTCAGCAACTCCGTCATCCCACCGACGCCGCTGACCTCGGCAATAAATCCGAACCGACCGCGACGCAAACAGTTTTCACGAATGTACTCAGGTAGCGCTTTGTCATCGGTCCAGTTAATTTTCTCGACGACATGCCCACGCTCAGGTTGGACTTCAGGCAATTGAACTTTGCAATGAATTCCAATTTCGTCTCGCAGCGAAATGGCGGAATACGGGTTTCGAAATCCAAATACGTCCTTGCGGCCATTTTTCTTCTGGCGTTTGCCGATCGTCTCATGTGCTTTCGCATCCGCCCAGTCATTGAACGTAGCAACGTGTGACACCATGCCAAACAATTGCTGATCGTAGATGCCCTGTCCCAGGTTGTGATAATTGAGCCGGTGCCAACGGTTGCCAACAAAGACTTCGTTGAAGGTGTGAGACGACCAACTTTCTTTCAGTGGTTTGAGTGCGCGAAGCAAATGTTGCCGCACGGCACGTTGTTGCAAGTTCATCACCAAATCAAACTCGCGACTGTCGCTGGCATCGATTATTGGAATGCAAAGAACAGTTCGCGTCGGAATTCCCAGTGCCTTGAAACAGCCGTTGAGATAAATCGCGGATGAAGTACAGGAACCTCTTCGCTTGTGTTTGAACATTCCTTTGGCAGAAACTTCCCTCTGCCATTGATCCTCAATCGACAAGCCGCTTTTTGCCAATTCCTGTTTGGCGGCGGCTCCCAGGCCATCCGGAATATAGGGCTTTCCTGATTCGTCCCAAGCCGTCACAAAGGTCGTGAACCCGTCGATGAATTCGGCTCGATCGCACAGCCACCTGGAAACTTTTTCGACGATTTCGCGATCGGTCAGTTTGTCGACATCGATTCCGTCTTGCAACAATTCCCGTTTGAGTTGATCCCGCATTTCCGGAGTCCAATCAGAACTGGGCCCAGCCTGCGTCCATTTGGCATGTCGCGCGGCTGATGCTTTCCAGTTGTCGTCAGCCTCAATCGATTCAGCAACACGATTGAACGGATAGTGAATAATCTCAAGCTCAACATGGTCCTTCGTTTCATCGAGGACTCTTGCGTCCTGAAAGTTGTCATTCAGGAACTCAATGGTCACCGGACGTAAAACCTGAACGACGCTGCGGACCGTGTATTGATACTCACGACGTTCCAGCCAGTCTCCGTCTGCAATTCCGTCGCCATCAGAATCAGCCTTTTGCGGGTCGGTAAAGTACTTGTGCCTCTCCTGATAATCGGACAGCCCATCACCGTCAGAATCAACATCCTCTGAAGTGGTTTCTGCATCGACAGAAGCTTCCTGATCGCTCATCCGAATCGAAGTCGGTGTGGCGGCTGCCAACAGGTTCACGTGAAATGTGCTCGCAGAAACAATCAAAACCAAACACAACAAAGTCACCAAAGCAACCTTCAGGCGACTGACTTTTTGAGTTGCGTAATTCAACATCTCCAATCTCCTTTTGATTTGCTTCATTGAATTGAATCCGGTTACCAGAGCCCCAAACTTTTCCGAGGAGCGCCCTGACTGATTTGCTTTTTGAGATTCGTAACATGCCAATATCGACATTGCATAAGTCTTCTCTGATTCTGTTTCTTTCACGACTCGGGCGTCGCAGGCAAGTTCGCGGTCGCGACAATTATCTGCAACCAGCTTGTGGGCCAACGGATGAAACCACATCAAAGCAAGCAATACTTGCTCCAGCGTGCACACGATCCAGTCGCGCTGTTGGATATGGGTCGCCTCATGAAGCAGGATGCATCGAAGCTGTTCCTGACTCAGTGCAACCGACTGCTCCGTTGGGAACAAAATTAATGGACGGGGAAACATTAAACATGATGGAGTTGCAACTTGACGGGAAACGCGAATCGAAATCTTCTCTCCAATCACTTTTTGAGCAAACTTTGTCAATGTCGCGTCATCGAGTGGTTGGCTTTCGAACACCAGCTTGCGTGTTGTTTGGACTCTGAGCACCAGGACAAAGAGACAGACTCCAAGTCCCGTCAGATAAATGACACCCAGGCAGTTTGCAATCCACGCAAAACGAATTCGACTGATGCTGACAATTGAACCAGCAGCCTGAGAACCAGATTCAATACCCGTAATCGCCTGAGAATCCCGGTGCCCAGCAATCGGGTTTACTGGATCTGCGGATTGGGTTCCTACTGCGACCGAATCGTGTTCAGGCACAATGCCCAGCGAATTCGGTCGCTGCGCGTCGGCATCAAATTGATAGAGCAGGCTATCGTAGTTCAGTGAAACGTTTGTGAAGCCCCCAGCAGATTCCGGGCCCTGATCTACCAGAACAGTTTCACAAACCAGTATTTGAATTGGCAGTAAAAACGTGGCACAAACAACCAGAAATGTTTGCCAGCGATATTGGCCAATGGCATCGCGTTTCAACAACGTTCGCAAAGGCAAACCGATGCAAAAAATCAATGTGATTGCCAACGAAGCCAATAGTAAGTGATGCGCCAAGATTGCCATTTGTCACCCGCCAGTCTGTTTGATAACTATTCCAGTCACTCGCTACGATCAATGCAACTCATTTCAATGTTTTCAACTCTTCTCTTTTCGCTTTGTGTCTTTGAGTTTGGCGTCCACCCATTTTCGAAGTTCAGACAAATCTTCGGACGAAAATTCGGCGTCGTCTATCATTTGCAAGATCAGTGGTTTGACTTCACCACCGAAGACTTTTTGCGAAAGTTCCGACAGCACATGTCGCGATGCATCGTCGCGCGAAATCATGGCTTGGAAGTAGTGCGCCCTGCCTTTCGCTTTGACTTGCTTTACCGCTTTTTTCTGCTTCAACAGGATCATTACGGTCTGAACCGTGTTGTAAGCAAGTTTCTTTTGGCGACGATTGGCACGGGACTGATTGAGCCCATCAACAACGTCGCGGACACTGACAGCTTCTGGTTGCGCGTCCCAAACGACAGCCATAACTTCGCTTTCCAACCCGGTCAGTGAGTGAGCCGCCTTCTTTACCACGATCCGATTCCAACTAAACCTATACAATTAGGAGTCAACTCCTATCAATATAGGAGAAGTGATTCACGAGTCAACAGTCATGCTGAAATATTCTTTGGGGAAGGTGATTTCGGATGAGCACGGATTTCCAGGAGAATGACCACCGCCACGTACATTTTTGGTGCCGATCGCCTTTATTGACTATGATGGGCGTGGGAAACATCGTGTCACCGCGATGACGGTCGCTTCTATCATACTGCTGAGACGCTATGGGAATTGTTGTCCTGATTATTTTTATGATCCTGGGATTCGCTTTCTATGGCTTCATCTGTTTTTGCAAGTGGCTGACCAAACCTTCGAACACGCCAACGAATTACCTGGAGTCACGACCTCCATCTGATCTGCGGCACGATAAATCTGCCGATGTTCGCGGCGCGGAACGACTGCTGAATCATTTGTATGTCAGAGGCAAGATTGACGATGATCAATACAATCGCATGCGCGACATCCTGGAGCAGGACTACAAAGAAGCTCTTCTAAGAACACGTTTGAGGAAGACTAACGATGGCGCTTACATCGCAGTCGTTCCCGATCCGACGCCTCAATCCGCACCAACAACCGAAGTCGAACCGCTTCCAGTTGCTCAACTCGCTACTGAAATATCTCCGCCGGTTCATCCGCTCGACGCGCCTGAAGAAGTGGCCGAAGAAGTCGTGCCGCCAAGTCCTCCGGTGCCGCGCCGTAGCTTTGCAGAAATGCTTGCGGGGTTTATGGAGAAGCGGAACATTCGCTGGGGAGAACTGGCCAGCGGTTTGCTGATCGTTGGAAGCGCCGTTGGGTTGGTGATCAGTCTGCGTGAAGAACTGCGCGATCGGATTCCGTATTTTTCGGCGCTGGTTTTCATGTTGATCACCGCTGCGATTCACGGCGCTGGAACCTATACGCTCAAGCGATGGAAACTGAGAAACACAAGCCGTGGTGTGCTGTTGATCGGGATGCTGTTGATCCCACTGAACTTTCTTGCCGCGAGTTTGCTCAACGGATCACCCGAACAACGTCGTTCGCTTACGGATCCACTGCTTTGGCTGGCCGTCGTCGTTGGCACCGTCGCCTATTCCGCAATGAGTTGGTTTTCGACTCGCAACCTGTTTCGAATTCGCCACCTGGCAACCGCAATCTGCATCGTCGCCAGCGGAATCTCCATTCTGATTGCCAACCGCCTGGATGGATTTTCGAATTCGATTATCGCCACCTGGCTGTTGGCGTTTTTCTGCTTCGCAGCGTGGCACGTGAGCGTGCTGGTTTCCGCTCCAAATATTTTACATCGTAACTACGCCAGCAAGCGATTTCGCGATCGTCTGCTTACGATCGCAGGCATCGGATTGTTTGCACTCGTCTGCGTGATCGCAATGTTGCTTATTCGCAGTGAAGATCGCTTGCGAACTCTTTTGACACTCACGCCAATGTTTGCATCGGTCGGTATTGCGGCCGTTTGTGTTGGTGACCGACTCTTCGGGAAACAGAAGCAGGTAGACGAAATAGAAGATTCCGTCGAAGTCGCCGAAACCACCAGTCTCGTCGGGCGAAGTGTCAATCTTGTTGGCTGGGCGGTGTTGGTGCTGTCGATCGTTGGTTCTCTGTTTCATCCACTGGTCACTTTTGCCACCGGAGCCATTGTCATCCTGATGGCATCGGCCGTGCGGTTTCATCGCCGGATTCCAGGACTCGCGACGGCGGCTTGGGTTTCTTTGTCGGCAACCATTCTGATTGCAGCAGCGGCAACAACGCAGCGTGTTTCTCTCGAATCATGGTCGAACCTGCGACAGTTCGCTGGTGCTTTATCTCATAGCCAGTCGGGAATCGCGCTTATGCTGACCGGAGCCATCGCTCTGTTGGCTGCGGTGGTTTGGAAACGGCAGACGGGCGAAGTGCAAGTTGTGGCTGACTCGCGCGTTGCGAATCTGTTTCCCGAACCGCTTCGACAATTCAGTGTCGCCAAAATTTTCGCGGGAGCTGCTGTTGCCGTTGGCCTTGTCTGGCTGGCAATGGCAAGCATGTTGCATCGTCATGACTGGTTGGATGTCAATCTTGGTACGGCCATGTTGGTCGCGGTTGCGGCTGCTGGAATGTTGCTTAACTCCTGGCAGAAGCTGTCGGAAATAGTGAAGGCTGGATTGGTCGCGGTTTTGGTTTTGGCGGGCTGCCATCTGCTGTTTTGGAATCCGTTTGTCGGAAATTTCATTACGGAACAATCCTGGTTGAGCAAGCTGTCGACCGGTTTTGATACTCGGCTGATTTCGTTGTTGGCTATAAGTGCGTTGGTGGTAGCGATCAGCAGTTTTATTGAACGAAAACGTCTGGGAGCCTCCAAAGATGATCCGCTGCGTGATTCATGTTGGGTGTTGACTGGGCTGACGATCGTGGCCGCAATCATGGCCAGTCCCTTTCAGTCGATTTGGACGACTGGTTGTCTGGTGTCTGTCGGAGTTGCCAATGGGCTCCTGTTTGCCTCCGCCGATTCGCAAACCGACAGACGGTTTGCTTTGCAGTTGAGGCAGGTGTTGCAAGCGCTGATCCTTGTGGCGTTGATTGCCAATCTGATCATACGGACGGGCGTCGCCGGGTCGCTTGATTCAGCAAACCATGCGATGCTCCAATTCGGAGTGTTGTCGATCGGAACCGCGCTGGCTCATCGTGGTCGAAGCTTGCTTGGTTGGGGCGATTGGAAATGGCTGTCACGATCCGTCGCGATTGCATTCCTGGCCTGGTTTGCGGTTGGCGTGGCGAATCAATGTTTTGTTGAGCTGATCGCGGACTATAGCGGCGAAGTGATCGGTTGGCTTGATCTGAGCGATTCGATGTGGCTGTTGATTTTGACAGGAGTCGTCGTCTTTGTCGGTCAGCTTTTGATTGCTGATCCTGTGACGGAAACGCTCGATGGTGTTTTGGGAGGCCTGTCATTGGTGGCGGTATTCACTGCCGTTTCCATGCTGTTTTCAGAGGCTCATGCTGTGGCGACGGTCTGCCGTTGGCTGGTTCCGATGAGCGTTGGTGTTGTGGCGATTTTAATTGGAAGTCGAAAGCTACTTCCCGATCGCTCGCGTTCGTTGCTGATGATCAACGCAAAAGAATCGTCGCAGCAAACGATCATTAACGTGCTGTTGTCCGTCGCCGTGGTCGTTGTGCTTGGCATTTCCACAATTACGATCGCCAGATTTCTGTTGATCAGTGCCGACTCCTTAGGCGGGCCGCTTAAAGGAACGTGGTTCGGCGACATGCGAAAAGACGTCTCCTTCGGCGGGCCCATTGGGCTGATCGTGGCGACGTTCCTGTGGTTTGCAATTACGGAACGACGTAGCTTCCTGGCGATGGCGGGTTCCTGCGTGTTTCAATACGTCGTGCTGCTGTCGATCGTGTTGATGTTTCTTTCGCCGCATCCAAAGCTGGCTTCAAGCTGGTTCGTCAACATCATGCAAGCCATCTCATTCGGAATGACTGGCTATGGTTTGGTTTGGCTTTGGCAGCGAGTAAGAATCGGCGAAGGGAAAGTCGATTTCGGGATGACCGAATTCTTCTCGCGTTGGAAGATGCTCGACGCGCACGCGATCATCAATGTGATATTGGTGCTGAGCATGGTGGTGTTGATCTTCCAGCGGTACTTCTTTTTCCCAACCGTTTCAGGTGACTGGATCACGTCGGCGGGTTCCTGGCTGGGGGTGGTGACGGCGATTTTCGTTTCGGTGTTCGTGTGTTTGCTGTGGAAGGCGCACCTGCGAAATCTCTTTGATTTGATTTTGATGCTGGGATGCCTCGCTGTCGTGGCGTTTGTTGCCGCTGCCGTCGATCGGACTCAGTCTGCCGGCGCTGGATTCATTCCGTGGAGTTCCTATCGGACTCTCGCTGCGGGAAGTTTGATTACAGTCGGGCTGTTGTTGGCCAAAACACTTCTCAAACGATCAAGCGAACCGAATCAGTTTCTGTCTCTGCGGACGGAGTTGTCGGATGCACAATCAAAGTTTTCGCGGATTGCGATTGGTGTCGCGATCGGTGTCAGTTTCCTGTTTTGCATTTTTGGAGATGCGGATGCCGGTGGCAGCTGGGTTTATCTGGCAGGAAGCGGGCTGCTGATTTTCGCCATGGCCTGTCACGCGTATTTCTTTTGCAGTTGGTTTGTCGGGTTTGCAGTCCTGCCGATGGTTTGGATTTTTGCGAGCCAGTTGACGTTGCGTTTGGGAACTGGTTTGCATGATGGTACCGGGGCAAGCGATTTTGATATCTTCCTGTCGCGACTGGGAGCCACCGGAATCGTCGCGGCTTTGTGGGTTGCAATCGATTGGGTCTCCATTCGCTTGAAACGAGCTCCGATGGACAGGGCGTTTTTCCTCATGCCCAACCTTGTTACTTTGCTCGGCAGTGTTCTTGCCCTTGGCACGTCAACGCTGGCGATCGCGGTGGCCACTGAATCAGCTGCTCCATCGGTAGAGCCGAGTCGTTTTCATCTGTTGGCGACGTTGGGTGTGGGCGCCACCTGGATCGCAGGTTTCTGGAATCGCAAAGGATATTTTCGGCTGTTCGCTGGATTGTTTACGGTTGCTTCCGCCGTCACGCTGGCGATGTGTTTGCTGCCAGAATCGGTGCTGGGCGACGGCACGATGCGTGCGGCTTTGGTCATCCTGGCGTGGGCTTTGACGTTTTTCCTCGCGGCCAATGTTTGGGCACGATTCGATACGGTGAAGCGTCTGGCAAACCGCTTTCGGGTCGTTGGTGTTGATGCGACGGAATCGGTGCTGAGGAGGCGATTGCCGTTTTGGATTTATGTTGTTGGTCTCTTCGTTTACTTTCTGGCCACACTCATCGTCTGGAATGATGATTGGAGAGCAGTGCGAGTTACGGCAAGCTTTGCCGCGTTGACGATGGCAGCGTCGTTGATTGTGTTCAGCTTGAGAAAGCCAGTCTATCCGATTCAAATGACTGCGATCCTGGCATCGGTGGCTGGATTCGTTCTGTTGAGTGTGTCCGGAGAAGGTGTGGCGGATTCGGTCTCGAGCGGACTGGTTGTGTTCTTGCGTGGGCTGATGGTTCCCGCGCTGAGCGTATTTCTGTTTGGGGTTTTTGCGACCCGTTGGCTTCGAGCCGGTGATTCCTGGGAAGAACCGATTCGCGATGCGACGGCTGCTTTAACGGTGACGACGTTTGCAGGTGCGTTTCTGTTTTTGTTGATGCAACATGCAAACTTCGACCACGATTGGGGATCTGGAATCGGAGTCGCTCGAGCACTCTCACTGTTGGTCGTTTTGTTGGCGATGGTTTTGGGTTTACTTGCGATCGCAGTCGTTCCAAAGCGTGATCCGTTTTCGCTTTCTCTTGAAGGGCGACAAGGATATGTTTACGCAGCCCAAGTTCTTACGGTCATCGCGGCGGCGCATGTTTATCTGTCGATGCCGTGGTTGTTGAAGACGGGTATTCTTCAGTACTGGCCTTACCTTGCGATTGTGGTTTCGTTGGCTGGTCTTGGAGTAAGTGAACTGCTGAAGCGTCGTGGTTTGGAAGTGTTGAGCGAACCGATTTTCAATACGGCCGCTTTGATTCCGGTGCTTGTTGCGATGGGCTATTGGCTGATCGATTCCAAAGCCAACGCGGCGTTGACGTTTTTGCTGTCCGGTCTGATCTACCTGGGAATCGCTGTTCGGTTCCAGG
Source organism: uncultured Pirellulaceae bacterium (assembly GCA_964446085.1). Lineage (GTDB taxonomy): Bacteria > Planctomycetota > Planctomycetia > Pirellulales > Pirellulaceae > Mariniblastus. The sequence continues at coordinate 11,532 of CAYUNP010000162.1, forward strand.
CTCTCTGGTCAGCTGCGATGGCGATGATTCTGGGCAATATTTCTCTGTGGCTGTTTTACTCGCAGCAGTCAGTCAGCTTTACCAATCATCCGCAGTTGTGGCTGATTCCGCCTGCGATCTGTGTTCTGTTGGCGACTTGGCTGGATCGAAAACGGTTTTCTGAAAAGCAGCTGACGGCTATACGTTATGGATGCGTGTTTGTGATTTACCTGAGTTCAACGTCAGAGATTCTGATCAATGGAATCGGCCAACAGATTTGGCCGCCGCTGGTTCTTGCGGTGCTCAGTATCGCCGGGATGGCTGCCGGGATCATGTTGCAAGTGCGATCGTTTCTGTTCGTTGGCGTATCGTTTTTGTTTGTGGCGGTGATCGCGATGGTGTCACATGCTCAACAGAGTCTGGATCATGTGTGGCCGTGGTGGGCGTTTGGGATTTTGACCGGAGC
>CAYUNP010000163.1:0-3390 GCA_964446085.1 uncultured Pirellulaceae bacterium
CCCAACGCCTTAAGCGCCGCTTCGATAACCGCAAGTTCCTCTTCCAGTTTCGCCAAGCCATCGCGTTCGCGTTGAACAATCTCGGCAGGCGCTCCGCTGACGAACTTCTCTGATGAAAGCTTGCCTTTCTTGCCACCGATCAACTTCTGTTTGTTGGCTTTCTCTTTCTCCAAACGAGCCTTCTCAGCGTCTTTGTCGATCAGACCATCGAGGTCAACGAACAGTTCCAGTTCTCCGCGAATCAAAGTCGCGTTGACTGCTGGTGGTTCAACTTTCGTACCAATATCCGTCAACTCGGCTTTGGCCATGCTCTGAAAATACGACGCCATCGGTTGAAGTGAATCGCGAATCGCGTCGCTGCACCTGATCGAAAACTTGATCGGTTTCTTGTCCAATTGCTGCTTGTGTCGAATCTCGCGAAGAGCGCCAAGCGAATTCTGAAAGTGTGCAAACTGCGCATCGATCGTTTCGGAATCAAACGAAGCATCAATTTCAGGCCACGCCGCTCGAACAAGGCACTCACTGGCGGCAGCAGGATTCAGGCCACGCTGCGGCGCGATCCTGTTAAGGACCTGCCAAATTTCCTCCGTCACGTACGGCATGAATGGATGCAACAATCGCAAGATCGAATCCAGACCGATCACCAACATGCGTTGAGCATGTGGCCGTCGTTCATCATCCGACAGTCGATCCTTGATGATCTCGAGGAAGAAACTGCAGAAGTCATTCCACGCAAAATCATAGAGCGTTCCAACGGCCTCGGAATAGCGGAAACTGTCCATCGATTCATTGACCTTTTTGGTGACATTGAACAGTTGGCTCATCAACCAGCGATCTTCAATCGTCATGTCATCAATGCTCGTCGGAGCCGCTTCGTAGCCTTCCAGATTCATCATCGCGAAGCGTGACGCATTCCAAAGCTTGTTGACAAAGTTACGTCCCTTTTCAAATCGCTCGCTGGTCGATGCACCGCGAGGATTCGCTTTATCGGCTTCCGATTCTGCCCACTGTGTCGAAAACGGCTTGTCACACTTCTTGCATGTAACAACGTGAAGCTCACGGTTCTTTTTGGTCTGATCAAACGTGTGCTCGCAATGAGGGCACTCAAACTGAACGGGCAGTTTGACATCCTGTGTATCGGTTGCCAAACCAGCCATCGCAAAACGCAATGCATCGGCGCCGTACTTTTGAATGATATCCAGCGGATCGATTCCGTTGCCTTTTGACTTGGACATTGTTTCGCCGTACGCATCCATAATCTTTGGATGAATGAAGACGTCCTTGAACGGAATTTCGCCCATGTTGTTAAGGCCCATCAAAACCATACGGGCAACCCACAGCGTAATGATGTCACGTGAAGTAATCAAAGTGCTGGTCGGATAGAACTTTGCCAGTGAATCCGTTTTCTCTGGCCAGCCAAGGGTCGAGTGCGGCCACAGCGCGGAACTGAACCACGTATCAAGAACGTCCTGCTCACGAACCAGGCCAAGTGACTCCAGTTCAGGTTCGATCGGCGATTCTTCACCTTTGACGCAAACGTGAACCGTCGCGAATGGCAATTCGAGTTGCTTTCGTTTTGCTTCGTCCGTCTCCTCGCACTGCTCAACCTGAATGGCAACGTTGTCGGCGTCCCATGATGTAAGCCCACCGATTTTTTCAACGATAGCTTCGCTTTCGGCTTCACTTTCGCATCCAATCGACCAAACGGGAATCTGATGTCCCCACCAAAGCTGACGTGAAATTGGCCAATCGCGTTTTTCACCCAGCCACGACAGGTATCCTTTGGCATATCGTTCGGGAGTGATCGCAACATTGCCACCAGAAACAGCATCCATTGCCGACTGAGCCAGTTCATCCATGCGAACGAACCACTGATCCGTCAAAAACGGCTCGATCGGAGTCTTGGATCGATCCGAAGTCGGCAATTCGATTTCGCGATCTTCAATTTTCTCCATCAAGCCAAGTGCTTCGAGGTCTTCGACGACTTTCTTGCGCCCCTGCTTCATCGTCAGACCAGCGTAGGAACCGGCTTCCGCGTTAAGCGTTCCATCGGAGTTCATAATGTTGATCATCGGCAGATCACAACGCGTTCCGACTTCGTAGTCGTTCGGGTCATGAGCCGGCGTAATCTTGACGCAACCGGTGCCGAGTTCGGGTTTGGCCCACTCATCGCAAACCAGTGGAATCTCGCGGTTCATCAACGGCAAAGTGAGCTTTCGGCCGTCGTTGGCCATGTCCCGTAAAAGTTCAAGCTGTGACAACATCGATTCGCGTCGTTGCGCCAGAGCTTTGATTTGCTCTTCGACGCCTTCTTTATCAGAGGCAGAACACTTCTTGAGCTTTTCGTTGAGTTCGGAAGCAACTTTGCTGAGCGCGGCAGCCGGATCCGGATGAACGGCAACGGCCGTGTCACCAAGCATCGTTTCAGGACGCGTCGTTGCGACAATGATATGCGCGGGCTCACCTGGCTTGGGGTCGATGACCGGATACATGAAATGCCAGAAATGTCCCTGCTTCGTTTTGTTGTAGACTTCATCGTCACTGACGGTCGTTTGCAGGAACGTGTCCCAGTTGACCAGACGTTTGCCGCGATAGATTTTTGACTTCTGAAACAGGTCATGAAACGTGTGGCGAACAGCAGTCGCGCAAACATCATCCAGCGTGAATCGGGTTCGCTCCCAGTCGCAGCTACAGCCCATCTGTTTAAGTTGGCCCAGGATTCGCTTTTCGTACTGCTCTTTCCAGTCCCAGATTCGGGCGACCAGTTTCTCACGCCCGAGGTCGTGACGGGTGACGTTTTCCAGTTCCTTGATTCGTTTTTCAACCCGAGCCTGCGTTGCGATTCCAGCGTGATCGGTGCCCGGCATCCAGAGCGCGTTGAAACCCTGCATCCGTTTCATGCGAATCAGAACATCTTGCAGCGTGTTGTTGAGTGCGTGACCGAGGTGCAGTGCTCCGGTAACGTTCGGTGGTGGGATCACGACGGTGTAAGGAGGCCGATCATCGTTCTCATCGGCATGGAACCAGCCACCTTTCTCCCACATCCCGTAAATACGAGGTTCGGCAGTGTCGAAATCAAAACGTGTTGGAATTTCCTGGTCAGTCATTATTCGGATCGCTGTGTTGAGATATTGCTCTGGTTGGCAGAGGAAATCGGCGGCTTGAGGTTCGTGAAAGCCGCACTTTATAGGCAAATTCGCTGCGCGAGCAAAGTCACATGTGGGCTCCTCGCGGCATCAGAACAGCAAAAAACCGTCCCTGGCGATCCTGTACCGGATAATACAAGCACCAATTTCTGCCTTTGGCTTTGGGAACGAAGCTTGATATGATCGAATCTCACACAAGAAACTATGAATTCAGACTCATTCGACCGGAGAAGCAATGAAGCGG
>CAYUNP010000163.1:3490-11848 GCA_964446085.1 uncultured Pirellulaceae bacterium
AGCAACTCTGGGGTCACTTTGCCAGCCCTGGTAACTGGCAGGTCTATGACGACGTCGCGGAATGCTGGGCTCAAATGAAGTCCGGCGGAGATCGAATCGTCGTTGCTTCAAATTTCGATTCGCGATTACACGCGATCATGGAAAACTTCGACGAACTTGCCGTCGCAGAATCCGTTTTCTGCTCCGCCGAAGTCGGATACCGAAAACCCGACCCGCTATTCTACAAATTCGTTTCTGATTCACTGAAACTTACAGACGCCGACGAAGTCATCATGATTGGCGATGACTTTGAAAATGACTACGTTGCTCCTAAAAAGTTTGGCTGGAAAGCGATGCATCTCAATCGAAAGCTGGACTACAACCGCCAGCGAGGCGTGATTTCAAGTCTGAGCGAGCTTCACACTTCTGCGACTTGATCAGACTCGTTATCATCATTGACCGATCGACACCAACCTCATCCACTAACTTTGCCAACCAAAGATCATTGACTCACTGGCACCAGGCGCAACTTTCACTTCCTCGTTTCTCGAGAGGATTTCATTTGATCACGCGACATGTGGTCGACGCGATCCCGGAAATTGGAGAGTATTCCATTGGGATGTTGCAAGTCTTCATCCAGCACACTTCTGCCAGCCTGACGATCAATGAAAATGCCGACCCGGATGTCCGTGTCGACATGGAAACGGCCGTCAACCTGATTTGCCCGGAATCGATGCCGTTCGTTCACACCTGTGAAGGCCCTGATGATATGCCAGCGCACGTGAAGTCTTCTTTCTTTGGATGTCAGCTACAGATCCCGATCAGTGACGGGCGACTGGCACTCGGGACGTGGCAAGGCATCTATTTGTGTGAGCATCGAAATCGCGGTGGTTCGCGGCGATTGGTGTTAACGATTCAGGGCACCAAGTCGTAACCGCCATGTCTGAACCCAACGCACTTGCAGACCGATTCATCGAAGTCGTCGGCGCTCGGACTCACTGCCTGAAAAATGTTGACGTGAAGATTCCGCAGAATCAACTGGTGGTGATCTGTGGTCGCAGTGGTTCGGGGAAAAGTTCTCTGGCAATTGACACAATTTTCGCTGAAGGCCAGAGACAGTTTCTCGAATGTCAATCAATTCATTCACGGCAGTACTTTGATCAACTTCCACGCGCAGACGTCGATGTGATTCGAGGATTGCCTCCCACCGTATGCTCCAAACAGCAAAACACCGGCGGTAGCCCGCGAAGTACTGTCGGCACACTGACCGAGATCCATGACTTTCTTCGCGTGTTGTTTTCCCAGGTCGGGACAGTGCATTGTTTTCAGTGCGGTGACGCGATCGAGCAAAAAACAGAAGTCGATATTTGCGATGCGATCGAAGCACTACCAGAATCGACACGGATGATGGTGTTGGCTCCCCTGGTTGATGATGGAGTCACCATCGAGTCTGCGATCAAAACGATTCGCCGCGCAAGTTTGTTAAAGGTCTCGATCGACGGAGCCATTTTCGACATCGAAGACGCACCGCCGCTTGATCCCGATCAACCGTATGAGTTCGCGGCCGTCGTTGACCGGATTATTGTCCGTGACAACGCTCGTGAAAGATTACTCAAGGCCATCGATGCGGCTTCGGAACTTGGGCAGGGCAATGTTGTCATCAGTTATGTGACGCCAGAAACCGTCGAATCAGATCCTTCGATTCGCAGCGACACGGTGCGATGGAGTCAACTTCGCTATAGCACGCGTTACGCCTGTGCCAACTGTGACCTTGCCTACCCTGAAATGAGTCCTCGGCTTTTCAGTTTTAATGGACCTCAAGGAGCCTGTCCCGATTGTCATGGGCTGGGGCTGCAATTGCGATTCGATACCGAGCGAGTTCTCGATCCTGCGAAATCGCTGTCGGATGGCGCGGTTCTACCGTGGAACAGTTTTACCGCTGCAAAACTGAAATCAACGCTTCGTGAACTCAAACCGTTGCTCGAACAAGTCAACTTCGACGATGGCCAACCGCTTTCGATGTTGGATGAGCCCGCGATGCGAAGGCTGTTGGAAAGCAGTTCAAAAGAGTTGCCCGGCATCTTCGCGCTGTTGCATCGTGAACTGGCAACGACTGATGACGACGATCGCTACGAAGAACTGTCGGCACTGGAACGCGATCTTCCGTGCGAATCCTGTGCCGGTTCGCGTCTGAACCTGCAAGCCAACTCGGTGCGGTTTTCTGGTCATAACATTGCTGACATTCTCGGCATGTCCATTGGCGACGCGGGTGACTGGTTTCGCAGTCTCGCCAACAATGACGAATCGAATGCGGAAACCGTTGCCGCAGCGACGATCGTGGATGAAATTCAAAAGCGGCTTGACTACCTGAACGAAGTTGGCGTCCATTATCTTTCGCTTGGCCGTGGCGCCGATTCGCTTAGTGGTGGTGAACTGCAACGGGTTCGCATGGGAGCATCTATCGGTTCGGGCCTTGCCAATGTTTGCTATGTGCTCGATGAGCCAAGCGTTGGTTTGCATGCCAGGGACAGCGAGCGATTGTTGAAGTCGTTGCAGACACTGAAATCAAACGGCAATTCGTTGTTGGTCGTCGAACATGACGAGACCATTATCCGTGAAGCCAATCATGTGATCGACATTGGGCCGGGTGCTGGCGACCTTGGCGGAGAAGTCATCGCAGCGGGAACACCCGAGGAGATTGCTGCGGAACCAGAAAGTTTCACCGGAGCATTTCTCAACGGTCGGGAGCAAATCGAAGTCCCTGTTCGTCGCCCGGTCGATCATTCGAAAGCCATCACGATTCGTGGTGCTTCGGGATTCAATTTGAAGTCGATCGACGTTTCGATACCGCTGCAACGGTTCGTATGCGTCTCTGGCGTTAGCGGTTCGGGCAAAAGCACGCTGATCAATCGAACCCTTGCTCCGGCAATTCAGGATCATTTTGGATTTTTTGGTCGGCGCCCCGAGCCATTCGAATCGATCGAAGGACTGGAACAGATCGACAAAGCGATTTTGATTGACCAGAAACCGATTGGCCGCAGCGCCAAAAGTTGTCCTGCGACCTTTACTGGCCTGTGGGACCATTTTCGCAAAGTGTTCTCGGCGACGCGGATCGCGAAACAGCGTGGCTACGGCATCGGAAGATTCAGCTTCAATTCGAAAGCGGGTCGCTGTCATGAGTGCGTCGGTCATGGGGTGCGGCGAGTAAAAATGGACTTCATGCCCGATCAGTTTGTGACTTGTGAAACTTGCAAAGGTCGCCGCTTCAATGTTCAGACGTTGCAAGCCAAATACGGCACGCTTTCAATAGCAGATGTGCTTGACCTGAACGTGGCACAAGCTCGTGAACGATTTGAAAACTTCGCCAAAGTTACTCGAATACTGGACGTGATGCTGTCGGTTGGTTTGGGCTACTTGAAACTTGGACAGCCAGCAAATACACTCTCAGGCGGCGAAGCCCAACGATTGAAGTTGGCAAAAGAACTTGCCCGGGCTTCAGAAACGCACACACTTTATTTGCTGGATGAACCGACTCGCGGTTTGCATTTCGCAGACGTGCGAGACCTGTTACTGGTGCTCCAACGACTGGTTGAGCAAAACCATTCGGTAATCGTGATCGAACACAATCTGGACGTATTGAAGTGCGCTGACTGGATCATCGACCTTGGCCCTGATGGTGGCGCTGATGGTGGCGATCTGGTTGCGTGTGGAACACCTGAAGAAATTTCGAGAGCAGCAAATTCAGTGACTGGAAAATTTCTGTAGCCGAAGAACCGGTTCCTTGTGCATGCACACTTTCTTTTGGATTGGTCCATCTAAAACCTGAGAGATCCCTATGCCTCAATTAACCAAGGCTTCTTTTCAATACGCCATTTTGTTTTGCTTGCTCGCTTCCTGTTCGTTGCGGGCTGATCAAACGGTTATCGTTGAACCTGGCGGCACGATTTCAACACTGGAGCAGGCTCGAACACGAGTTCGGGAAATCAGAAAAGAGCAGCCTGACCAACCGATCGAGGTTCTTGTCAAAGGCGGTGTTTATCCGCTTCGAGAAACCGTTGTGTTTGGCCTGAAGGATTCGGGAACCGAAGCGGCTCCGATCGTCTACAAAGCAGCCCCCGGTGAGAAACCTGTATTTACAGGCGGTGTTCCGGTCACGGGATGGAAAAAACTCGCCGTCGATCCCAATGGCGTATCCAAACAGGCGAGTGGAAAGCTCTGGGTGGCTGAGATCCCAAAGGGCTTCGACGACAAGTCGTGGAGGATTCGCTCGCTCTACGATGGTGATTCGCTGCTAAAACGGGCGAGGTCAGGAAGCTTTAGATATGCAAAATTCGAAAAGGAAAATGACTTTAACCGTCAGGGGAAAAAGCTAACAAAGCTCCTGGAATACGAAGGCGAACCCGTAGCCCCGTTTGATCGAACGGTTCACTATAAAAACGATGACATCAAGGACTGGCCCAACCCTTCCGATATCGAGCTGATTCTGAAGGACCGTCCATGGTTGGCCAATGTCATCTCGCTCGACCGCATTGATACCAAAAATAAAATCGCACACCTGGCGGTGGATCCAACTTATCAGCCGATCAACCCTCGCAATCGCTATTGGGTGGAGAACGCGATCGAATATCTGGACGAGCCCGGAGAATGGGTCGTCAATACGAACGAAGGCCGTATCTACATGTGGCCGGAAAAGGATGTGGCCGATATGAATGTGATCGCGCCGTATCTTCAGGAATTCATCCGGGTCGAAGGTGTCGAAGCTGGGCCCGTTACATCACACCTTCGTTTCGAAGGACTTACTTTCACTCATGGCTTACGTGATACTTTGCGAGAGAAAGACAGGGGGCTGCAGCACGATTGGGAAATGTACGACAAAGCCAACGCTGTGATTCGGTTTCGCCATGCTGAAGACTGTGAAGTCAAATCCTGCGTTATTAAATCCAGTAGCGGCACCGGCATCCGCCTGGACCTGCATTGCCAACGCATCAAGATTAACGGCAACCACTTGCATCATCTTGGCGGCGGCGGTGTTGTGCTCAGTGGCTATGGGCCGGGCACCAAAGACGTTAACAAAAACAACGTAGTGCACGACAACTACATTCATCATGTCGGTGAGCTCTTGCTGCATTCGGCGGCGATTTTTATTTCACAAAGTGGCCACAACGAAATCACTCACAACACGATCCAGGAAGTGCCCTACAACGGCATGGTTGTCAGCGGTTGCCGTCCACATGAATTTTATCTGGTAAAACGGATCCCCTTTCGCCGCGCATGGGTTTCCTCGATTCGTTTCGATGAGTGCGAACCTTTTATTAAAAAGGGGCTGGCTGCCAAATCGCAGAATCGCCTGTCACACTTTCTGCCACTTCTTCACGCCCGTGAAAACAGGATTCGCATGAACGATATCTCGCGTACGCTGCTGAAGCTGCATGATGGCAACGCGATCTATTTTTCAGCCATGGGCGAGAACAACTTGGTAGAACGCAACTACCTTCACGAAAACCATGATACTGCCGGCGCCATTCGCCTCGATGACAATCCAAGCTTCACCATCATTCGGGAGAATGTGATCACTGAGTCGGAGCGAGGCTTTGGTCTCAAAGGGCCTGCCGATCTTGTCAACAACTTCGTTTTCACCGAGACGTTTCTGCGCGGACGCAGCTTACCCGGTTGGCTGGGGGGCACGAAGAAAGTCCTGCCGCAACGCAACATCTTTCTTCCGACGTCTTCTTCCAAATCGACAAACGGTCTCTATCTGACAGACGATCGCGCGACCAATCGGCCTTTCTATCAGAACCTTCCCAGGATGGAGGACTCGATCTACTTCACCAGGAACAGGAGCGAGCCGTACGTGCCAAAAGAAAAGCTCGGCAGCGATCTGTTTTCTGGACAACCTGCAACCGCTGGCAAAGACTCGGTGAAACTGCTCTACGCAGACCCCATGTTTGACGAAGAAGCAATGAAAGAGGGGCTCTATCGATTCAGGAAAGGTTCACCCGCAGAAAAACTTGGCATCAAACCAATCGACTTGCGCACCGTCGGATCATCGTTGGTCAGTCAATGATCCGGTGATTGAAAAACAGCTGCCTGCTGCAACTGACATTTGGATTCGTTGCGATGCCTGAAAGAAGACATCGCTGTGCCAGACCGTGAATCGCCACGGCCAAATGAATCTCACGCGACTTTATGCTTGTACAAATACGGGTTCAGCGTTGGGTCGTTGTACATTTTCATTTGACGATAAGTTCGATGTCGTTTTCGTCCGGCAAAAATGTCGTCCAACAATTCCTGCAGCGAGCTACTGAGTTCGTCCTGTTGCAGGCGACACAAAGCGATCTTCTGGTTCACGGAATCAAAGTGCGTTTGTTCAACGTCGTCACGATCAAGCTGCTCGATCATGTGATAAATTCGTAGCGACATAATCGAGAGGCGGTCAAAGACACTGCCTGGTGTTTCGGTATTGAGACGCGCATCGTCACTAACGACGACGTCGGAAGAATCGACCAGCTCACTAATGAAGTCGTCGACTTTTTCGATCCAGTCATTTCGATTCTGGTTGAAGCCATCGATGGCTCGTTTTACTTCCGCGATCTTTTCATCGGTCACGTTGCGACTTCGAGCAATATCCTCCTGATGCCACAGTTGGAAATTGAATTGATGCTGTGTGCAAACCGCTTTTTCCAATCCAGTGTATGGATTGTCGATTGGCTCATCGTGCCAACGAGCAACGGTCTCGACTTGAAGTTTGACAATGTCCTTGACGTTGATCATTTCTCATCCATGAAAATGTGGTCGCACAGGTTTTATTTGGTCTCCGAGTATCCACAATTGGCTCGCAACCACGAACATCAATCTGGGTTCAATTACCAATCGATGTTGTTAAATTTGGCAGTTGAGCCCAAAGGCACACCTTCAAGGGGGTTAATTGCCGCATTGATTGACACTCTGGACAGTTCGGCTTAGTCTATTGCTCACGTTGCTGTCCGCTTCCAGGAGCCAACATGAAACGCAACCCATGCACTGATCACTTTCTGAGTCGTCGCAATCTGCTAACCGTCGGTGCCATTGGCGGGCTCGGTCTGACCTTGACTGACTTTTTCAAGCTGAAGTCTGCTCAGGCGGATCAGAAGTTTTACGAGAGCAAAGAAGGAACGGCAAAGTCCGTGATCTTCATTTTCCTGCCCGGCGGAATGGCTCAACAGGAGTCCTTTGATCCCAAGCCCTATGCTCCGTTGGAGTATCGCGGTCCGTTGAAGACGATCGACACAAAGCTGACGGGAGTAAAGTTTAGCGAGCTGTTTCCGCAGACCGCCAGCGTCGCCGACAAGATCACGATCATCAATTCGATGACTCACGGCGAAGCGGCTCATGAGCGTGGCGTTCACAACATGTTTACCGGATACCGCCCCAGCCCGGCTTTGCAGTACCCTTCCATGGGCAGCGTGGTTTCGCATGAGTTCGGGCCGCGCAAGAATTTACCGCCCTACGTTTTCATTCCCAACCAACCGAACACCTATGCTGGAACTGGCTATCTGAGTTCTTCTTTTGCCGGGTTCAGTCTTGGTTCTGATCCGGCACGTGGCGATTACCGCGTTCGTGACTTGCAACTTCCAGGCGGCGTTGATCCGAAACGGTTTGGCAAACGCAAGAAGATTCTCGAAGTCGTGAACCAGCACTTTCGCGAAAAGGAAAAATCGGACTCACTCGATACGGTCGATACTTTCTACGAACGTGCCTACGGCTTGATCAGTTCCGAAGAAGCGAGGCTGGCGTTCGACATCAGCAAGGAAGACGACAAACTTCGGGAAGCTTACGGAAAAAACACCGCCGGAGCACGCATGCTACTGGCTCGGCGGCTGGTCGAAGCAGGCGTGCGATTTGTGACCCTTACCTATAGTGGCTGGGATCACCACGACAAAATTGAATCGAAGTTTCGCCAGCAAGCTCCGGCGTTTGACAAAGCCTACGCAGCGCTGATCAATGACCTCGATCAACGCGGTCTGCTGGATTCCACACTTGTTTGTGTGACCAGCGAGTTCGGCCGCACTCCAAAAATCAACGCCACTGCAGGTCGCGACCATTGGCCGAAAGTATTTAGCACATTGATGGCGGGCGGCGGTATCAAACGAGGTCAGGTTTACGGCAAGTCCGATTCGACTGCCAGTGAACCTGCTGACAATGCCATGACCGTCGAAGATTGGGCAACGACGATGTACAAGTGCATCGGTATCAACGCCGACAAGGAGCTGATGGCACCGGGAGATCGCCCGATCGAAATTGTTGACGGCGGCAAAATTCGACAGGATTTGTTGGCCTGAGCACGGACCAATTGTTCGACATCACAACCCGACGCGTGAGCGAGGGATCGCAACTGTTGAC
>CAYUNP010000164.1:0-1606 GCA_964446085.1 uncultured Pirellulaceae bacterium
CATTTTTCCAGAAAGCGATCCACCGGGCGACAACGCAACAACACCCGCGAACTCGTCCCGATGTTCGGCCGTCAACAGCAACGAATGTAGTGCTCCCTGAGAAAAGCCCAGCAAGAACACTTTTTTCGGGTTCACGATTTCGGAAACAGATTTCGTTTTCACAATCGAGCGCAGATCCTGCAGCGTTGGTTCGGTTGACTCATTTGCCCACATAAACCGTCCGTCCTCACCAGGAACCGAACCGGGAACTGCCACAGCAACGAACCCAAGTTTCGACCAGGCCTTTGCCAGATCGATATAGTTCACGTTGTTATCGCCGAAGCCGTGCAGCATCATTATCAACGGCCAACCATCTTTTGGCTTCTCTCCCTCTGGTCGAACCGCGATCGGTGTACCGACTTTCTGTTTGCCGTCAGCAATATAGAGTTCGCGAATTTTGGCGAGTGTCTTCCTGAAGTCAGCCGCCTTTCTCAACTCTCCCAGTTCATCATCTCCGAGCGCCGTCGGGAAGTCTGCAAAACCAAGCTCGATCGCTTTTTTGAAAACGGGAACCGCTTTTTCATGCTGATTTGAAAGCTCGTAGTTGCAAGCCAACTGATATGGCGGATAGGCCCACGAAGCATCCATTTCCATCGCTTTCGAATAGGCTTCTTCTGCTTTGCCATATCGCCCCGTCGACTTTAACAGGTCAGCCACACGCACCTGGGCTTGGGCCTCGCTTCTTTTTGCGGAAGCCTCCTGCGTCGACGGCTTCCAGTCATCGAGCCAGACCAGCGGCTTGGCATCGAAGGTTGGAACTGAAAGATCAACTTCTTCCTGCCCAATGACCAATTGCGGTCCCGACAACAATAGCCCGATGATTGCCAGGAGAAGAGAACACTTTAACGATGATTGATTTCTCATTTAATTCCAAACGGGATTCGTCGAACGACCGTGAGAAATCAAGTGTAATGACCCGGAGCCCGCGTCGCAAACCAGCCTACTGAGAATCATCTTCGACCGGTCGCGGATTGACTTCACCGATCTCCAGGCCATCACGGCCTGGATTGAGGCGATAGACTTTGTCAGCGTACTTTTCAAACAGCCCAATATCATGGTGCGAAATCATGATCACCTGAAACTCCAATTCCCGAGCTGCCTGATGCACAATGTTCACCAGTCGCGGCACCAACTCCGGACGCAGCCAACAATCCTGCTCGTCGAGCACGAGAAACCTTCGGTGTTCACTTTCCTCAAGGTTGGCCAGTGCGAACATTCGCAAACCAACACTAAGAATATTCTGAACCGATCCACCCTGGCCGCGCTGCACATCTTCTTTGTTGCCGTCACGTTCCACAGAGAAATTCACGTGAGCAGTGCCACCTTTGAACGTCGCCTCTGATTTGAATCGAATCGGTTGGTCGAGCACTTCTTCGATAGCTCGGGAGAGTTTCTCTTCCATCAAACCGAGAACTTCTTCGAACAGTTCCTGACCAAGATGTTCGAGCGCTTCGGAAACTTCAGCAGCTATCTCAAGATGACTATCGAGAACCTTCAACCGCGCAGCAACCCGTTTGGCTTTCAGGGTTAGATCGTCCCGTTGCCACGAGAGACGGTCGAGTCGCTT
>CAYUNP010000164.1:1706-11793 GCA_964446085.1 uncultured Pirellulaceae bacterium
CTCAGTCTTCGACTTCCGTTTCGGCAAACTCGGCTTCCACTTCTTTCAACTTCGCTTCAACCTCATCCAGCCCTTTCTGGTATTCGGCCTGCTTCTTCTCATTCTCTTTCTTCATCGCCTGCAACTTCTCCTGAAGCGCATCAACATCATCGGTTCCGAAATCTTTTTGGGCCTGCGACTGCAATTCAGACAGTCGTTTTTGCGCTTCTTCCAACTGGGCACCAACGCGAATCTGCTGCTTGCTGAACTTCGCATATCGCGCCTGCAGTTTGTCGATCGTATCGTTACTCATCCTGTTATCCTTCCACTACCTGTTTTGCCAGTTCCCGGATCTCGGCCGCCACGTTGTCGTTGTATGAATCCAGATTCTTGTCCAAAAACTCCATCAAACCAGCCCCCGACGAAGTTCGCCGCCTGGTAAGCTCACTCAAACCAGTGACGAATCCTGAACGTTCTTCGTCCCGTTCCGATTCAGCGATATCATCCAGATAAAACACTTCCTCAAACGGTTTGTGAGGCACTTCGATCGTGCGGGTTTCGAATCCTGATTCGGGAAAAGTAACTTCAAGGACGCTCGGCACGTGCTTCTTTGCATGCTCACTGCGGGAACGACGGGAAATATTCCCGGGATTCATCCAGGTCGTTTGACCTTTGCGAACCGGCCTGGCAGGTCGATGAATGTGGCCGTTGATTAACAGGTCTACATTCATCATTTCAAACGGACCGAACTTGCCGTTTTTGTAGTTACCAATATCGATGTCGTGATGCGTTAACCAAACGACCGTCGGTGCTTCCTCAAACATCGAGTCCTTCGGGATTTTGTCGATGTCGAAATACTGTGGGATATCCTGGCGATACGACGACCCAGCCACCACAACACGGCGACCTTCCACCAAGCCCGTCCAAAAATCTCCTGCACTCACAAGCTGGTAACAGCCAGCTTTAATCAGGATCGAAAGCGAATCGTTTTCACCAAGCTGCGGGTCAGCACAATCGTGATTTCCGTAGATCCCGACCGCCGGGTAAGGCATCAGCATCTCGATCAGTTCGCCAATCATCCATGTCGGATTGTCGCGCGGCTTGTCGAACACATCCCCCAGGAAAACAGGCAGGAGCTTGTTCTTCTGAGCGTGCTCAACACACCAACGGACCTTGCCAAGGATCGCTTGCGGAAAATCGTCCTTGCGAAACCCGGGCGAGCGACCCTCGATATGCGGATCACCGATCACCAACAGGCCGCGATATTTTCGTGAAAGCCTAGACATGGCGATGTCCTCCATCACCAAGCATCACTTCAGCATTGATTTCACTGCCACAAGTCGGGCAGCTTGGATTCTCGGAAACCCACTGCTCAATTTCAGTTTCGACGAGGCCCAGCTGTCGACTGGATTCCTTGAGTTGCTTTTGCAATTCCACACATGCGGCAAGTTCCGTCTGGAGTTGCACAACCGTTTTGGCCAACGCAGAAACCTGGTGTTCGTCACCTGTTTGTGGCACAGGTTCGAGGTTGGCTAAAACTTGCTGAGCTTTCGACAGCCTTGCGACAGCAGTCTGTTGTTTGGCAATCGCGACCAGGGCATGCTCCAACGATTCTACGTCTCCAAACTCGGGCGGTTGGGAAAGCGGCTGCAGCGTTTCCTTCAATGCTTCAAATTTGCCAATCGCCTGTTGTTGGAGGCAAATTTGCTCAACCAGTTTTCCCAACGGCTCCGGATCATCAAATTGTGGTGGCTGGGGCAAACTCTGCAGCGACAAATCGACTGCGGCAAACCGTTTGAGGTCATGTTGCTTACGGGTCAACTCGGACAACAAGCCATCCAGTGCTTCGGTTTTTGCTGCTTCCAAATTGAGCACGTGGTACTGCGTTTCGAACGATTTGAGTTGCTCATCAACCGACGGTACTGCTTCGAGACAATCCAGAGCCAGATTCACCTGAGTTTGCTGCGTGGCCAGACGAGCGCGTTCCTTCTTGCTGTCGCTGACCCGCTTTTTGTGCAGGCCCTGCATTTCGACCAGCCGAATCGCATCGGAAGACGAAGCAAAAAACTGTGCAGCGCTTTTTCCTTTGTCGCCAAGCAGAAAAACGGGATTGCGTTGCTCGCCAATGTGAACGTCAAACTTGCTATTGTCGAATTCGACACGGGGCATTCGAAGCGTACGGTCAAGCTCATCCCAGACGCCACTTTCGCCTCGAAGTCGATCGAATTCCTTGCCATCGATTTTGTAGCTGGGAGAGCCACTTTTTTTGCGGCTCCATTCGATGCGGTGCCCATCATCGGTTTCGATAATGATCTGGCACTCTTTGGCACCGTGCCGCAGCACATAGGTCGAGTTATCGTTGTGACAAAGAATCTGCAGCGCCGTCACGATCGCCGATTTACCACAGTTGTTCGGACCGACCAACACCGTCAGCCCGGCATCCGGTTCGATGACCGTATGCTGGTGCGACATAAAGTTGACTAGTTCAATCCGTTTAATCACTGCAAGGCCCGCAGAGTGACTCTCAATGTAGCCCGCAACGATGCGAGCTGTCGATCCTTCTATCATTCGCCAACACATGGACACGTCTGGTCCACCGTTGAGATGAGATACACGAATTATCGCGCCATTGAGTCACTTGACAAGGATCAACCCGCCCGCAGTCGCACTTTCCGATCTTAAAAAAACGATCCATCGGATCGATCGGCAGCGAACCCGCAACGATCAGACGTCGCTGGATTGATACTCCTTGCCAGGCCAGCGTCGCCACCAGCGTTGAAATTGAGCCAATTGAGCCTCGGCATGTCTTTTTTGGCTTGCGCTCAGTTCATCAGATGGGTAGATCTGGTACTGGTAGTCCGCATCACCAAGCAACGTCAGCAGGAATTTGTAATAGAGCACCAAATCAGGGCCCTCGTCGTAGATCGAAAGGACGTCAAGTGCAGCCGACAGCTCCCGGGCAAACTGATCCGCCGTGTGATCTCCGGCAGCAGCAAAACTACAGAGTTCCACAAACTTGAGAACTTCACCAGGAAGACAATTGCCGATGCCGGTGATGGCTCCAACGGCTCCACAACGAACCATGCCATGATACACCTGCGTATCAACGCCAACCATCAACAACAAGTCATCGCTGGCGTGCGTGATATGTTCTGATGCATAGGAGAGCGCGTCTCCACCGCCAAACTCCTTGAAGCCAATGAGATTCGGAAACTCCCGACGCAAATCAAAAAACAGATCAGCTCTGGTTTCAAATCCGTAATAGGGACTGTTATAAATCACCGCTGGCAGTTCAGGAGCTGCCGACAGGATTGCTGCAAAGTGCTCACGCTGGGCGGCCGGAGACGTGCCTCGGGAAAGCACACGAGGAATGACCATCAGACCTGCGGCTGAAACGTCGGCTGCATGCCGAGCATGACTAACGGCCAACGCAGTGTTCTGCGCACCGGTTCCAACAACGACGGGAATCCCGGCTTCAACCAGTTTCGCGACACCGGTTTGTCGCTGCTGGTCGGTAAGCAGTGGCCAGTCACCCATCGAACCGCAGTAGACGACGCCTGTCATTCCGCAATCCATCAACTCTTTTGCTTTTCGAACAAGCGCGGGATAGTTGAGCGAACGATCCTCAGAACAGGGTGTCATCAAAGCTGGAATGCAGCCTTTGAAAACTTTGGCAGACTTCAATTCATTGACTCCGATAAGTGCGTTATCCAATTTCCAGAACCCGTGGCCCGATTACGTCCATCCGCGGCTCAATACCCAACCCCGGTTTTGTGCTCGCAGACATAAAGCCAGCCTTTCGCTGCGGAGCTCCTTCAGCCGTGCTGACGGTCACGTAACTGTTGAAGTCGGTTGACGTGAAACGAAACTCTTCTGGCGTGCTGTGAGCGAGATGAGCAATCGCAGCAGTCGTGATGTCACCGCCCCAGCTGTCTTCCAGCGTCATCGCAATCCCCATTGAAACGCAAAGGTCACGAGCCTGTTTGGTTTTCGTCAGACCACCGAGCTTGCTGATCTTCAGGTTGACGACATCCATCGCCAGATCGTTCCTGGCCCGCATCAACATTCCGATGCTGTCGACATTTTCATCCAACACAAACGGAAGTTCAGTCTGGCGTCGAACGGCAAGGCACTCCTCGTAGGTCAAACAGGGCTGTTCAATGTAGACATCCAGATCGCGAACAGCACGAGCCACACGAACGGCTTCATGTTGAGTCCATCCTGTGTTTGCGTCAGCCACCAGTCGATCCGTCTTTTGCAGCACTGAACTGGCCAGGTGAATTCGCTCGATATCAGTATCCGGATCGCCGCCGACCTTGAGTTGAAATCTTGAATAGCCATCTTTTCGATGGGCAGCAACGTTGGCAGCCATTTCATCAGGAGCCACTTGAGAAATCGCCCGATACAAACGAACACCTTCACCAAATCGGCCACCCATCAGTTGGCACACGGGCAATCCGCTGACTTTGCCAAGAATATCCCAACAGGCGATATCGATCCCGGCTTTCACGTAAGCATGCCCGCGCAGCGCCGCATCCATTCGGTGATTCAAAACGCCCAACTCGCGGGGATCAAACCCAATCAGATGAGGACCCAACTCACGTATCCCGGCACGAACTCCCTCCGCATAGGCGGGAAGGTAAAACGGCCCCAAAGGACAAACTTCACCATATCCAGTCAAACCACAATCGGTTTCGACGCCAACGATCGTGCTGTCGAAAACGGAAACCGACTTGCCACCGGACCACTTGTAGGACCCTTCTACCAAAGGCAACTCAACACGGTGTGCAAAGATACGTGAAATTTTCATGCAATCTCCATTGGATAAATTTCAGGCAAACAACCACTACCGATTCCTCAAAGCTGAATTGACGTGCGCCATGTTTAAGCTGCATCTCAACCGCTGGCTTTTCAGTTTGCGTCCTCAACGGCGAACTCTTTCAGGTCCTCGATGTTTGCGAATTCGACAGTAGACATATGTGTTGCCTCAAGGACAACCTGGGGAGCCTTCCCGGCATCGTACGCTTCCTGCCATCGCGAAGCACAGAGACACCATTTGTCACCCGGCTTGAGTCCGGGAAACTGATACTGAGGCACCGGTGTCGACAGATCGTTTCCGGCTGCTTTGGAGAACGCCAGAAACTCTTCCGTCATCACCGCGCAAACCGTGTGCACGCCGTGATCTCCCTTACCGGTGCGGCAAAAGCCATCTCGATAGAAACCCGTCATCGGGTCGTTGCAGCAGCATTCAAGTTCCGTGCCAAGAACATTTTTCGGTAGCGCCATTTTTCGTTGCCTCGTGTGTATCAGTATGCCTCCATTGTAGCTCCGTCAACAACCATTACGATGGCACTATGAATTCATCTCCAGAACGGTATAGCGACGAACTGCCACAGCCGCCTTTTGCGCCAATTCAAAAGATTGACATCGCCATCTGCACCTGGAATCGGGCCAGCCTGCTGCAGAAGACTCTCGACAGCATCATACGGCTGATCGTCCCCTATCAAGTGCAGCTTCGCGTGATCGTCGTCAACAATGGATCAACAGATGAAACCGCCGATATCCTGGAACGTTTCGCTGCGGATAAAGCTTTCACGAAACGACATCAAGTCCTGCTGCTGGACGAATCCAAACAGGGTCACACGCACGCACGCAACAGAGCCGTGCAACACATCGACAGTGATTTACTGATCTGGACTGACGACGACGTTTTACTTGACGCATTTCTGGTTCAGAATTACGTTGAGTTCGCTGATGCAAATTCTGAAGTCGCTTTTTTTGGCGGCAAGATTGAGCCCGACTTTGAGGAAACTCCCCAAGCCTGGATCACGGAGAACTGGGACAGGTTAAAAGGCTGTTTCGCAGCCAGAGACCTGGGCGACGAGTCGATCCCCTTCCAAAAAGATCGCTTGCCTTACGGAGCCAACTTTGCGATTCGCTCCAACGTTCAACATGCGTTCCCTTTCGATGTTGAGCTTGGCCGTCGCGGCCAGGAAGTTCACGGCGAAGACGAACTTGAGATGATGCGACGCGTGCTCGATTCGGGCTACTCGGGAGCATGGGTACCCGCTGCCAAAGTCCAGCACTTCATTGATCGCAGCCGCATGTCCGAGATGTACGTCCGCGAATATTTCGTTGGGCAGGGCAGGGCGTTGGCCTCAAAAGGTGAAGCCTGGAGTGACAGCGTCAAAAGACTCAAATGGCGATCCCTGCTCAAGTTCATGGCCTATCGCTTCAAACGGCAGTTCGCGTCCTCCGAAGAGTGGGTTTCGCTAATGCTGGAAAGTTCACTGGCAGCAGGCCAGGCGATGCAACTGAGCGAATGATCGGACTTCGCTGAGAATGCCAAATGCTCTAAACTCAGCGTCCCGGGTTGCAGTCAATCCACCGCTCGATCATTTCTGAGACTCAGGCAGTCGTTTGTTTTCGCATTCAAAAATTCTCATCGCGATCCTCAGCGCCGCTTGCATTTCCTGCATCGCGCCCATTCTTCCTGCATCACCTCAGCAATCGATCGGCACATCTGATTCGTCACGCCGCATATTCCTGCAAACCGCAACTCAGGATCAGGAAGCTCAGGATCAGGAAACTCAGGATCCAGTTCAAGATCAGCCGACAACACAGGACACCACACCGCGTGAACCAGCCAGGCCACGTGATCAAATCACCATTGAGATGATTGACGAAGAGCTTGCCAAAGTCGAACAGGCTGAACTGGAAGAAACCGAGAAGGGGACGATCGTCAAACTCTATGTCGACGCCCGGCAAAATCTTGCACTGGCCAACACGGACCAGGCCGCAGCCGCCGAATATCGACTGGAAGCAACCGACTCGATCAACCAGCGAAGTCAGGCTCGTGAAGCCCTCGAAAAAATTGACTCCGCAAAACCAATGCCGCTCAACGTGAGGGGAAGCATCGAAGAGCTTGAGAAGCGAAAACTCGACCTTGAAAACGAAGTCGACGCGATTCAAAAACAGTTAACCCTGGCAACCGAAGAGCCAACCCGCCGGCGACAGCGACTGCTCGATTTCCCACAGCTTGAAAACGATGCTCAAACCGATCTCGCCAGAGTCCGCCAACAACTCGCCACCGAAGCACCTGAAGGCGATAACCCACTGCTGACCCGTGGCCGAATGGTTTCGCTTCGGACGGAGAGACAGAAGCTGGAACGAAACCTCGAACTGCTAAAAGTTGAACGTGACGCCTACGAGGCATCAACCGGAATTTTCCCACTCAAACAGGAACTCAAAACAAAACAGCTGGCCAACACTAACAGGGAACTGGCTGCGGTTGTTGAAGCCATCGGTCGATTGCGCGAAAAGGAAGTCGACTCGCTGATTTCCCAGGCTCAAGCCGATGTCGATCGTGCAACGAGCACGAACGCGGCAACCGCCACACGAAACCTTGAACTCGCCAGACAACTGGAAGTTGAAACGGATGCTTTGCAAACATCCAAGTCATGGCGCAGTAGCGGACAACTGGCGGTTCAGAAGATCGAATCTGAATTCAAAACGATGCAATCGAGAGTTGAAGAGATCGGCCTCAGCTATGAAGTCGGAGCAATGCTTCGCCGTGACAAAAGCGAATTGATCCATCGCAGGACTCCCTTTCAGAATGTCGACATTGCTGACCAGCTACAGGCCGCTCAGCTGAACAAGTACAAATGGCAAGACGAGCGAGCCGACCTTCCCGTGACGATCGAGGCGATTGAAAGATCGATTGCTGATTTGAGACAACGGAAACTTTCCACTCAAACCAACCCGGAGCAAACCGAATCAGCCAAAAAGGAACAGGACGCGCTGAACCAAAACATATTGGACAGGGAAACAGAATTACAACTTCTCAAAGACCGACGCAAGATTCTTGGAAAACTCGAAGACACAGACACGGATCTTTTCCACAATTTGTTCAAAGTTCAGTCTCTGCAAACGCAGTTCACAAACGGCAGAAGAGAGTTTGCCGACTTTCTGGATGAGAGCATCATCTGGGTTCGCTCGGAACCAGTACTCGGCTTTAGTGACTCCGACTCGGACTCTGGCAAAATCAAAACCGACCTGGACGGCATCAGGAAAGCGGCAAGCTGGTTCGGTGACTTTAACAATTGGAGATCGGTAGCAAGTTCAATTTCCAATGGCGCCAAAAGTAGATTTCCGGGCGTCACGCTGGTTGCAATTGGACTTTTGGGACTGATACTGCTGCAACCACGTTCGCGAAGTGAACTGAAACGCCAGGGATTGGTCGCCGTCAAACGCAGCTCACGAGAGTTTTCTCCAACGGTATCGAGCTTCCTGCAAACTGTTGTGTTGTCGTTCTTTTGGCCGGCTGTCGGACTGGCGCTAGGCTGGCTGATCACGGCCCACACGGCGAACTCTTTCGCATGGTCGGTAGGTCGCGGGTTGACCGTTACATCACTGGTTGCGTTCCCCTTTGAATTGATGCGCTGCGTGTGCCGCAAAGAAGGACTGGCTCAAAATCACTTCTCCTGGGCGGAAGGATTCCGAGTCGCCGTACGAAAACATTCAGGCTGGTTCATGGCGTCAGCACTGCCACTGCTGTTCCTGATCGTCACGATCGAAGCTTCCAACGAAGGTGAACACAACCGGTTGGGCCGCGTCGCGATGTTGGCTTTGCTTGCCGTTTCAGTCGTATTTGCGTATCGGATCTTCACGGTCTTTCGCCCCGGAGGATCCGCCCATGACCCTGACATGAATGGGTTCGACGCAACGGTCAGCCGGCTACGTTCGTTTGTGTTTGTAGCGATCGTGATCGGACTGGCGATGCTCTTCCTGTTCGCAGTCCTGGGCTACTACGAGTCGGTCTACAAGATCGGTACAAGCCTGCTACAAACGGTGATCCTGCTGATTGGAACCGTGATTGCGTTCGGGTTTGTGATGCGGTTCTTTCTCGTCCGCAGGCGCAAGCTTCGTTACGAACAACTCATTCAACAGCGCAAGGCAGCCATCGCTGCCGCCGAAAAGCAAGCCGAAAGCGGCATGAGCATCGCTACCGAAGCACTCGACATCGATTTGCAAAATGAGTCCGGCATGGACATCACCGACGTCAGTCGCCAGGCACGCGAACTCACAGGAGTCATCTTTCTGATTGTGATCGCGTTGACGTTGCTGGGGATCTGGCAGTACCTGCTTCCTGCGACGAAGATTCTCGACAGCTGGGAACTCTGGCGAATCACTGTCGGTTCGGTCGTTGAATTTGTGACGGCGCGGGATCTGCTTTTGTCATTGATCGCGTTTGCGTTGACTTTCTTTAGCGTCCGAAACATTCCCGGAATGTTGGAGCTGCTTTTACTACAGCGATTGCCGCTCGACGCGGGAGCTCGCTATGCCGTGGCATCGATCTTTCGCTACATTCTGCTGGTCGTTGGCGTGATCATTGCTTTGGGATATCTGAAGATTCCCTGGTCAAACTACAGCTGGTTGGTCGCCGCGATTTCCGTTGGCCTCGGTTTCGGTTTACAGGAAATCGTCGCCAACTTTGTTTCCGGCTTGATCCTGCTTCTCGAACGTCCCGTTCGCGTCGGCGATGTGGTTACGATCGACAACGTCACCGGCGTCGTATCGCGAATTCAAATGCGAGCCACCACCATCACCAACTGGGACAATCAGGAACTGGTCGTACCCAACAAGGATCTGATTTCCGGCAAGTTGCTGAATTGGACGCTTTCCAGCGTCATCAATCGAATCGCCTTGAAAGTTGGCGTGGCTTACGGAACAGACATCGCCAAAGTTCGCGAGCTCATTACAAAGATCGTTGAACGCCATCCGGATGTTCTCAACGAGCCTGCGGCGGTGATCACTTTCGAAGAGTTCGGAGACAGCAGCCTGAATTTTGTAATCCGCTGCTGCACGACTTCGATCAAACGACGCTGGAATCTGGTTGACGAGATAAACTCGGCCGTGAACGAGGCCTTTGAAAGAGAAGGCATCGAAATTCCGTTTCCACAACGTGTTGTGCACATGATTGAAGAACCGGCTCAATCGCCTGAAGCCGCAGACACGCCAATCGAGGAGTGAACTCAATCCAGCGTTCCGGTTTCTCCCCTGAAACAATCTGAACCGTGGACAAATGGCTGAGCGTCTCGCCACAGCA
>CAYUNP010000165.1:0-11764 GCA_964446085.1 uncultured Pirellulaceae bacterium
ACGCGTCGGGTTATGAATACACGAACAGAAAGTCAAAACAACCCAACGTCCAAGTCTTGAAGCTGAAGTATCCCATCAGGGATGTTAGCCGGTCGCTTCGGCTTAGTGTCGAAAGTGACGCTTGCCGGCCAGCACCATCGGGATACCGTGTTCGTTGCACGCGTCGATGACTTCCTGATCACGCATGCTGCCGCCCGGTTGAATGATGGCGGCGATTCCCGCTTCGGCAGCCAATGCAATCGAGTCAGCGAATGGGAAGAACGCATCTGACGACAACACAGCTCCTTTGGCTCGTTCAGAGCCTGCTTTTCGAATCGCAATCATGACTGAATCAACACGGCTCATTTGACCAGCACCGACACCGACGAGAGAACAGTCTTTCGAAAGTGTAATGGCATTCGACTTCACGAACCGAACCATCGACCAACCAAAGGCCAGTTCAGCCATCAAGGACTCATCAGGCTGGCATTCAGTGGCAACTTTCCAGGTCGATTCATCATCGGCCAATACATCACCGTCCTGAACCAGCACCCCACCGACAAGCTGCCGTAATTCCCAGCTACTTCGCAGCGGCTGGAGATCGCCAACTTTCAATAGTCGCACGTTCTTTTTCCATTTCGGTTTGGTCACCAGGATTTCCAGAGCATCATCATCGAATCCGGGAGCAACGATCGCTTCGACGAACAGGTCGCCCTCGGCCAGGAACTTTGCCGTTTCTCCATCGACCGTTCGGTTCATGCCAACGACACTGCCGAAAGCACTCACTGGATCACCTGCGAATCCGCGTTCACAGGCGATATGCAAAGAGTCGGCAACGGCGGCGCCGCAAGGATTATTGTGCTTGATCACGCTGCAGGCAGGTTTCTCAAAGCCACGCACCATATTCAGCGCCGCATCGAGATCCAGCAGATTGTTGTAGGAGAGATTCTTTCCGTGAATTTGGCGTGAGTTAATCAAAGAGGCTTCGCGATTGTTTTCGCTGCTGTAAACCGCGGCCGACTGATGACTGTTCTCTCCGTAACGCAACACGGACCGTCGATTAAGAACCAGAGTCATCGTGGCGGGGAATTGTTCGCCTTCGGTCTGTCCGGAGAAATAGTCGGCGATGGTCAGATCGTAATTGGCCGTGTGTTGGAAAGCCTGTGCCATCAAGCGACGACGCAATCCGATGGTGGTTGAACCCTGAGTGTTGATTTCTTCCAGGACTTCCGCGTATTGATTTGGGTTGGAAACGACAGTCACGAAGTCACTGTTCTTGGCAGCGGCGCGGATCAAGCTCGGTCCGCCGATATCGATTTGCTCAATTGCTTCCTGAATGAGCACGTTAGGATTGGCGATCGTGGCTGCAAAGGGGTACAGATTCACAACAACGACATCAAAAGGAAGGATGTCATGATCGGACATCGACTCAAGGTCATCAGCGCGATTTCTACGCGCGAGAATTCCGGCAAAGATCTTCGGATGCAGCGTCTTGACCCTGCCGTCCATCATTTCCGGGAATTTGGTGTACTCTGCAACGTCCAGCACCTTTACGCCAGCTTGCTCAAGATGCCGCCTGGTGCCACCGGTGCTGTAGATTTCAACGCCTTTTTCCGCCAGGCCAATGGCGAAATCGACGATGCCCATTTTGTTGCTAACGCTGATGAGGGCGCGTTTGATTTCGGGAGAATCCATGACTTGATCACTTGGCCTGTATGAGATGGGAAAGCGATGATTGTTCCCAAAGGTGGCCAAGCGTCAAGGGTTAGAGGCGGTCAAAATCAAACCGCCGTCCAACGTGAACTGCTAACCAAACGGATTCGAACCGTCATCCTCATCCTCGTCATCCGAAGAGTCGTCACCAAAGGGGTTGGGTGCATCGCCGTCGCCGTCATCGTCGCCAAACGGGTTCTTGCCATCATTATCTTCGCCAAAGGGACTGGCTTCGCCGATCGCTGAATCGTCTTCCCGCTTCTTGTCCATCATTGGTTTGGCAACGGCGAGGTCCGACTCAAGGAATCGTGGACGCACGCTGGATGTTTCATGAACACACTGGATGAAACCGTTTCTGGTTGCAAAGAACATTCGATCGGTGATTCGATTGGGCATCACCAAATCAAGGCGAGCACCCTGGATCGACTTGGTAACTGCCTGAGTTTCACGATCAATTCCAATCAACTGTCCATTGGCATTGAGGCAGTAAATTGTATCAACGCCGAAACCTGCAATCGTTTTCACGCCTCGAGCCGGGCTTTGCCATCCCTGAGGGAAGGTTCCTGCCTCGGAGTCAATTTTAAACAGCTCATTGGCACGTGAGACGACGTAAAGATCTTTGCCAAATGGAACGGGTGAATTCAGGATTCCTCGCCCAGTCGAAACGTCCCAATCGAGACGTCCTGTTGTTTCGTTAACGCCGTAGACAAACCCATCAAGCGATCCAACGAACAAGCGATCGCCAGAACTTGCTGCCTGCGAGACGATCGGAGCGCTGGTCTTCAAACGATAGGCAACGGTTCGTCTGTCCAGAGGAGCCACATTCATGTGTCCCTTTTCAGTTGTCCAAATGACATTGTTTTCTGTGACCAGCGGGCGAGCACGCGAGCCGCCTTGAGCAACGCGACTGAAACTGCCAATCCCAAATTTGTCGATCGGGAAAGTTTGTAGTCGTCCTGTGACCAGCGGAACATGGATACTTGTTTCAGAGCATGTTGGCGACGAGTCGATTGCGTTTTTACATCTTCCGCCCCACAGAACACGACCCGTTTCTGCTTCGAGACAGTAAACGCTTGAACCGTTGGCAACTGCAACATGAGTCTTGCTGGCACCGAGCCCAACACTTGGCAATCGGGAATCTCCGACTTGCTGTACCCATCGTGTTGCTCCAGTGTCTGCATCAAGGCAAATAACCCGTCCGCTGGCTCCCAGAGCGTAGAGGGTCGAATGAGGGAGTTGGTAGCTTGTGATTTCTACTTTCACATCCTCTTTGCCGTCGTTTTTGAGACCGTACTCAATGACTTCCTTCCGATTCTTGGCTGCTGTCATCGCGCCTTCAATTCCATAGGGAACCTTAAAAGGGCTGATGTCTTTTTCCCCGATGATTTCTTTCCGCTTTCCGTAGCTAATGACGAAATAGGTCGTCGCACGATTTTCATCGACGACCAATTGCCAGTCGGCGAGTTCCGCTTTGACGCTGATCCTGGCCTGTGTGGTCCAGGCAACGGTCAAACCGGCGTTGGTAGCGTTTGCATCTGAAAGGAACCCTTGCTGAGCCGAAACCTGGCTAGTTGGGGTGACGAACAGTGTGACGGCGACTGCAAAAGCAATCAAAAAAGCAGTTTTGTTTAAGAGGTGTGTCATCGTGGTTGAAAATCCGCTTGGCGAAGGCATCGAATTTCTCTCTGAAGTCCAACGTATGGGTGGAGTCGGGAGTGTCTCCAATTCTACTAGCCAAATCGGACATTTCTCCCAAAAATACGCGAGTTTCCTTGCCAATCGGAGGAATCGATTCGATTCGCGTCTCATTGGGTTGTCACAGAGCATCGCCTGTTGATCTGGTCGCTAAAAACGTCAAAATCGTACTTGTCGACCCTTGAGGCAGTGAGGACTCACCGATTCCCTCGGCAAGTCAGGATTCGTGGATTAGAATTGAAAGTTAAACACCCTTCAAGAGAACGATATGTCGCTGATCGTAGCCTGTCCGAACTGCCAAACCCGCTATAACTTGCCGCCGAATTTAGCTGGCAAGAAGATCAAGTGTAAGTCTTGCGGAAAGCCATTCGCAGCAGCGGTCGGAGCTGCCAAGGGCAAAACCGGCCAGGCAAAACAGGTCGCAAAACAGACTCAACGAGTCGATCCAAATGAACTTGCCAAGCTCGGTATCGGAGCAATCAAACAGCAGCCTGACCCGTTTGCGGCTCCGGCGCACCTCGGCCCGGACCCTTTAAGAAATCATGTCGTTCAGGATCCTGGATTCGAGATGCCTGCCGCGCCAGCCAGTCAGACTCAGGTGGACGATGAGACTGTCAACGATGAACTCTCTGACGTTACCGCGAATCCCTACATCAAGACGATCCCATCAGCAGCCGCCGCCAAATCCTCCGGCTCTTCCAATAAAAAGAACAGAAGGCTCGTCAACGCGTCATGGGGATCGCGGCTTGGAGGAAACTTTTTGGACGGGATCTTCATCAACATTGTTGGTTCAGCTGGCTTTGGCCTGGGACTTGTTTTTGTCGAGATGGCGCCACTGCTAATGATTGTGATGTTCGCTGTCACAGGCCTGTTCATGCTTCTTTACTACCCTATCTTTGAGACCATTTGGGGGCGGACGGTTGGCAAGTTCATGCTGGGTACAAAAGTTATCAGTGTCGACGGCAGCAAAGCTTCGTTTGTACAGGTCCTGGGGCGAACCGTGTGTCGCATGATTCCTTTGGAGCCGTTTTCCATGCTGCTGTGCGACGACAAATCAAGACCCGATTTCTGGCACGATTCGATTCCTCAGACCCGCGTGGTTCAAATGTAGTTCCAGGATTGTGTTTCCAGGAATCAAATCTCTTCGCAACTGGAATCCCGATGATTCGAGATGTTCGCCTGCTACCCGCTAGTTTGTTTGCTCTGTTGCTTGTCTCATTGGCGACCGACATGTCAGCAGCGTTTCAGTCTGATATCGTCTCTCTGGGCACAGGCAGTTACACGACGGCGCGACCCGAACCGTGCCAACCGCTGCCGGACCAGATTTTCAAAGTCGAATCGCTTTCCGGACCGACGCCGACGAACCAGTGGTGGAGTTCTCTTGTATGGGACAGGTTTTCAAACAACCTGTTCCCGCACCCGTTGGGAGTCGTTACTTGTGAGGATGGTCTTTCAGTAAGTTATCCCGGTGCCGCAATGGTGGCTGCTGAAGCCGCGATCATGGGCGGTGGTGTTTCGTCACGCGGGGATATCGTGATCGGTTTGGCTGACACAAAATTCTCCGATGCGAGACTGGCCGGGTTTTCCGACTGGTTTGTGACAGCCCAGTTTTCCTCGGAATCGGGTAATTTGAAAACGAGTTTCGGTCATGGAAGCCCGTTTGTTTTTTGCACCAGAGGTTCGGGCAAAATCCAACTGAAGTTTGCCGAAAAACCAATCCTCTGGTTCGGTGACAAAGATAACAAAACGATTGGACTCTCTGTTCGCGGCAACCACTACGGACTCTTTGGTGCCAGTGGAAGTCGTTGGACGATCGAAAACGAAACGGTTGTTTCGCTCGAATCGGACAAAGAATATTTCTCACTGGCTTTGCTGCCTGACAACGAAGCGGCGACTTTGCAGCGCTTTGAAGTCTGTGCCCACAATCATGTTTCCGAAACCGGATTCGAGTTTGAACTCAAGGACGGGCAGTTGTTGACGAAGTGGACAATCGCGACAGAGTCAAAAGAGAAAACTGATTCTCCCGCCACGATGACGGCGTTGTATCCGCATCAATGGAAGTATTCGAGCGACAAGCTCCTGGGGAAAAGTTATCACTCAGTGCGTGGCGAGATGAAACTGCTTGCGGGCAACTCGTTTCAAACTTCAGTGCCGATTCAGAGTGTCCTGCCGATGCTTCCTTCCGACGGTATTCAGGATCGCCAGAGAATGTTGGACTATCTGGACACCGAAGCTGCGAAAAAAGCGCCGGACTTTGGCGATACCTATTGGGAAGGCAAACATCTTGGCAAGCTGTCGTCGCTTTGCGGTATCTGCGAATCGATGGGCGATGACCGACGTCAAAAACTGTTTGTCGATCAGCTGAAGTCGCGATTGGAAAACTGGTTCGTGGCTTCCGCAGGTGAATCGTCTCCATTGTTTTACTACAACAGGACGTGGGGAACCCTGATCGGAAGTCGGCCGTCCTATGGAAGTGACTCGCAGTTGAACGACCATCATTTTCACTACGGTTACTTTGTCCGAGCCTGTGCTGAGGTGGCTCGTGTTGATGCATCGTGGGCCAGAAAATGGGCTCCGATGGTGGATTTGCTGATACAGGAAATTGCTTCGCCGCAGGCAACTGAACTGTTTCCCAAACTGAGGTGCTTTGATCTCTACGCGGGACATTCCTGGGCGTCGGGACACGCTCGCTTTGGCGACGGCAACAATCAGGAATCGTCATCGGAATCGATGAACGCCTGGTATGGCATGATGTTGTGGGGTGAAGCAACGGGCAATTCGAAAGTGCGGGACCTGGGTGCGTTTCTCTTTAACACCGAACGAACCGCGCTGGAGGAGTACTGGTTCGACGTGTCTGACACCAACTTTCCGGAGAAGTTTCCCAACGTTGCCGTCGGCATGGTGTGGGGTGGCAAAGGTGCGTTTGCGACGTGGTTTTCCGGTGACATCGATCACATCCACGGAATCAACTGGTTGCCATTTACTCCGGCTTCAGTCTATCTCGGGCGATTTCCGGACTACGTGAAAGCCAACCACGATGTCGTTGTCGGGAAACGCAAACACGGCAGCAACTACGACAATGGCTGGGGTGACCTGGTGGCAATGTTTGGGGCTTTGTCGAACCCTGAGCCAGCCGTGAAGTACATCGATTCAAATCCGGCGTGCAGCCTCGAAGGCGGTAACTCACACGCGTTCATGTACCACTGGATTCACACGCTGAATAATCTTGGAATCAACGACGGGTCGGTCACTGCTGACCACCTGTTTGCCAGTGTGTTTACCAAAAACGGCAAGAGAACCTACGCGGTCTACAACTTTCACGACGAACCTCTCACCGTCAAGTTCTCCGATGGCACAGAGATAACTATCGAAACGAGAGGTTTGAAAGTCGAACAGGATTCGCGGTAGCGGTTGTTGCTATTCGCGAATTGTGCCAGCCTGGCGAATTGGTCCAGCACAGACCATGTTGAGTTCGCCTTTTTGGACGACGCCGCCCTGCAATCCGGTTCTGTCGTAGGTCAAGCTGAAGCCCGCCACTTTTCCGGATTTGCCTTCACCGACGTAGCAAACCGAGTTGGCTGCTCGCAGATTTCCGCCGCCACGTCGTGAGAAAAATCTTCCGGTCGTCATCACGAAGTCCGGGTCGCCTTTGTCGAGGCCGAGCGCAACATTCATGTCAGCAACGTAAATTCCTCCGACGTCACCGGTTCTTGAATTCAGCAACCAGCACTGAAGCCCGCCCGTCATGTGATCGAGAATGAACAATCCATCGACCTCGGGCGTGATTGCTCCAGTGGCCATCGAAATCGACTTGCCGCCCGAAGCCGAATCAGCTGCCATACGTAGCGGCAAGTTTGCCTGCATCGCATCGAACTGAGCCTGCAGTTCGGTTTGCTGTGCCGAGTTAAAACTGGAGTTGCTCGACTTGCCCAAATAAAACCCACAGCCCATCGCTACGATGACTCCGGCGATCGTAACAACCAGCCAATGGTTTGAAATCTGATTCTGTTTCATCTTCTGCTCCTGACTAAGTCAACTTCTGCCCGGCTCCATTCTACCCATTAGGCTCAATCAATTCCACGCTGCGAATCAAATCAACTCGCGGGAAACGCTTGAGAATGAAATCGTTCCCTTCACGTTTAAGCCGTCCCTGAATGTCTTCGCCACCTGGATTTTCGCCGTATTCGGTGTTGATGGCTTGTACAACATCCATGCCCTTGATGACTTTTCCGAAGGGAGTAAACCCTTGGCCGTCAAGTGAGCCGTTGTTGCCAAGGTTGACGAACATCTGCACCGAACGGGAGTTTGGTTGGCCTGTTTTCGCAAAACAGAGTGTTCCCGGGAGGTTGGAAACGCCAGCAGGTGCGTCATCCTCAATTCGCGCTTCAGCCCATTCGCCGTTGACGGCCGGATTGCCGTGAAGTCCAAACTGGAACATGAAATTCGAAACCGCTCGAAAGATCGCAAGGTCCTGGAAGTATCCGACTTTGACCATGTTGTAAAAACGATCGGCGCCTCTGGGTGACCACGCCCGATTGATCTGGGCGACGAAGTCTCCTTTGGTTGTCTTGAACCGTACCTGGAAAGTCTCCGGCGCGTGCGGGTCGATGGCCGGGGGTGCTGGAACATTCGAGGGAACCGGGTTGGCGGAAGCCGAGAACGGAGCCAGCTTTTTCAAATCGACTTTGGATCGGGCAAATGGTGAACCCGTTTCACGGGCGCAACCAGTGACAATGACGATCGCTGCGATTGCGGTCAGCGTAAACAAGTTCGCTTTCATTCGATTCCTTTCGAACATGGATTGGCCAACAAGATGGCGTAGGCTTCCAGCCTGTAATGATTGCTGCTGTTTGTAGTATTGGCTTTAGCGGGAATCGGTCTGTCGAATCGCGACCAAAGCCCGGCTGTTGGATCCAGTGAGCCGATGGTTTATGTGCTGAGCACAAATCGTTGCCAAACTTAACCGGACGCGTAAGCCAGAATCGATCCCTCTCGGAGCCCGTTCACGGACCTCGGATAGTACCGAAAGGTCAAACTACCGCGAATACCAATCCGAGGCTCATTCCAAGTCGCCCGCAATCGGTTAAAATGGGCTATCTTCAACGCCCCCAATGAGCCCCAGTTTTGCCCAGCTTCATCGTCAGATACGGAACGATGCGAAACCTTGGCGTGATGACAGCCAACGGAGACGCCTCATATCGCCGCGGCCAGGAAGTCGTGATTCGCACTGAGCGAGGTACCGAATCCGGACAAGTGCTCTGTGAAGCGTCCAATGATGCGCTTTCTCATTTGGACGAACCGCCGTCGGGAAATGTGCTTCGGGAGTTTGGTGATCAGGATGTGGCCGATTGGGCCGACATTGCCGCCGGCCGCAAGCAGATGATGAAGGACGTCGCGACGCAAATCGAAAAGCTGGGGCTGGATATGCAACTGGTCGACGTTGAACAGATTCTCGGTCGCCAGCGCATCGTTGTTTATTATCTCGCCGAACAACGAGTGGACTTTCGCGAGCTGGTGAAAGTCCTTGCAAAACAGTTCAGCACGCGAATCGAGATGAGACAGATCGGTGTGCGGGACGAGGCCAAGCTTTTGGCTGACTATGGGGATTGTGGCAAGCCAGTTTGCTGTAATACGCATTTGGTCAAAATGCCCCCTGTTTCGATGAAGATGGCCAAGCTACAAAAGGCGACTCTCGATCCGACAAAAATCTCGGGACGATGCGGCAGGTTGAAATGCTGCTTGCGATATGAGTTCGACACCTACGAAGAGATTCAGAAAACGCTGCCAAGCGTTGGTTGGCGAATCGTGACTCGAAACGGAAAAGCAAAAGTTATCGCCCAACAGCTTCTGGCGGAGCAATTGCTGATCGAAACCGAAGACCATCGTCGCATGCTGATCGACGCCAGCGAAGTCCTTTCGGTAATCGAGAAGACGACGACAAAGAAGAAGCGAAAAAAGAAAAAAGCGAAACCCGATTCGAAATCTGATTGAAGGTAACTCAAACGAAAATGGCTACGGCAACATCAACTGTGAAAGCTCTGATTCTTCGCGCGCCTGGCACGAACTGCGATCAGGAAACCGGATTTGCGTTTACCACCGCGGGCGGACACTGTGACTACGTCCATATCAACCAGCTGATCGAACGTCCGGCAATGATGGACGACTATCAGATTCTCTGTCTTCCTGGTGGTTTCAGCTATGGCGACGACATCGCTGCTGGTCGAATTCTTGCTTCGCAAATGGAGTCACGTCTGTTTGATGCGATCGCCAGTTTTCGTGACGCCGGCAAATTGATTCTTGGTATCTGCAACGGATTTCAAATTCTGATCAAGTCAGGATTCCTGTTGCCCAAAGACGAACAGGGACTGCCAGCGACATTGACCTGGAACGATAGTGGTCGCTTTATCGATCGCTGGGTAAATTTGAAAGCGAATTCGAATCGGTGCGTCTTTCTACGCGATGTTGAACAACTCTATCTGCCGATCGCGCACGCCGAAGGGAAGTTTGTCGCGCGTGATCAGTCGGTTGTCGATTCACTCCAGGCCAACGATCAAATTGCACTTTCTTACACTCAGGGCGATCAGTCAGAATCGATCCCGGCCAATCCAAACGGTTCGACGGTTGATCTGGCCGGGCTTTGCGATGAGACAGGACGGATTTTTGGATTGATGCCGCATCCTGAACGCCACATCGATCCGACTCATCATCCACGTTGGACGCGTGATGGGCTGGCCGACGAAGGCGAAGGACTTGCGATCTTCAAAAACGCGGTCAACTTCTTCGCCTAGGTACCCATGAGCCAAACACGGATCTTGATGGCAACGGATGTGCCTTTCTGGCGTTGCGAAACGGGTGCGCAACAACGGATGCTGCATTTGGCGCTTGGTGTCACGGACAGAACTTTCGGCGATAAAGCATGCAGCCTACGGACGTTTTTTATTGGTGTCCAGTCTGCAACGGACGAAGCCAAAGCCAAAGAGTATGGGCTTGATGTGCAGTTTCATTCTTCTGATCGGGCTCCTGATGGAGTCCGACGGCGGATCAAGTGGCACATGGAAGGCACGATTCATTTGGTGCGGCAGGCGTTTCGGGAACGGGAAGATATTGTAAAAGTCGATCAGCCGATGCAGCTGCGCGATTTTTGCTGGCCGTGGGCGATCAGTTCGTTTTCAGAGTGCGTCGATTCGTTTGAACCCGATGCGATCATTTTTCAGTACGTCACGATGGGCTACCTGTTGGACGGGTTGAGCGAACAGCAGCGGAGTCAGGTCAACTGTGTCGTTGACACGCATGATGTGCTTTCGTCGCGGCAGGAACAGTTCGAGCAGTTTGGGTTTTCGCACTGGATCGATATCAGCCCTGAGGAAGAGTCCAAAGAGCTGCGTCGGTTCGATGCGGCGTTAGCGATCATCGATCATGAGCGGCCGATATTTCAGGCAATGGCTCCAGAGGCAGATGTCCTCACCGTGAGCCACTCGCTGGATCCGATTACTCGAACGCACAAGGCGAACCCGCGTCCCGAAAGTGATCGACTGCTCACGATCGGCTATTTCGGTTCGTCAAATCACTCTAACGGCCACGCGCTGATCAAGTTTTTGCGAACGGTTTGGCAGCGGCTCATGGAGCAGGACGCGGATGTGCAACTGGTGATCGCGGGGAGTATTTGCGACTGGTTAATGTTTCACGAGGAGTCGCGATTTTCGAGTGATGAGTCGATGTCGCTGTGGATTGAGCTGTCGACAGATCCAAATGTGAAGTTGCTCGGGAAGATCGATTCACCTGCTGAATTCTATGCCCAGATCGACGTTTCAATCAATCCGGTTGAGTTTGGGACGGGTTTGAAGATCAAGACTTGTGAAGCGTTGGCGTTCGGAGTCCCTTCTGTGATCACGACTTGTGGCGGTCATGCGATTCCGCCTGAAGTTGGCGATGCGGTGTTTGTTTGCGACAGCGTCAAGAACATGGTCCCGGCGATTTTTGCGATGTCATTAAATCGTGAACAAGTGCAAATCATGCGCGAGTCGGCGCGGGAAGTTGCAGAGAATGTTTTCAACAATCAAGTTGCTTACGGTGGCTTGATAGAGTGGTTGCATCGGGTTTAGCTACTTGCCAGAGGAGTCACTGTGAAGGTTGTTCTGGTTCGGACTTCCTGGTTGGTTCGCGCACAGGTTTCGCAATCCTGAGCCAGTTCCCTTTTTCTTCACTGGCTCCAGCGTTTGTCACAGGTGACCACTGGCCCTATGTGTTTAAACACAATGCCGTTCAACGAGCATGAAAGGCGGCATAGGCTTCCAGCCTGTGAATATACTGCAGTCCGGCGACACGTAAAACAACTTCGATAAAATTTGACAGGCTGGAAGCCTATCCCACCTTCATT
>CAYUNP010000166.1:0-7367 GCA_964446085.1 uncultured Pirellulaceae bacterium
TTAACGGCAAGCCGAAGGCGACTGCGTTCGCTGGATGCTGAGGCGCGGTCGCCTTCGCACAGGATTGCTGAAGTTCTGTACCAAACAGCAGCTGCTAGCACGCAACTGAAATTGCTGCCACTGCCGTT
The DNA here is from genome assembly GCA_964446085.1 of uncultured Pirellulaceae bacterium. Classification (GTDB taxonomy): domain Bacteria; phylum Planctomycetota; class Planctomycetia; order Pirellulales; family Pirellulaceae; genus Mariniblastus. The sequence goes on from CAYUNP010000166.1 coordinate 129, forward strand.
GGTCTCTAATATCCCGCGGTATCTGAATGGGGCACGTCCAGTCACTAAAGTAAGCTCCGGGAAATGGAGAGAGAATTTCGGTGAGTGAGAGAACGCATTTTTGCATCCGCGGCTATATGAAGTCCGGCACCAACTGGGTTTGCCGCCTGCTAAACCTGCATCCGGATGTTCACAGCTCTGGCGAATTCCACTGGTGGAAGTACTTCGACACCTATAAAGAAAACAATCGCGTATTTCAAAACCTGGCCAACCAGGAAAAAGAAGACGCCGTCGTTCGTCGTGCTCTGGAAAAAATGGCGGTCGAGACGATGGACTATCTCGCTCCCAAGGGCGCCAAATTCGTCGGCGACCGCACGCCGCACACGCTGCACCCGGTCGTGATTCGCAAGGCTCCACATATTTCGATCATTCGTGACTGTCGTGACATCATCGTCAGCCGTATGTTTCACTACTTCAACTTCCCGGGTATCTCAAAATACTTTGAACGCTTTCCGGGTCGCGAAGCAATTCGTCAACAGTTTGTCGAGGATCCGTGGTTTTTTCACAACCGACCGGAACTGTTGTTGGATGATGAATCATTTGTACGCCAAACAGCCAGGCAGTGGAAACAGTATCTGGCTGCAGACCGGAACACAATCAAATGTCATCCGGGCTTGCCGACAATGCTGATCAAGTACGAAGACCTGCACGAAAATTTGCAGCAGGTGACAGAATCGATGGTCGGTTTCATCGGAGCCGATCCGGAAAAGCTGCCTTCGATCCCGGCCGAATTGTTGCCAGGGCATCGTAAGGAGAAGCCAAACAGCTTCAATCGCAAGGGCGTTGTTGGCGACTGGAAGAATTACATCGACGCCGACGTCGCGTCGTGGATCAATGATGAGGCTGGCGATGAACTGATGCGACAGAACTACGTGTCGTCGCTGGACTGGCTGGAATCGGAGACGCCTTCGGTTGCCGCGCCACAAATGCGAAGAGCTGCCTAGTACAGAGGTCATAGGCCTACGCCATCTGGAAAACGGAATTGCCAAAACAGTAGAGCCACATTCTGGAGAGCGTTGTGAATGAATCAGTCCGTCCCAGGGCACGCGTAACCGTTCTGGCAAAAGTACTTTTCCTCCTGTGTATGATCGTTATCCCTGGTTCCACAGGTTGTGCCTGGCTGTTGGACTCTGTTCTGCGCAACACGGTCGATCGGGATCGATACGATACCGAAGGGTTGACTAAAAAAGAACGGGTTCGAAAATTCGAAGAGAAATTTCTGCGCGATAAGGACAGGAAGGCCTATTTGGATCGCGTCGAGGAACGCAATCACTTGAATGAGCTCTACTCACCGAAACCTGAATCTCGTGAGAACTTCTCTTTATAGCGCTCAACGGCAGTAAAACGCCGCCCCGGAAAACCTCGACGACCTCAAGCAACGTGTTGCTTCGCAAGTTCGACATGCCTTGTTCCATCGGTCGTGGCCATCAAACCGCCGACTGTTTGGCAAAGGTGATCATGTCTGAGAGTTCGAAGCGAATCCTCTTCCGCCAGAGTCCGCCAGTACTGGGTTAACGCAGATCAACACCGCCAGTGGACCAGGACGGGCTACAATCCAGCAAGTCGGGATTCGAATCTACAATTCATCGCGAACGTTGCCTGGTGGCTTCGGCAGGCCGTCTTCAGCGGAAATCGATTCGGTTTGCGTCAACTGAGCCGGGCTTGAGAGTGTCAATCGCCAAAACTGGTGAGCCTTCTCGACGGCGCGGCCAAGCAAGGAATCTTCCGGGTAGTTGCCTTCCTGGTCCAGTTCACCGACTTCGTGGTCCGTCATCAAAGTCAACGCTTCGTGGATGGTTTCGACTGCGTAAACGTGAAACTTTCCTTTGCGGCAAGCTTCAACGATGTCTTCTCGCAGCATCAGGTCACCGGCATTGGATTTCGGAATGACCACACCCTGATCGCCGGTCAAACCGAAATAATCGCAGGCGTCAAAGAATCCCTCGATCTTTTCATTCACGCCGCCGATGGCTTCGATGTTTCCGTGTTGATCGATCGCTCCGGTCATGGACATCGTTTGTTTGACAGGAATATTCGTCAACGCACTCAACAGGCAAACCATCTCCGCGCCCGAAGCTGAATCGCCATCGATGCCGCCGTAGGATTGCTCAAAGGCAATTGAAGCACTGAACGCCAGGGGATGTTTGGTGCGAATCAGATGTCGCAACAATCCGCCAAGAATGTGAAAACCTTTGGTGTGGATTGTGCCCGACATCTGAGCACGTCCTTCGATGTTGATCAGTCCGGCAGTTCCTGGTCCGATCGTAGCGGTGATGCGTGCGGGAAATCCGTAAGTCAGTGGGCCTGATTGCATCACGGCCAAGCCGTTGATTTGGCCGACGACTGCTCCCGAAGTCTCAACCATGATGGTTCGATTGTTGACCATCTCCTGAAATTTTCGCGACGGCAAACTGGCACGTCGTTTGGTGCGGCGGACGGCTTCCTTGACGTGGGTGTCTTTTACCAATTCACCGTCAGCAATAAACGCGGCCTCGCGAGCAATATCAGCGATGCGGCCGAAACGCGCTGTCAACCGACCGGGTCTGGCAGCGATGCGAGCTCCGTGTTCGGCCAGCGCTTCAACGGCTGATCGGTGAAAGTGCATCAGAGACTCTTCTTCACAAAGATTTGAGATGACCCGCCCATACGCGCCGATGCCCTGACTGTCTCTCAGGATCTCACTGTCAAAGTCAGCCAGAACTTTGAACAGTTCGCGAAAGTCCGGATCGACGTGGTCCAGCTGATAATAAGTCCTTGCGTCGCCGATCAGAATAACACGCACATGAACGCGAATCGGCTCGGGTTGCGTCACCACGGTTTGCCGCATCCAGCTGGCTTCAGGCGGGACGATCTCCAACATGCCGGTTCGCAGTGTTCGCATCACCGATCGCCAGGCACCGGGTTCCGAAAGCAGATCGTTTGCCTCCAGAATCAGATAGCCCTGATCTGCACGCAGTAGCGCGCCAGCACGCACGCCTCGATAGTCCGATATCGCGGCGCCGTTGGGGCCGAAGTCCGGTTCCACGGTGCCCAATAGATTCATCAGGTTCGGTGTCGATTCTTCAATCACTGGACGCGACTCGGAATCGTCCTGAGTCAGTACAACGTTGACGCCGTAGAGAATTTTCAACGGCGGATCTTCTTCAGAATCGATGCGGTGCTCAACGATATCATTGACGACATCGGCCAGGAAATCTCTGACACCTTCAGAATCAAACTGCCCGGAAATACGAGCCGTCCAGGGGCCGATCAGCTCATTGGCAGCCTTCTCGTTGATCGAATGAATTCTTGTCGTGGCTTCGCGAATTTGATCGTTGATCTCGCGGCCGATGTCTTTCAGCTGTTTCTGATAGCCGTTGATTGCGGTTTCAATTTTCTCTACCGCTTCCCTGGTGAGTTGCCCCTGAGCCACCAGTGCTGCAAGGCGATCACCGGGAACCGGTTGGCCATCGATGACGGGAAAGATTCCTGCCTGCCCGGGTCCCTGCCCCTGGACGAGCGCCAGTCCTTCTTTCTCAAGTGCGTCTTCCAGAGGTTTCATGCGGGCCTTGATATCGCCCTGCACGGACTCCTGAATTTCGTGTCGCTGCGAAGCCCACGGTTCACCTTCGAGCGCCTTCACCAAATCGGACTCAGCGAACTCCGCAAGTTCGATCATGCTTTTGCGGAACTTCGGACCATCCCCGGGCGCCAATTGGATCAGGCGAGGATGTTCTGGTCGCGTGAAATTGTGAACGTAGCAAAAGTCGCGTTTTTCACCTGACGGCGGTGCCATCTCTGAAAGCAAATGCCGAACCATGCGGATGCGTCCGGTTCCCCGCGCACCGCGGACGTAGATGTTCTGTCCTGGTGAGAGGCACTTGATGCCAAATTCGATTGCTTCACGTGCCGTTTGTTGGCCTTCGATCTCCGGCGAGCCAACGAGTTCGGCAGTCGACTCAAAGGACACGCAATCACCGACACATGACCATCGCAGGTCGTTGGCGCTGACAAGCGTCTTCAATCGTACAGGAGACGGGTCTTGGTGATCGTTCATCGTCAGTTGTTCGCAGAGTGGAGATTCAGTTTCCGAAAAAGCTGTTGCCGAATGAGGCAGTGGATTTCGAATCTTTCGAATTGGAAAGTCTAGTCTCTAACTTTGCAAGGCGTCTGAACTCCTCGTAGCCCTTTAGCGGTGTCAGTTGCCGGGTGTTATACATGCCACGCGCTGTGACATAGCCTGCATCGAACATGGATTCCAGGGCGTCAAAGGCCAGTTCCAGCTCGGCGGCATCCTTCAATTTGCTGAAACGCAGGCTGTGTAAACAAGCGATACGTTCCATGCCGAGGGCTCGATATCGGGCGTGATCAAACAGCCCTTTCCAGCTATTGATTGCCTGGTCAAAAACAATTGCCTCTTCAGCGAGTACTGCCTCAACGGTATCTGCGTCTGCGGACTTCTCCACCAAAGAATTGTACCTGGTCCATTTGGAGTACAGTTTTCTTTCGCTCGCCCTGGAGATTGCAAGGATGGCGAAACCATTTTCAGGATCATCCGCAAGGATCTCATTATAGATCCCGATAGATTTGTCCCATTGACGATTCCTGTAGTAAGTATTTGCGGTTTGTGTTCGCGAAACGGCTTTGCCGGCGAAGACCTCTGGCAACATGGGTGATATCAGTAGCCACACGCCATAGCACACAGCACCGATCAGAAACACCGACAGCAAACCTATCGAAAGTCGATGCTCGTTAATTGAAAACAGGCTGAAGCCGGTTTTAGTTTCCGCGGAGTTTTTCAAAGTATTCCTTCGCGTGTTCACGTTGAAATTTCGGAAGCACCTGGTTTTCCAGAGGATCCGCTTTCTCGTTAATGCTTTGGCGTACGATTTCACGAACTTCACTGGTGGAGCGTCCCGTGATATTGTTGCCATCGGCGTCGCCTGTAACGACGGTTTCGCCTTTCTGCAGATTGCCTTTTACCCGCGATTTGTACTTTCCGGTTTTGTCTTCCTCACGCTCGCGTTCTCCTGCACCGCGACCTTCGCCTTTGGCATTCTTGCTCCATTTCGGGTCATCGGATTCATTGCCGTTCATGCCGCCTTTGGCTTCCTGGATGTCTTTTTCCAGGTCCTCCAATGCTTCCATTTCTTTCAGCTCTTCTTCCATCTGTTCCATTTCCTTGGCCAGATCTTCGAGGTCCTGAGCAGCGTCTTCCATCGCTTTCTGTTCAGCACTTCCCTGTTTGCCTTTTTCGCCGTCCTGAGGTTTTTGACCACCCTGCTTTTTCTTGCCGTCGCCCTGCTTCATGCAGTTGGCGCAGTTTTGCATTTTCTGCGCCATCTTTTTCATCTTGTCCATCTGGCGCTTCTGCTTCTGTTTTTCTTCCAGCTTGGCCTGAAGCTTTGCCGCCTTGTTGGCGTCGCCCTGTTGTTGAGCTTTCTTGATATCCTTTTTCAGTTTCTCAATTTTGGCTTTGTGTTGCTCCTGAATCTTCTTGAATTCTTTGGCAAGTTGCTTGATGTCGTTGGCGAGTTTCTTCTTTTCGGCTTTGGACATTTTTCCGGACTTCAGCTTTTCAGCCAGATCCTTGACCGCTTTGGCAGCCATCTTCATGTCGCCCTTGGCCATCGCTTCGGCGACTTTCTTGGCTGGGCCGTTACCAACGTCCTTCAGTTTCTGAAGTGAGTTTTTCAGGTCCTTGCTGCCGCCGAGCTCTTTCTGGCGTTCTTCAATTTCTTTTTTGATGTCATTGAGTTCGACCAGAGCCTGTTTCTTGTTGGGGAGTTTTTCCGGATCGAGCCCATCAAACTTTCGCTTCAAAGCGTCAAGTTTTCCCAGGGCGTCCTTGAGGCCAGCGGCTTCGAGCGATTTGCGTTTCTTTTCGATCTTCTTTTGCATCTCCTTGACGGCCTTCTTGACCGTTTCGACTTCGATCGAAGTATCTGATGCCGCAGCTTCTTTTTCAAAGACGGCATTTGGCAGGAAGGTAATCGCAAACAGCAATGCGATCGGGATCAATGGAAGTGCCAAACTTTTGGCACGTTGAAATTTGAATCGATCCCGCACATCGATGACTTCGGCACTGCGGCCAGCGTCCTTGAGAAGGGCCTGTCCAACTTCAGATTCCGACGTTGACTCGTCAATCGAGAGAGCACTCGAAAGTCGTTCCCTTAGTTCAAAGCGATTGTCGACTTCGATTGCTGCCGACTGAGTGTCAATGAACTTGCGAATCGAAAGTGCACCCGCAACGATCAGTGACAGCACGCATCCACCGATAACCCAGCCGGCCGTCCACGCGTCGTGGTGTTGCTGAGTTTCCAGAAACGACAGGTACCAGATTTTCGGAACCAGTAGACCAATGACGGCCACAACCAGTCCTGCAAACAGAGCCCATGAAAGAACGTGCACGAAGCTATGAAAGTTCAAGCGGCGACGTGCTTTGGTGACTTGGCGATTGACATCGTTCATTTCGTTCTGCCTTAGTGAGAAACTGTTTGAAGATCCATTTAATTATAGGACGCCCAGGGTCGCTAAAGAAATCCGAAAAAGGAAGTCCGTATTGGGGAAATCGGTTTTTCTGATCTCATTTATGCAATATTTGCGATAAACGGGGGTGTTTCACGGTTAATACCCTGTATTAAGACGGTACGATTCAACGGAAGTTCACATTTCAGGCAATTTGTAACCAATGTCAGTAGATTCGCAAAACCGAACAGATAGAGAGTTTGCTCCGACCGAAACCGTTGAGCCGCAGTCGTTCGGTGTACCTTCTGCGGTGGATTTGCCTCATGCAGACGTTGTCCTTTTTGATGGCAAGTGCGTTTTCTGTCGCAAGTCGGTCAAGATGCTGTCTTGGTGGGTTGCCAAAGATCAATTGGCTTACGTTTCGCTGCACGATCCGTATGTGGCTGAGCTTTGTCCAGAATTGACTCATGATGAAATGATGAAGCAGATCTACCTGATCTCACGAGAGGACTGCTCGAAACACGGCGGTGCCGAAGCGATTCGCTATTTGAGCACGCGTTCCTGGAGGCTCTGGATTGCCGCTCCGTTTTTGCACTTCCCCGGCAGCATGCCGCTGTGGCAGTGGATGTATCAGCAAATCGCCAAACGTCGTTACTTGATCGCTGGCAAGGACGACGACGCATGTGATGAAGACGGCACATGTAAAGTGCATTTCGAGCAACAAACGTAGGTCAGGCTGTCCCGGACTGACAC
>CAYUNP010000166.1:7467-9932 GCA_964446085.1 uncultured Pirellulaceae bacterium
CCCGCGCGGATAGCAATGCGCATTTTCTTCTGGACCTGTCGGGTGGATCAACAATCGCAGGTCAGAGCCCGGACTACGGGGCGGTCGGTGCGTCCGATCCGGCGTTCACTTGCGCCGCTTGCTCGTCGTGAACTGGGAGCAGCTTCACCAGGAAATTAAACTTCCAAGTCGCTTTTGGATTTGAATGCTCTAAAATAGGAGCTCTGTTTTCCACTTCCAAAATCAGGAATGAGTGCACGAGTGATGAAACCTTTGGCTCTGTTGTGTTTGATTCTGTCGATTCCCTCGTTCGCTTCGGCCCAGGATTCATTTGAACAACTCTTCAATGGCAAGGATCTCTCAGGTTGGGCTGGCAAGACCGAATTCTGGTCAGTCAAAGACGGAGTCATCCACGGGCAGACAACCAGGGACAACAAAACCAAAGGCAATACGTTTCTCGTTTGGCAAGGCGGCGACGTTGGAGACTTTGTCTTCAAGGCCAGGGTTCGCTTCAAGGGCAACAACTCCGGGGTGCAATACCGTAGCGAGCTAATCGACGCAGAGAACTTCGTCGTCAAAGGCTATCAAGCGGATCTTCACAAGAAGCCGGAATACTTCGGCATGTTGTACGCTGAAAAGTGGCGTGGCATCGTGGCTCAACGATTTCAGAAAGTCGAGGTCGGTGCCGACGGAGAGCCGAAAGTCGTCGCAGAAGTCGGTGACAAAAATCAGAAACTGGTCGACTGGGAGTGGAACGAGTTGACGATCGTTGCAGTCGGTGACCGGCAGATCCATCAAGTCAACGGCATCACAACGATGGACCTGACCGACAACCATCCTGAAGCTCGACGCAAAGGTATCCTCGCGTTGCAATTGCACAGAGGGCCTCCGATGACGGTCGAGTTCAAGGACATTCAACTTCAAAAAGTTTCAGGGGACGAGGCAACCGCAGCGCTCAAGGCTGCTGTTGAAAACAGTGATCAGGCCACCACGACGGACGGCGCCCGCATGCCAGACATCGTCGTCTACCTGGCAGACGATCTTTCGACTGCGGATCTGCCACTGTACGGCGGGACCAATATTAAAACGCCTGCGATCGACCAGCTGGCTGCAGACGGAATGACTTTTAATCGGGCATTTGTGGCCAGTCCGTCGTGCGCCGTGAGTCGGGCTGCGTTGTTGACCGGATTGATGCCGGCTCGAAACGGTGCTGAAGAGAATCACAGCTACCCACGCAAAGATGTTTTGAAGCTGCCGCAAATACTGAACAACATGGGCTATCAAACGGCAGCCTTCGGAAAAGTGGCTCATGCGAAGAGCGCTCCTCAATATCAGTTCCATGTCCACGATCGGAAGCAGGACATTCCTGAGCTTCGCAAGAACGTAAAGGAGTTTCTGGAAAACCGAACTGACAAACGACCACTGGCCCTGTTCGTCGGAGTTTCCGATCCCCACGTGCCATGGCCAGGTGAGTCAACGATTGATCCAGAGACAATGTCGATGCCGCCGCAATTGCTCGACACGCCGCGCACCCGAGTGCAACGTTCGCGCTATCTGCAAGAAATCAAAAATCTGGATGCGTATCTTGGCGAGCTACGACAGTTGACGGACAAGCACATGTCGAAGGACAAACTGTTCGTCTTCAGTAGTGATCATGGAGCCCAGTTTCCTTTCGGCAAATGGACGCTCTACGATGAAGGGATTCACGTCCCACTGATTGTTGCCCGTTCAGGAAAAGTTGAAGTCGGGAGTCGAACGGATGCGATGGTCAGCTGGATCGACATTCTTCCAACGCTCATTGGCGTCTCTGGTGGAAAAATTCCTGAGAATCTCGACGGCCGGTCTTTCGCTGCGGTGCTTGAGGGTAAATCGGATTCACATCGTGAGCGTATTTTCACCACGCATAGTGGCGACCGAAAAATGAACGTGTATCTCAGTCGCTCTGTGCGATCTGATCGTTACAAACTCATCTGGAATCCACACCCCGAGTTTGCATTCACGACGCATGTCGACTTGTTGCTTCGCGAAACGTCCGGCGACTATTTCAAGCAATGGACGGAACGAGCCAAAACGGACGAGGCCGCCGCCAAAGTGGTTTTGCGATATCACGGGCGTCCCGAGTTTGAGCTCTTCGATTTACAGGACGATCCAAACGAGCTCACGAACCTTGCCGGCAAACCGGAATTGAAACAGATTCAGGAAGATATGACTGCGGAGCTAAAATCCTGGATCAAAAAGCAGGGCGACGAACTAACCGTGTTCCACGAACCGCTAATGCTGGATGCTCCTGAGTCATGGGTTCCGAGGAGAAATAGGTAAGCCACTCTTCCTTCCGTAGATTGACGCGATACGAATACAACTACGCACTGCAGGATTTGCTTGGCATGCCGTGGACGTTTGCGGACGATCTCCATGAAAACCGCCGTCGAACGCGCAAGGAAAATATACGAGAAGGAAATCAGAGCGGCGGAAAAGAAGTACGAAGA
>CAYUNP010000166.1:10032-11641 GCA_964446085.1 uncultured Pirellulaceae bacterium
TCTTCCTTGGAGAGTTCAAAGGTGAAGAGTCAAATCAATCCATCGTCTTCGTCGAAACGGAAAGTCCTGTCCTCCAGTCCATTCGCGAGTTTTCCTAACCAATCGCGAATCGATGGCGCGAGCAATTTGTGTTGTCCAGATTCATGATTGTGAGTTATGACTTGACCTTTTTTACCCTGTTTCGTCGGCGCCATGTCAACGCAGAAATAGTCTCCCCCGCCGTTGGACGCAAAGGGAATCCACCGCTCGTTCCACCATTCATTTCGAATGGCTTGATGGCTGTCAGGTGTTAGCCCCTCAAAGTCGCCACTCTTGAGCAATTTATTGAGCATTTTCCATTCGTTCACGGCTTCAGTAAGTGACATAAAATAGTGACTGATATCGTCGGGCGACGGAAAAACCTGGGCTTCGCTGCGAGAACCGGCGTGGCCCAAATACAGGTTACGAAGCTCCGCAGGCATCCTGATGCCAAGCTTTGTTTCAGCGCGCTTTATCTGATCTGGACTTGCTCCTTTCCTCAATGGCCTCCACTTTGGTGCGTTTTCTTTTAGCCATTGGTCAATCTGCTTCCATGATTTCGCAACGGTCGGTGCCTTCGTAGAAGGTTTGGATTTTCGCGATGGTTTTGCTGCCCCTTTTGCCCCCGCACTTTTCAGCAGCTTTGCGACTTTTTCGTAGCCTTCAGCAGTTGCAAGCTCCAGCAAGGTCTTGCGAAAGTGTTTGTCTCCACCTGGCACATCGCGGGGGATACGTACGTCAGTTCGAGCACCTGCCTTGAGCAAGACGGCAACGGTTTCAGGCTGGTTCCAGGCGACAGCACATGTCAGCGGTGTTCCAAAATCCTTGACTTTCCCGTTGACATCAGCCCCTGACTTGAGAAGCAGTTTCACAATTTCGAGTTTGCCTTGTGAGCACGCATTTGTCAAAGCATCCTGCAGCCCATCCGACGGTACGATTCCGTCACGAATGATCGTTTCAACCATCAGGGCGGTACCTTTTCTTTCGCACGCCGATTGCAAAACGGACTGCTTGAAATCATTTACTGCGTGCAGGTTGGCGCCCAGCTTGACGAGTTCCAGGAATACTTTTTCGTGGCCCGCTGACGCAGTCACCATCAGCAAAGAGGTGCGGAAGTATGACCGATCTCTTACATTCGGACTTACACCTTTGGCAATAAGCTGTTTTACAACTCGAACTTTTCCAGCTCGCGCGGCAGCAAAGATTTTTTCGACTTCTTTTCGACCAGCTTTCGATTTTGACAAGGCAGAGCCCCAAAATTATACAACCATCAGAAACAATCAAACGTCCAGCGATCAACTGGAGGCAGATCGAGTATAGCAAATCCGTGGTTCAGCCAATTTCGAACGAGTATAAGTCGATCATCACCGACGGTGATTTCCACCGCATCGATTACGGCGAATGAATGTTACGATCGATGTAACCTGGCCGTTATTGGACCTCGCTGTTTTCGTTTTCACACGCAAATTTTATGGAGCGAGATACAGTTCGGGTTTTTAGTGGCTTGCAACAAACAGAAGTACGAATCACAAGTGATGATGTTGCGTCTTCGGTAGCCGCGGAGCGGCGGCATGCGATAGCATCGGACTTT
>CAYUNP010000167.1:0-11480 GCA_964446085.1 uncultured Pirellulaceae bacterium
GCACTGATCACCGACATCGAAAGCACCGCGACGCTCGGCAAAGAAATCGTAAACGTCGACGCGATGATCAAAATTGAGTTGCTGAAACAGGGTTGGCATCGTGTCCCGTTGCGGTTGGCTCAGGCGGCGATCCGAACGGCGACGATCGATGACAAGGAAGCCAGAATTGTCTCCGTCAACAACGGACAATACGAACTGTTGGTTTCCCATGATGGTGACAAACCGAAAACAATCGAACTGAAACTCGCTTACGCGAAAGCACTTTCCAAAACCGGTGGTCAAAGCGCCGTTGCGTTTCAGGCGCCTCAGGCTCCCGTCAATCGCTGGACCATCCGTACCGGACAAAAAGATATCGATGTCCAAATCGAACCGATGATCGCTTCATCCAAAAAGACTGCCGGCGCGGATGAAGCAGCGGAAGACGACGGCGACGAAATCCTGGCCTTTGTGGGTGGTGCACCGCAAGTCAAAATCATGTGGACGCCCAAAGCAGAAGGAGCATCTGGTTTGGCGGCTCTGATTTCAGCTGACACGCAGTCCCGATTCCAAATTGATCAAGGCGTCGCCCGCACAAGCGCTACCGTCGCGCTGGACATCTCCCGTTCAGAAATCACATCAGTCGCCCTCGACGTTCCGGCCGACCAAAAAGTCGTCAGCGTCTTCGATCGAAACGTTAAGAAATGGGAAGTCGAAAAAGGCGATGATTCGCAGACAATCAAAATTGACTTGTTCGAACCAACTCTGGGACGTCAACTTCTGGCAGTCGAGCTCGAAAAATTCATCGATGAGATCGACGACACGAGCATCACCGTTCCACAAATCAAAGCCAACGACGTTTCCCGTAACAGCGGGATCGTGCTGGTCAATCTGTCGTCGGGTCTGCGAGCCGAACCGGAAAAGAAAACCGGGTTGCTGCAGATGGACGTTGCAGAACTTCCGGGCAAGCTGAGAAACCAGAAGTGGGAATTCGCTTATCGTTATGCGTCTCTCCCGATCGCCCTGGCACTGAAGGTTCAAAAGATTCAACCGTTAATCAATGTCAATCAACTGGTCGAAGTTTCCATAGCTCCTGAAAAATTGAACGTTGAAGTGTCAGCCGTTTATGACATTCAACTGGCCGGAGTCTTTCAACTGGACCTCGACATCCCCGAAGAGTTTGAGATTCGCGAAATTCGACCGCTGTCCCGTCAGGGATTGGCCAACGTCCCCGTCGACAGCTTTTATCGCGATGCAAAAAACAAGAATCGTGTTTCGGTGACGTTAGGGAAAAAGGCCATTGGAAAAATTGGCTTGCAGATTTCACTGGACCGGGAACTCGACGACGCGAATCTGCTCAGCCCCACCGATGTCGCTTCGAAAATCGGATTTGCGATTCCCAAGTCAGCGATCGAAGGTGTGGAATTCTCCAAAGGGAATGTCGTCGTCTATTCACCCGAAAGCCTGCAAGTCAACGCAGCGGAAACCAAAGGATTGCGAAACACAAGTTTTCAAAACGCTTTGAGTCAACAGCCTTCCGTGGTCAATGCAACTGGCTCGCGACCTATCCTGGCGTTCAGTTTTTCGCACACCGATGCTTCCGTCGAACTGGAAGCCAAACGCCGTCGCCCACAAGTCACGGCCGAACAGGTTGTCGTGGTTTCGGTTCAGTCCGGAGTCGTAAAATATGATGCCCGACTTTTCTACGAAGTCCTCTACAGCGGTGTGAAGTCACTGCGCCTCGACGTTCCCACTCCGCTAGTTTCAGAACTGCGAAATCGATCCAGCAATATTCTCAAGGCGGCCATGGACCCGCAGCCTGATGATGTTCCCGAAGGCTATACCGCCTGGGAATTGACAGGAGACAATGAGTTTTTTGGCAAGCATCAAATTCGCTACACCTGGGAAGAAAAGATAGCGGACCTGCCTTTGGGCGAGAGTGCCGATGTCGATGTCGACCGGCTGATCCCGGCCAATGTTGATCGAGGCAGTGGCCAAATCGTGTTGACCAAATCGGAGACGATTGACGTCCGCCCCCAAGCCGATGCCAGCGGACTTCGCCCCATCGATCCGCAAACGGACTTGTCCCAGGGCGTTGCAATCGACAATGCTGCGATGGCGTTTGAATTTGTCGATGACTGGATGTTGAAGTTAACGGCGACACGTTTTGAACTTCAGGAACTGAAACGAACCAGCATTTCACGTGCCGTCGTCCGCGCCGTTGCACTGCGGCAAAACGAGTTGTCGGTCCAGTGTCTTTATCAGATGCGAAGCGTCGGACAACGTATCTCGATTCAAATGCCCGCTGGCTTTGATGCGGCGACGTCGTTTGATGACCAACCGATTCGTGTTAACGGAAGACGCGTCACGCCCGAACGCGGTGGAAAAGATCTGATCTACGTTCCGCTGACGGGCTTGAACTCTGACGATCCGTTCCTGCTTGAGATTCGCTACACCGTTGCAGGCGATCCAAATCAAATCGACTTGCCGTTGTTCAATGACGAGCCCGCAGTTCAGAAAGTTTATCTTTGCGTGTACCTGCCATTCGAACGCGCGTTGTTGCACAAGTCAGGTGCCTGGACGGATGAAGCGGTCGACGAACATACTCGGTCGATCGCGGGCCTGATAAGTGCTAACAGCCCGAATTCGATGGTTTCGAGAATGTTTCGTCGTCGAAGCGAAAATGTTGATGACTATTTAGCGTGGGTACAGGAAGGCGTGAACAAGGACAATTCGGCCAGCCAGAGATTCGAAGTTGATGGTCGCCCGTATGTGTTTTCTGCTTTGCGACCGGATCCGGCACCGGCTGGTTCACTTCATCTTCGAACCATCAACATGACCGCTTTGAATGTGATCGTGTTTGGCGTGATTGCACTGTTGGGTTTGGTTTTGATTCGTGCTCGATTCACGACCCAACTGGCCGGAGCATTGCTCGTGATTGCGGCCTTTATGTTCGTTGGAGTATTCTTTCCGTTGGTGACAGAGCACCTGTTTAGCGAAGCGTTATTGCTGACCGCGGTTGTGGTCGGTCTGGCGTGGTTGGCTTCCAACGTCTTGCGTTGGTTCCGCGGCATCCAGGAATTGCGACGCGAAATGCAAGCGTCGACACTTGGACATGCGGACTTTGCGATGGCTGGAGCAACGACTTTACCTGATTCACCTCCACCGGAGTCGTTTGATTCTCCGCCAAGTTCGGATGATGCCGGAACCGGAGAATCGCAATGAATAAAACAATCCTGATTTTGATCCTTGCTGTAGCCAGTTTGGCGCTGGTTGGTGAATCTGTTTTTGCCCAGGGCAAGCAAGTTGAAAACAAATCGCCACAGGAATTTCAGCGCCAGATTTTTGTACCGTTTGAAAGCCTGGATATCCTGCTGGACGGTAACTCAAACCGGGTCCTATTGTCTCGAGCCGAATACGACCAGCTTTTGAAGTCCGCCCGCACTCGTGAAATCAAACGTGCTCCACTGGACAGCGCGATCGTTTCTGCGAAATACACAGGAGAAGTATCCGAAGGCGTTGCTTTCATTAAAGGCGAACTGATTGTCGAATCGTTGAATAACGGCCTTGTTCAAATCCCATTGCCATTGAGCGGCGTTGCGATTCGCAGTGCTACGCTTGACGATCAACCGGCCAAATTGTGGCGCAACCGCAAAGGTCAGATCGTTTTGCTCACGTCTTGTGAAGTCCGCCAGACGCTGAATATCGAAATGACGGTTCCGATGCAAACCTCGGCCGCCAGACAATCGGTGTCTCTTCAACTCCCCTCTCCCTCGGCAACGAGTTTCAACTTGAACGTGCCTGGGAACGTGGAAGTCAAAAGCGGCGTGCCGGTCGCCAATCGCGTTTACGACAAAGAGAAAGACACGACAAGGTTTGACTTGTTGGCAACGCGTTCCGCGATGAACATCGTGATGTCGCTTAACAATCGCCTACTAAAAGACGAACAGGTTACGGTTTCACGCAGCGTTTTGATCCACAAGCTCACTCCTCACGCGCAGGAAATGCATGTCACCTGTTCCATGAACGTGATTCACGGAGCCGTTGAACAGGCCGAGTTCACCGTGCCCGAGGGATTCCAGGTGAGTCATGTTTCAACTGAATTGCTCAGTCAATGGGAGATCAAGGATCCACCTGCGGATGCCAATGAAACTGGCAAGCGGTTGGTTGTTAAACTCCGACAGCCAACCCGCGAAGATTTCGTTTTGAACATCACCGCAGCGCGGAATACGGGCGCCGTTGGACAGTGGAAAGCCGATGATATTCGTCCAGTCAACGTGGCCGGTCACGTTTCTGTTGTCGGCGTTCTGGCAGACATTGAACTGAAATCGGCAAAGCTTGTTTCGGACGGCGTCATTCCGATCGATCATGCGTTTTTGTTGGCGGCCATCCCTGAGTCCGTCAAATCTGGCAGCCGTGGAAATCCAGCTTCTGTCGTTGCTGCGTTTTACGCGCCGCAAAAAGATTACTCGATCTCTTCGAGTTTCTCTGTGCCCGATCCAGAGTTGATCGTTAAATCAAACTCTCGATTGGTGATCGACGATCAGATGCTGGAATTGCAAGGCGGCATCTCTTTGATCAGTCGGCACGATTCGCGTTTCGGTTTCAAAATGAAGCTGCCGAATTCATGGAGACTCAACGAGCTTACTGGCATCGACGGCAAAGCAATTCGTTTTGACCGAGTCGGCATTGATGGCAGTTCCGAATTTCTCGTTCATTTACCAGCCAGAATTCCAGCCACTTCGGCGACCAGAGTTTTCTTTCGCGCCAGCCTGACGCCTGATGGCTGGTTGGAGAAATGGAAATCCAATCAGGTTGAGTTTCCTTCGGTTGTGATCGAAGGAGAATCGAAACACACCGGAGCCATTGCGATTTCGACAAAAGAGGATCTTGCGATCAAGCCCGGCAACATTGTGAAACTGGAATTGCTGGATGAAACCGACAAACGGAAGTTTGAATTAAATCGGGACAATGCGCCGCTGGCCTATCAGTTTACGGAATCGGATTATCGATTGAGCCTTGGGTTGGAACGACTTAAGCCGTCGATCATGGCGCGAACGTATAACTATGTTCGCATCAAACCAACACAGATGACGGTACATGCCGAATTGGTTTACGACATCAAACAGGCGGGCGAAAGTGAGTTCAAGTTTGAGTTGCCGCTGGATTCGCCCAAGTCCATTTCGATCCGTTCAGCCGAGGGTTCGCTGAAGGACTATCGTAGCGAAGACACCGATCAGGCCCGACAATGGACAGTTCAGCTTGCCAAACCCAGAAAGGGCAAAGTCCATCTGTTGGTTGACTTTCAAATGCCGCTCGAAGAATCGGACCTGGCCGAAATCAAACTGACTCCAGTCCTGGTCAATGATGTCAACTTCCAGTCGTCGATGTTTGCCGTTGAAGGCAGCAGTGAACTGGATATCGAAATTGAAACCGAAGGTCGAGCCGTCGACGTTGGTGAATTTTCAGAAGCCGTCTATCAACCGGGGCGATACTTGCTGGGAGCCTATTCGTGGCCCAATGAAAAATTGTCTTTGAGTGTAAAGAGTATCCGCCGGCCGATTTACCAATTGCCGAGTGCGATTGTCCAGCGTGCGGAAATGGTGACTTCGATTTCCAATAACGGCAAAGCTCAAACAGCGGCAAGATTTCAACTGGTCACAAAACAACAACCGTTTTTACGTGTTGAACTGCCAGAAGAGGCGACGCTTTGGTCAGTGCAACTCGATGGCCAGCCTGCCAAACCGCAGCTCCAAAATGGGGCGCTGTTGATCAGCTTGATCGGAAACCAAACCGGGAAGCTTCGCGATTTGCAGCTGGTGTTCGAATCCCCGGCGCGCTCGTTTACTTTGGTTGGAAAAATTCAAACACAAGCTCCCTCGCTATGGTTGAATGATACGGGTGATGCTGAAGGCGTTCCCGTTCCGTTGGTCGACTTGCACTGGCGACTGATCATGCCAGATGGATTCAGCGTTTCGCATGGTGACGGCAAATTCCAATCGGATCAGCTCGTCGCGCGGCCTTCGCCGATCCAGCAGCTGGGTAATTGGGTTTACCGTCTGGGTGGAGGAATTGGTAACTCGTATTATCGAAGGGCTCGTACGCGATCTATGATTTTGCCCACTGACGATTCGATTACATGGCAAAAAGCCTTGGACAACGCTTTTGAGTCGAAATCAGAAAATGGCGGCTGTGGCTTTGGCTCTGGATCGAGACCTGACGACTCACCCTTGCGGGGACATGCCATTGGGGACGAACTGAAAGAGTCTGAGCCCGATCCGTTTGCCAAAAAGAAGATACCGCCTCAAGAAGCTCCCGCTACTGATCCGCCAAGTTCAAAAGCTCCTGGAAATCAAAGTGGTGGACAAGCTGGTGAAAGATTTCGAGACAGTGGCCCGGACGACGATCGAAAAAAGCAAACCCTGTGGGCACTTAGCGGACTGAGAAGTCTAAACATCCAGCTAACCGACACCGGTAACGCGATTGAGTTTTACAACCTGGGCGAGCAACCAACTCTGACAGCGACGGTGGTCCATCAATCCCGTCTTAACTGGATCGCGATCGCGTTCGCCTTCATGATCGCGGCCCTGGGAGTTTTGTTGACCAATCGAAAACTCAAATCGAAAATGTTCTTTCTGATGGTGGTCCTCGTGGTGGCTTGCCTGTTGCCGCTGACCGGTGGAGCATTTGATGCGTTTCGAACCATCGTCGATCTGGTGATTCTGGCCGCGGTTTTCGTTGCGATCTACTTTGTCGTGGCCAGCTCGATCAAACTGCTGGGCCGATCATTCACTCTTGTGGTTCGGCAGATTCCTTTCTTCCTGTTGTTGATCGCAATCTCAACAGGTTTCGCCAATCAAGCGGAAGCTCAAAAAGTCGTTAACGATGCTGCGGAATTAAAACGGCTGATTATTGAACTTCAATCGGATCGAAATGTAAAACTTCCCAATGACGCGATCATTATTCCGTTTGACGCGGACGACCCGAAAGGACGCGAAAAGGCCGACCGGCTGTTGCTGCCGTACGAACACTATCTGAAATTGATCAACAAAGCAGACCTCGGACCGGAACCAAAGGCAATCGATTCCCCAATTGACTTCGTGCTCTCATCAGCCGACTACGCGATTCAGTTGACGCTCGATGAAGACATTTCCATCCAGGGAAAACTGGTCATTGAACTGCTGACGGATGATCCCGTTTCCGTCGCGTTGCCGTTGATGGGCGGTGCGTTGGCCGATGCCAAAGTCGATGGGGAACCGGCCAAACTTCAATTCCAGCGTACTGAAAACCAAAACCGAAAGGGCAAACAAAAGCGACCGTCGATTTCAAGCATTGTGCAACTGCACCTGGAAGGACGCGGTACGAAAACGTTCGAATTCACCGTACAGATCAAACCGGACCGACAAGGCGGTTGGCGAATGCTTGATGCTCGCTTGCCAGTTGGTTTGACGCGTGGACTGAATATTAAATCGTTGCCGGAACTGACAGAAGTTCGCCTGAAATCCGATTCCGACCGACGGTCGATCGAAGCGACTGCCAATCAGGAAATCGCAACGGTTCTCAGCGCCGACGGTTCACTGCGACTCCAGTGGAAACCGTCAACGGCGACTCAGGCCGTCGATCAGAGCTTGACCGCCAAATCCGAAGCCATCTTCGATGTGCGTGAAGACGGGTTGCGACTAACCTGGCGTGTTGACCTTGATTTTAGGGGTTCTGAACGGGACGTTTTCACTTTAAATCTGCCAGACGGGTTTCTGGTCGAGCAAGTCAGTGGCGAAAATGTTCGAGCATGGGATGTGAAAAAGGATGGCGACTCAAATCGTCTGAACGTCACAGCCCTAAGTGCCGCCAAGGACAGAGAGACATTTACGATTGAACTGTCTCGGCGCGACTTTGCGGTTGGCGAAACGGCCAACGATTTCGATGCTCCGTATCTGACTGTAGAAGGCGCCGCGCTTCACAAAGGCGTCTATACCGTTCGAAAAAGTCCGATCATTGAACTGAAAACGACGAAGCAACAAGCCGCCAGTCGAATCGATCGAAACCCCAGTCGTCGCATTGACGTCGCCAGCATCGACGCGAAATCGAGCCCCTTGGGAATCGAGCCGTTCCAGGTGCTGCAATTTGTAACGACTCCATTTCAAATTGGACTGCAAGCAAATCTGGTTCCTCGCACGATCAAAGCTGAAACACAATCTGTGCTTCGAATCGGCCAAAGTGAAGCCGACCTTGAAATGAAGATCAACGTCGCCGTTGGCAAGCGTCCCATTTATAAACTCAGCTTCGACTTGCCCAGGGATGTAGAGATTCGAAGTCTGGCTGCGGGTCTGAAAGAAAGCTGGACGTCTGAGACGATCGAAGATGCTCAACGAGTCCAGTTTTTCTTTCCTTCTGGCGTCGCTGGTGATTTTTCGATCATTCTCGATGCGAAGCTAACGGCGTATTCTGGCCAGTCCGAATGGACGATTCCCCAGGTCAAAGTGAACGATGTTCAACAACAGAATGGCTACATGGCAATTCAGGTGGATTCGGCACTATCCGTTTCGACCAGCAACTTGAACAATTGCGAAACCGTTTTGTTACAACAGGTTGAGAGTTGGTTGAATCGGGACCAGCGATCGACGACCCGTGTTGTATTGCGAACCCGAGGTGCCGATTACGAAGCGACGCTGCGTTTCGCAAAAATTGAACCACGAGTGACTGTCGAAACGGTCACCAATGTCAGAACGACTTTGTTTGCGATTGAGGAAACGATCCTGCTGGATTTCAACATTCAACAAGCCGGGATCCGACAGATCCAGTTTGAACTTCCTGTCTCAATGCGAAACGCTCGCATCAACGCGAAACTGGTCAGTGAAACGATTGTCGAAGACGTGGCGGATGATCCCGATGTTGTGCGAGTGACATTGAACCTGCAGGACGATGTGATCGATTCGTTCCGCGTCGTGGTCGAGAACGATCGTCAACTGAGCAGCGATCGCCAAAACGTTCCCGTTCCGCGCGTGTTGACCGGTGTGACGGAGCAACGTTTCGCGACTCTGCAGAACGCTGGCCGGGACGAGATCAATGTGCTTCCGGGTGTGAATTTTCAATCGCTCAATCGACAGTTGAAGCAGTTTGGCCAACTGAAGCAAAAGCTCAACGGCGGAGAAGTCACGATGGCCTATGTTGCCGGCGCTGATGAGGAACAGCCAGTTCTGCAATACGAAACCAGGCAGCGTGATGTTTTTGACACCGTTGCTGCCAGCATTGAGTTCTCCAAAACGACGATCGTGGTCGATTCTAGCGGAGCCTATCGAGCGCTGCAGAATTTCCAGGTCAACAATCGGTCAGAACAGTATCTCGAAATCGAGTTGCCAACCGGAGCTCAGCTGTTGACCGTGCTTGTGGAAGGCCAACCCGTCAAACCAGTGGCCTGGCCTGCCGCGGGGAATGAACGACGTTTGCGAATTCCGCTGGTTAAAACGCAACTGGGAGATTTGGACTACCCGGTGCAGTTGAAGTACGCCGGTCAGTTGGGACGACTTACGAGTTTCAAGGAAGTGGAATTTCCGGTTATCGAAACGCTGAACATCAATGTCCAGCTAAGCCAACTTCATCTGCGACTTCCGAATTCACATCGTTGGATGAACTTTGGTGGAACGATGACCAAAGTCGATAGTCGTGGCAAACTGGAGGAGAGTTATCTGAGCTACAAGAGTCGTCAGATTCAACAACTTGCAGAGCAGATTCAAATCGAGTCTTCCAAGTATGGAAGTTACTCCAAAGAGCGTGCTTACGGCAATTTGAAAGTTCTGCAAAGAGATATGGATGCGTATCAGTCGACCAGTCCAGGTATTAAACTGCGTGGCGGTACGGACGTTTTGGATTTGCTCAATCTTAACAATGAAGCAATCGTAGAAGCTGAAAAGTCGTTCCGTCAACAACGTTCCCAACAGGGCCAGGAAGCGGTCGACAACCGTGTCAATTTCAACGCTCTGATTGAAGGGCAAGGCGCGAGGAGATCTCGAAACTCAGTGAACAGGAGAGGTCAGAACTTTTCCGCCGATGGATTGATACCTCCTATATTCGGAAACAATGGTCAGATTGTCGGTCAGCGGCGCGCGAAAGACCAGCAAACGTTCGACGGAAAATGGCTGGAGCGAAACAAACTCCAGGGTATAAGCGAATTCGGTCAGCAATCACAAGCTCCAGTTCCAAGTCAGGACCGGACGAAAATCGTTGTCGGAAACGGCAATGTTCAGGTTGATGATTCAATTGGTTACCTGAATCCTCTCGATGCCACTCGACCCAACAATGGAAAATCCACTGAGGGAAAAATCGTCCAGCGGCCAACAGAATCCAATGGCGACCTTGAAGATCAGTCTAACAGTGGACTCGGAATGGGCAGCGGCCTGGGTGGCATGGGTGGCATGGGTGGTGGCGGATTCGGTCCAGGCATGGGCAGTGGTCGCTTCGAGCGTGATTCAGATGACGGACGGTTCCTTTTTGAGAACGACATCAACGGCAACCAATTGCGAGGAGTGAGCAGAGGGCCAGGCCTTCCAATCGAAGGCAAAGAATTCAGTATTCTGGAATCGTCACTTTCGAGTCTGGATATCGAACTGCCGGAACGCGGCGTTGATTTCTACTTCAAGTCCCCTCGTGGCAAAGCGGCGGTCATTGCGATGCCGCTGGAAACTCGATCGTTCTCTCGTTGGATGTCGGTTGCAATCACCCTTGGAGTTTGCCTTGTCGTTGCGATCGTCTGCTGGTTTTTTACCTGGCTTTGCCAGATACCTTTGCTCCGCGTATTCGCAACTCTTGCTCTCCTGTTAGGCGGTTTGATCAGCCTTGGTTCTTCCTTTTTCCCAGTTTATGGATTGATTGCAGTCGTCACTTCGATCGTCCTGATTGTCGACTGGACGATACATACGAGATGGCAAGACTCGACACCTGATACTCTTTGATTCGCTCAAGGTGCGAGCGGCAGATTGGGAGTAAACTATTGCGCCTTTGCGAGGTTATTTGCATTGGACATTGGAGGTCAAACAAAACAACAAGCTCTCTTGATCCACGACACCATTCAACCTCAATCGTCTTTCCCGACTTTGCCACCGAATTTTTCAAAGACAGTTTCTACTCCTGGAGTCAACACAGAAATAAGCGTATCGTTGCTGGAAGATATTTCCGCATCGGCTCCAATCGCTCCACTGCGCACCGCCAACACGATTGCAGCCAGAACGTGCTCAACATCAACTGGAAATTTGGACAAGTCATCAATCTTGATGGCGATTCCGATTAGCTCATCTGTCAACGCGGGATCCACGGTGGCTTGACCGGACGTCGACAATGAAATGCCTGGCACGAGTTGTTGGTCTTGATTATCGTCCACAAACAGTTCAGCCTTTTAATCAGATTATTGAAGACGGTCATTGATAATGGTCTTGAGGCAAAACAGCAATGGACGATCAAAGCGTAGAACGAAAGAACTTCAGGAATCTACGCTCGACTTCGGAACAATG
>CAYUNP010000168.1:0-11438 GCA_964446085.1 uncultured Pirellulaceae bacterium
TTCAGGGTTCAGGGTTCAGGGTTCAGGGTTCAGGGTTCAGGGTTCAACCTTATCCGCGGAGGCAGTGAACGTTGGCCATCGAAATGCCGCTCATCATTGCACCGATGATGCCGACGTAGCCTTGGTCGGTGCCACAGAGGAACAGATTGTCGAGATGCGTGGTGCCGTCTAGCTGTTTGTCGGGAGCACCATAGACGGCGCCGTTGTCGTGCCAGGTGAATCGCTGGATCGTTGTCGGCGTGAAGACGTCGGTGTCGATGACGTAAGGACGAAAGTCAGGCGTAAATCGCACGCTTGAAGCAACGCTTTCATCATACCAACGCAGTTTGGCTCGCTGGTATTCTTCTTCTGAAAGTGAATTCCAACGCTCAAAGTCAGCGATCGTGGTAATACGAATGACTCCATCGTTGAGCTGGCCGTCGTCATCAGCGTAAACGTAGTTGTTTGGCGAACATACGACCCCAGTGCGAATATCGCAAAGTTCTTTTTCTGGTGGGTGCCAGTTGAACTTTTCACTGTCGTTGTAGAACACAATCGTGTCTTCGTTTCCCAAGGTCTCTGGCTGACGATCCAGAATCGAAATGGACTCGATGAAAGTCAGTTGTCCTGCTGTTCGCGGATCAGGTTCGCTGGTGTCGGAACAGAGTCGCATCGTTTCCAGTGCTCCGGCCGACGAAAGTATCCGTTTTCCTTCGAGGATTTCTCCGCTGTCGAGTTCGACAGCAGTGGCATGACCGTTGTCGACGATGATCCTGCTAACTCCGCTGCGAAGTTTGAGTTCGCCACCGAGTCCGCGAAAACGTTTGACGAGATTTTTCAGGATGAGGCGAACTCCCTTGTAGGGCCTGGCGAAGCCCTCAAGGAAAATGCTGCGGAACATGATGCAAAACTGTCCCCACGCCATATCGTGTTCTTTTGCGTTGCCATACCACATCAGTGGGCAAAAAAGCATTTCGACCAGCAAGGGTTCGGTGATCGTCTCCGATACAATTTGCCGACCGGATATCTCAAAGCTGGCTTGATCGAGATCGTCGTAGTCCACAATTTTGGACAGCAATACGTCGAAATTGTCGACTTGATCCGGAAACGCGTTTTTGACTTCGCTGCGCAACAATTCGAGGTCGTTGTCGAATCGAATATCGACCCCCGGGAAAGCGATCCGCGATCCGCGTTGGGGTGCGAGTGCGAAGTCTTCCCACTTGAAACGTAGCTGCCGCAGAATCCGCGCGAGGGGCCCTTTTTTGGTTCCCTTTTCCGTGAAGTTGGTGACGGCGTGCAGACCAACATCGTAGTCACGACCGTTCATGCGGTAGAAGGAGTTCAGTCCACCGATGGTGTAGTGCCGTTCGAGAATGCAGACTTTCTGATCATAGTGAGCCAGTCGGATACCAGCTGCGAGCCCCGACATTCCAGCGCCAATAATAATCGTGTCGTACATGGCGTGGAGTCTGGTTCAGATGTTCGACGACTGGAAGCCGTCGTTACGAGAAAGCCATCGAAAATGTGCGAGTCGTTGCTACAACTCACTACGCACAGGCGACCATCTTCGGCGTCAGGTAAGTGACCGTTGAATGCATCGAGTCAAGGTTCGTGTAATCTTCTTCTGGCACCTGGACTTTGTATCGTTTACGAAGTTCCATGACGATGTCCAGAAAGTCCATCGAATCGAGTTCCATTTGATCACGAAATGAAACTTCGTCTTTAAGATCCGTCAGATCTTCATCCGGGGCAATGTCGGCGAGGATGTCGATGATTGCGGTGCGGATTTCTGCGGGTACCATCTTCTGACTCCGAATTTCTCTGCTAAAGCTATTGGCTTAAAAACGTTTGACGATGAGGGACGAATTAATCCCCAGCATCCCAAACGAGCTGTTCAAAATATACTCAACTTTGCCGATTTCGCGAGGCTCATTTGTGACCAAACCTGATAGTTCGATCTCCGGATCCATCTCGTCAACGTTGATGGTGGGATGAACCACGCCATCCTCGAATGAAGGCAAGTTGCCCGCCAATTCTAACGCACCAGCGGCTCCCATCGTATGCCCGATAAAGCTTTTCGTGTTATTTACGAACGTTTTTTCCGATTGCCCGAAGACTTCCTGAACTGCTTTGGCCTCCAAAATGTCGCCCATTCCGGTTGCTGTCGCGTGCGTGCTGACAATGTCGATCTGATCTGCGTTTAAATGAGCTCGATCAAGGGCCATACGCATGCATTGGGCTTGTCGTTCTGCATTTGGCAAAACAAAGTCGGTTGCGTCGGTATTCATACCGTAACCGACAATCTCTGCGTAGATTTTGGCACCCCGTTTTTTGGCATCCTCCAATCGTTCGAGGATATAGAGACACCCACCTTCAGAGACAACGATTCCGTTTCGGTCTTTGTCGAACGGTCGCGAAGCTTTGGTCGGGTCACTGTGAGTGGCGAGTGCGTTCTGGCTATTGAAGCCCGCAAAAATTCCGAAGGTGTGAATGCTTTCCGAGACACCACCCGCGATCGCCAGGTCACATTCATGAAGTCGCAGCATTTGTACAGCCTGGATCAAACCCGCGTTTCCGGCGGCACAAGCAGCTCCGATCGTGTAGTGCGGGCCGGTGATGTTCATGTGCAGTGCGACTTCGCCCGCGGGATTGTTGGCAACGGTGCGCGGGTTGTGGTGATGCGTCCAATACTGACAGTCGTATTCGTATTGGCTGATCTCGTAAATTTCACTTTCTGTTTCGACGTTGCCGTGTTCAGTGATGCCGACATAGACGCCAATTCGGCTGCGATCGATGGCTTCCATATCAAGCCCCGCATCGGCGACGGCTTCGTGGCTGCAATAGACGCCAATGCTACCGGCCCGCGTTCCGCGACGAGCATCTTTTCGCGACTGATGTTTCTTGACTTCAAAGTCACAGACGCCGGCCACGGTTTTGCCGAAGTAGCGAATTTCGTAGTCAGTGATTCCGCTTTTGCCGTTGAGTACTGCTTCTCGCATCTCGGCGAGGCTGTTGCCATTGGGCGAAGTCAAACCGATTCCGGTCATGACGATCCGCTGAGAGTCTGGCAAGTCAGATGGCTTGGGGTACGGGAGCATATTTTCAAACGCGAACAGAAAATGAGTGGTCCCAAAAGGTAACTTTAACGACGCAAAATGACAATGTGCGACACGATGACCTGCGAGAATTCAGGGAGTTCGCGTGGGTTGTTGCGACAAAGGGGCGTGTAGTATGCGGGGTTGGGCGTAGCAGTGAGCGAGGGCAGTTGAAGTTTCGGGATGCGGTGTCGTGGTCCGCGCTTGTCGCGAGAGGGGTTCGGGAAGTTCGACAAGGCAAAATATCTGGGTGCCATGGTCATACTCAATGTGACCATGGCGGGTCATGCAAGCTTTGAGTCAACTCATTCTTTCCAAACCAGGCTCTGGGCAATTTTGCATCGTCCCATTGAATTTCTGCAATGCCTGTACGCTTGTCGTGGTCATGCTTGCCTTGGATTGCCGTGAAAACAGCTTGCCAATTTTGAACCCTTGCGAAACCTGCTCAACGCTTCGCGCGCATGTAGCCCCGTCAATTCAGCTTTGACGACCTATTAGTTCGAAAATATCTTCGTATTGGATTTCAAACCGGCACCCTGGGTCGTTGGTGATCCACCGCGGATGAATGGCCGGACACCAGAATCGAATTCCAGGTAGATGCCAAAATCAAACGGAGGAATGGTTTCCGGAATTTCGGCTTTGGCGGCCTGCAGTCGAAGAACTTTCTCGAAGTAGATAAACGGGAAATTGGATTTCGGACGTTTCTTTTGCACCCAGCGAAAACTTGTTTGAATTAGCCGTGAAGGAAGCGTTCCAGCACGCACATTGGCGGTGATTTTTTCAATAAATTCACGTTCTTCAGGCCGTCGCGTTTTCAAAATCGCATTCAGCTGTTGCTCGTACTTTGCGAACCGTTGGTCAGTAAAGTTCTCCGGAGTGAACGTTTGGCCGTTTACAGTCGGCGTATCCCCGAACTGAAAGAATGCGCAAACGCAAAACGCCATCACTGATAGTCTGAATTTCGAGCCCAAAGAATACATCGGAAACCTGCCACTGGTAATAAATTCTCGAATTTGAGGGGCTTGATTAGCAGGATTCCTGAGTGGCCAATAGAGAAAAAATTACAATTCTGGATTTGATTGCTTGAGGTGGCTCGCATGAAATCCATGGGGATTTACGATATAACCGCGGTTACAGTGCCCTGCCTTCGCGTAGTTGGGGCAGATGTGGCCACTAAACGAAACATGAACTTCGGAGAAGACTGTGACTGAAAAGAAAAACACGAATAGCGACCAGAACAATGCCACGTCACGTCGCAGCTTTCTCAAAACAGGCACGGCAGCTGGCGCCGCTGCCACGATTGGACTGGGTTCACCCTCACTATCGTTGGCTCGATCGGCTCATGCAGGTGGACGCGACACCATCAAGCTGGGTTTGATCGGTGGCGGGGGGCGCGGAAGGGGTGCGTCTATTCATGCGATGAATACGCAGTCCGGAAACAATGTTGAGCTGCACGCGATTGCAGACGTTTTTGAAAAGCGCGCAGATGATGCAATCGCAACGTGTCAAACAGAACATGAGGGCAAAGTCAAAGTCACAGACGACACAAAGTTCATTGGCCTGGATGCTTATAAGCGTGTGCTGGATTCGGATGTCGACATGGTGATTCTTGCGACGCCCCCTGGATTCCGTCCGCTGCATTTTGAAAAAGCAATTGATGCCGGAAAGCACGTTTTCATGGAGAAGCCAGTCGCGGTTGATGCTCCTGGCATCCGTCGGGTTTTGGCAACGGGTAAAAAAGCTGAGGAGAAGAGCTTGTGGGTGCAGGTTGGTCTTCAGCGCCGTCACGAACAATTGTATCTGGATACGATCCAACAACTTCAGGATGGAATCATTGGCGACCTTCTGGTGAGTCGCGTCTACTGGAACAACGCTGGAGTCTGGAATCGCCCGCGTAAACCGGAAGACAATGAACTGCAGTATCAATTGCGAAACTGGTACTACTTCAACTGGCTTTGCGGCGATCATATTGTTGAGCAGCATATTCACAACCTGGACGTGATCAACTGGTTAATGAATGACTTCCCAACGAAAGCTCAGGGACAGGGTGGGCGTCTGGTGCGAACGGGCAAAAAGAACGGCGAGATTTTTGACCATCATGCAGTTGAATACACCTACAAGAACGGCCACAAGATGTTCAGCTTCTGTCGGCATATGCCGAACTGTTGGAGCCACGTAAACGAGTTCGTACACGGCAGCAACGGATGGGCGAACATAACGAAGGGGAAGATTTACGATCGAGACGACAATCTGATTTTCGAAGCAGAAAACAAGAAGCGTAACGGTCATCAGCAAGAGCATCACGATTTGTTTGATGCAATCGAAGCGGGGCGATACGTCAACGAAGCCGAGTATGGCGCCAAGAGTACTTTCACTGCGATCTTTGGGCGCTTGGCAACCTACAGTGGCAAAGAAATTTCGTGGGATGAGTGTCTTGAGAAAGGGCCGATGCTGGCGAATGTTGACGAGATGAATGACTTTTATTCTGAAGCTCCTGTGTATCCGCAGGAAGATGGTAGCTATGCGATACCAAGGCCGGGCGAAAAGGCCGCAGAGTATCTTGGCTTTGGTGGAAAGAAGAAAGCTCGCAAGCCGAATGATAAAACGCCAGGTGGCAAGAAGAAAGTTAAGTGATCCGATTCGATCGGTATTCATTCGCCGCGTTTTTCCTGTCAGCTCTGGGATTTTGACGAAATTCAACGGTGGCGCGAAGCGGCGGCTGCGGTCGGGACCAAGCTCGTTTTCTGCCGCCGCTTCGCGGCTGTTGGAGTTCTGAGGTGAGGTCTATTTTTCCCGGGGTTCACACCCCGGGCTACATGCTGTCGCTGCTTCGCAGCTAATCAGACGTGCAGACGTGCAGACGTGCAGCGTGCCAAGGTGTCAATGGGCAGACGTATCAATGGGCAGACGCGCGAAGTGATCGAAATGCAAAACACAGGCTGCAAGCCTATGCCACCTTGCTGCAAAATGCCCAAGTCGATTCAACCTTAACAGTTGTAACGATTGACAGTTGAAACCTTGAATTCCCCACCTTTGGGGTGAGGGTTTTTTGAGTACTGGAAAGCAAAACGCCGATATGTGACTTAACGGGGATTGATCACATTTCAATGAAGTAAGCGCGGCGACCAGGAAGGCTAAATGGATGTCGAGGAAACACAACTCGCCAACGACGATACGCTAAGCTTCATTCAAAAGTTCTATGACGATGGCCAGTATCTGAAAGCCTGGCAGCTTTCTCAGCAGATCGGCCCGTTAAAGCAATGGCGTGGCAGTCGGGCAATGATCCTTGGCGGTAGACTGGCCTTCAATCTCGGGTCCCGGCGGCTGGGGACCGTGATGCATCGCCTGGCACTTCGGATGTATCCCAACGATCCAATGGTGATCACGTTTGCCATGCTTACCATGTCAGGGCGACTGGGTCCGTGGGAATCTCTGCGCAGGATGAAGCTGCATGGTGACATGCCATCGGCAACGATCGAAAATCGAAGCGATTGGCTGGCGTTGAAAGCACTCAACTACGCGCAGCTTCGCGATTTTCAAAAAGCAGAGTATTGGCAAGCGAAAGCTGTTGAACTCTCGCCCAAAAGTCCCTGGATGTACGTGAGCCAGGCTTCCATTCTGGAATATCAGGACCGCAACGACGAAGCAACAGCGGCGGCTGAAAAAGCTATTGCGATCAAATCAACCTATCGTCCCGCAATTCAAACGCTGGCAAATCGCTACATTGAGTCGAATCGGGATCAGGACGCGGTCAACTTGCTGATGCGAGCCGTTACCGAGATCGAAAGCGGATTGGTGCGGTGCCAACTGGCGTCGTTCTTTCGTGAGCTGGAACATTACGAGCAGGCGATGAATCTGTATCGCGGCATCCAGGCTTACTTTCCGCTGCTCTCGGAAGACGCCAAGTACGAACAGTGGCTCTCGACAGTCCTGGCAGATTTGAATTACCTGACCGGAGATCATCAAAGGGCTGCGACGTTTGCACGAAAGACAGATGACGATTTCTATCGCGATTTCGCCGGGCGACTTGAAAGCGATACCTTTCCCGGACAACGGGTTCAACTACCGGTTCGCTATTTCAAACAGCATCACGTCACGTGTGCCCCGGCAACGTTAACCGCCATCGCTGACTACTGGCAGAAAGGCTCCGAACATCTCGATATCGTCGAGAAGATTTGCTACGACGGAACGCCTTCGTACAGTGAGCGCCGTTGGGCCGCGCAAAATGGATTCAAAACCGTAGAGTTCACGGTCACCTGGGAAACGGCGACAGCGCTCATCGATCGTGGTTTGCCTTTCACCCTGACGACGATCGAACCGGGAAATGGTCACTTGCAACCGATCATCGGTTACGACAGCTTTCGCAAGACGTTGATCACTCGTGATCCAGGCAACCGTCATGCGAGTGAGTTCATGGTCGACAAGATGCTGGAGCGATATGCTTCGTCGGGCCCGCGCGGGATGGCATTGGTTCCCGTCGAGCAAGCTGATCAACTCGAAGGCATCACATTCAACGACGCCAAAGAATACGATCTGCTTTTCAACATTGAACTTTGCCTCGAAAAGCACCACCGCGACAAGGCCAATGAAATCGTGGTCCTGATGGAACAGCACTTCCCTGACCACCGCCTCACCTTGCGGGCTCGCAGCAGTGTGGCACGATACGACTCCGACACGCAAACGATGTTGACAACCGTCGATCGCATGTTGGCTCAACATCCCGACGACGTAAATTTTCAAATTCAGAAGTTGTCCTGTTTGAGTGAACTTGGGCGCAAAGAAGATCGATTGGCGACGTTGCGTGAGATTCGTCATTCGGACCAGTGTCATCCTCTGTTCTGGACCCGACTGGCGGCTGAACTTTGCGACGACGCGCGAGAAAAAGAAGAAGTTCACTATCTGCTCAAGCGGGCCATTCGATATCGGTATTACGATGGATACGGATTCTATTTGCTAGGCACGATGCATCGCAACGAAGGCAACATTGAGGAAGCGCTGGAATTGCTTCGAATTGGTGCCTGTCTTGATGAGAAAAGCGAACATCGAGCAGAGGCGTATTTCTATACTGCGAAAAGCCTGAACCGCGTCGACGATGCGTTGCAATTTTTGCATGATCGAATCGTTCGGTTCGGCACGAAGTCTTCGTCGCCAGTGATGACGCTGGCCACTGCGTTTGATGAAATAGATCAGACCGAACGATCGTTCAAGATCCTGCAGGACGGGATGATACAGCATGGAAACGATGGAAACTTCCTGTTGTTTTACTCGAACTTTTGCAGTCGCTACGGTCGCAGCGAACATGCTCAACAGTTGCTGGCTCAAGCCGAACCAAACACTGCACGGAAACAGTGGTTGCATTACGCGGCTCAACTGTCGTCTCACGCGGGCGACTCTGACAGCGCGTTGAGTTATCTTGCGGAGATCATCGAAAGCGACCCACTCGATTGCAATGCTCATTCGCGGACCGTTGGCTTGATCGCGAATCGCGACGGTAATCAGGCGGCAGTCGACCATGTGCGTTATTTCTCGGATCGTTTTCCTACTTCGTACACGTTGCGAAAGCTCCTGATCGAGTGGCTTTCAACGGAGAAGCTGGAAATTCGCCAAGCCGAGTTGGTGAAGTTTCTGCAAATCCATTCTGGCGACGCGTGGGCGCTGCGCCGGCTCGCTTCGGTTTGCGCCGACATGCAGAAGTTCGATGAATCCGCAGTTTTGATTGAGCAGGCCTGCGTCGTCGATCCAAACTCGCCCGCGTCGTATGGCTTTCGGGGTGAGATCTATCGAAAGCAAAATCGAATCGAAGACGCAATCGTGGCTTTTCGCAAGGCGCTCTCAATCACGATAGATTACGACTATGCCATTCATGAGCTAATGGCCTGTTGCAACTCACATGGTCAGCGAATCGAGCAGTTGAAATACATTTCTCAAGAGCTCAATACTCAGACCCATTGTGGCGATGGACTGTTGCAGTATCGCGACTACGCCAAGCAGGTTCTTGAGCCGGAAGAGTTGCTCGTCGGATTGTCTCAGTTGCTCCGGGCTCGCGAGGAATTGTGGCAAGCCTGGATCGCGTTGGCTCGTCAACTCAGTGACATGCAGCGGCACGAACAGGCGATCGAAATTGCATCGCAAGCCACGCACAGGTTTCCTCTGCTGCCGCGCGTTTGGCTGGAGTTAGCCTCGACGTACTCCGCGTGTGGAAAATGGGATGAGCAAATTCAGTCGTTGAAGAATGCAAGTTCGATCAACCCACGTTGGGGCGAGATCACGAGGGCTCTTTCAGAAGCCTATGACAAGAAAGGTGACATTGAATCCGCACGTCGCGAGATTGAAAAGGCACTCGAACTGAATCCTCGAAGCGCCGTAAATTTTGGCTACCTGGCCGATCTGTTGTGGCGCCATGACGACAAGGAAGAGGCACTCGAGAAAATTGCTCATGCAGTCGAACTTGATCCTGAATATGACTTTGGTTGGTCTGCGATGCGTCGCTGGTGTCAGACGCTCGGCAAGCCGGATTTCGACGTTGAAGTCGCCAATCGACTTTGTGCGCAGCACCCTGAAAAGGCCAAATCGTGGTTGAGACTTGCCTACAGTCTTGATCAACCGCATCAAGTCGACGATGCCATTGAGGCATTGGACAAGACGCTACGAATTGATCCGATGCTGGTTCAAGCTTACAGCCAGAAAGCGATGCTGCTGAGTTCAGTTGGTCGTTTCGAAGAGGCGCGACAGGTTCTTTCGACACCTGTTTTTGGTGACAATTACCCGGTCGAACTTTCTTCCAGGCGTGCAACCATCCTGGCAGACGAAGGCAATCTTGTGGATGCATTGGCGGAGATGCAGAATGTCGTCCAACGTGATCCCGATCATTATTCTGCGTGGCAGTCGATCGCGGACTGGTCCGAGTATGAAAATCTGCCTGAACTCTACATGAGTGCGGCAAAGAACATGACGCGTCTTGAGCCTCAGTATCATGTAACGTGGGGCTATCTCGCTGAAGCACACATCAATACAGGGCAACTCGAGAAAGCGAAATCGTATTTGCAACAAGCATTGCAACTGTCTCCGGATTACACTTACGCGGCTGGCCAGTTGTTGAAAATCCAGATCGATGAAAAGGCGTTCGATGATGCGACGTACACGGTTGAATCCATTGCTGCTCACATCTCTCCAGACACGAGGTTGTCGAAACTGGTAGAGATCGAGAGTCTGCGTGGCGACAAGTCAAAAGCGCTGAGCTTGCTTGAAGAGTTTACGCGTCTTGAAACAGACAACGTTGAAACAATCTCAGAGTCCGTCGTTCATTTACAACAAGCTGGTTGGAGCGACGAGACGCTGGCAATGTTACAAGAGAAGCTGTTGAAGGAAGAGGCGTTGCCATCGGTTGCCGATGCATTTGCTTTCCTGGGCTCCAGAATGGAGAAGTGGACTTCCGTGGTGGGCATGCTTGATCAGATTCGGTCGCGGAGAGAACTTTGGGACGTGGCAGCGAATCGATATCTGATGGAAGCTCAGGACGCTGGCGAGATGGACCGCTTTTTGCAATTCTTTGATTGTGAAAGGGAGTTCTTGCGGGCCACTCCAGACGGATGGCAAAACGTAGGCTGGCTTTTTGTTCGCATGAACATGCACGCAGAATGCACCGAGTGGATGCTGGATTGGGTCGTCCGACCGAACGCAAACGGATGGGCTCTGCTAAATCTGGCGATATCAAATTTTTGCACGTGCAATGATCGCAAGGCAGCCGAAGTCGCCCAGTTCGCACTCGACAACAAAGAGTGCCCAACACGGATTGCTGCCTGTCTGAACGTTTTGGTTGGCGTTTACCATCTGGTCTACGGTGACGTAGCGAAAGCACTGGAACACCTTTCAACCGTTGACTCTGATTGCTTGCCAGGTTTTTATCAGGTCATTTATTTTCAAGCGATGTTGGGCGTCGAAAATCAACAGTCTGGAATTTCGTTTGCGGCAACCAGGCGCGAGCTTGAAACGTTGCTGAGGAATTTGAGCGACGCAGACGAAGGCGACATGCTGGTTTACCAGCGAAACCAAAGCTTGATCCTGTGGAGCATCGCTCGGCGAGAGGGCAAGTCAATTCGGGCAGCATTGCTGAAACGAAAGTCAAAGGCTGAATCGCTGGTATAGATCCGGGAAAGGCCGGGAGGGCGAAGCTCCTGCTGAGCCGTAAGCGGATGGGCGCAAATCGGGAGGGCGGATATTCGGAAGGGTGGATGTTCGGGAAGGCGGATGTTCGGGAGGGCGAAGCTCCTGCTGAGCCGTAAGTTTTAACTTTTTCAACTCACAACCTCGATGAAGTACCTGATCCCTCGCTTACGCTTCGGGTTATGATTTGCATTGATGAAG
>CAYUNP010000169.1:0-2539 GCA_964446085.1 uncultured Pirellulaceae bacterium
ACGGCAGCCGATGTCGAACCAGCCATGCGGAACTTGATGGCAACCGGGTCACCGATCACGCGAGCATCTTTTCCGAGTTTGAATGCCACAACAGGCGATGAAGCACCGCTATTACTGGAAAGCAACGCCGTCGTGATTCCGTTCATTCTTGCGTATTCGATAGCAGGATCGTCGGAATAAAGTTGCTCGCCGAGCTTGGTTGACAGAGTCGTGTTTCCAGTCAGCGGACCGCCAAGTCCCAGGCCAGTTCCCATGTCAACAAAGCCGGGAACGATCACGGCATCTTTGAACTGGCGAATGTTGGCTTCTGCGGGCGCCGAAACGTTGGCACCAACGCCACGAACCGTGTGTCCCTTGACCATCACCTGTCCGTTCTCCAGGTACTTGCCATCTCCGATGTAAACTCGACCCGCTGAAACAACGGTCGTGGCAGGAGACATGCTTCGTTCGAACAGTGGTTCACCAGCGACGTAAGTTGCCCGTACCCGCGAATGCATGTCAAACGGTTTGCCGGAGAGCACGACAAAGTCAGCGTGCTTTCCTTTAGCAAGCGAACCGACATGGTCGTCAACGCCCATCATGGAAGCTGATGAATGAGTCAAAGCAGAAAGCAATTCTGCGTGGCTCAGGCCGTCACGCATAAACTGGCCAGCCACAAACATTGAAGAGGTCAGCGAAGTGGACTGTCGCGGAGCAATCGCAACTGGAATTCCAGCGTCGAGCAACTCGCGTGCGTAAGTCCACGGTTCTTTTTGTAATTCGATTTGTTCCAGAGTCGGATTCGAAATCGAGCCTGGTACATTTGCCGTCAGGACAACGCCTTCAACGGTTCCTTTCCAGTCGTCGAACAGGCCTTCAAATGCTTCGAGACCAACGCAGTCAGTCAGGATGATTTTGACATTGAACTCTTTGGCCAATGAAATCGCACCACGAATTTCGGGCGCTGTTGAAGCGGTAATGCGAACCGGTTTTTTGGCTTCGATGATGCTGGCAACGGCTTCGATGATTTCATCGTCAGCTGTTTCTCCGGCAGCGGCTGATTTGAAAATCTGACGCAACACGGCCATCGAAGCTGAAAGCGTGGCAACCTGTGGACGGGTAGTAGCGATCGGGCGATCTTCA
Source organism: uncultured Pirellulaceae bacterium (assembly GCA_964446085.1). Taxonomy (GTDB): domain Bacteria; phylum Planctomycetota; class Planctomycetia; order Pirellulales; family Pirellulaceae; genus Mariniblastus. Next base: position 1,123 of record CAYUNP010000169.1, read on the forward strand.
GAAACCGGGCCGACGGCTGGTTCGTAAATTCGTGGCGGCTGGCGAGATGACGCAGACAACACGATTTGCAGGCTTTCTTCTTCCTGCAGAATACGGTCCGTCAGATCTTCCCCGGCCAGTTTGACAACTCCGCCAACACCGGGCATCAGCCGAATGCGAGCTGGAGAAACCTGAACCGTCGTAATGCCGCTTTCAATTAGCGTGTCACGATCAGCAAAGAAATCGAACCCATCAAGGGCACGGATCTGCGGTGTGATCGTTCGTTCTTCGGTTTGCGTTCCACCAAGGCTGGTCTGTGGCAGAACCAGTCCGGGAATCAGGACCTGGGAACCGAAGTCATGTTTATCGGCAACACCAGGGATTGAGATGTCATCGCGCGAGCCAATGGAAGTGATGACTCCATCGACAACCACCATGGCTCCGTTTTCAATTGCTTCACCATCGCCTGGCCAGATCTGGCCAGCGAAGTAGACGTCCGTCTTTGATTGCCGGGCGAATGATTCAGAACAAGTCGAACTGATCGCAATGGCAAACAAAAGGCCGAAGACCAAGCTGTTTGGAACAAGTTTCATGATGTCAAAGTTTCCCAATCTCGGATGTGTTCGCGTCGTCTGTTGGCTGGAGCGTCTCGCTCCAGTCGTCACATGAACTGCGGCGAGACGCCGCAGCCACAAAAGCCCTATTCCGTTTCGCCGTTGAGCAAAAGTTTCAGCTGTTCGTCTTTTTCTTTTTCGTAAACGACCTCGCCGTTGACGATGGTCATGTCGACCCATGTGTCAACGCTCAGCGGTTCACCCGAGAGCACGATGACGTCGGCATCTTTGCCTTTTTCGAGCGAGCCAACGAACTCATCGACACCAAGGAATTTGGCCGGCAAAGTCGTTAGCGATTCGAGGGCTTCTTCAACCGGCATGCCGTATTTGACAGCCGTTGCAGCCTGATACCAGAAGTAGGAAGTTCCCAGTGTCGTGCCACCGCCACGTCCGACCTGAAAGGCGAATTTGACTTCGTGGTCACGGAATACTTTCGGAAGTACAACTTTGGTTTCTTCCTTGGTGCGAGGATCTTCTTCGAAGAACACCAACTGTGGATCGATGACCACGGGCAGTTTCGCGTCGGCGACCTGTTTGGCTGCTTTGTAGCATTCGCGGCCCAGGACCAGTGACGCATCGAAGTTGTATTCCTTGATCAAACGCATCGCTTGACCAACGTCCATCGCTTTGTCGCAGTAGATCATCACTGGCAGATCGCCAGAAAGGATCGCGAACATGGCTTTGTCCAGTTCCGATTCGACAGGTTCAGGCTTCTTGTCGTCCTTCTTCTTTGCGTCCTTTTTCTTGCCCGACTTTTTGTCGTCCTTCTTCTTGTCAGCGTCCTTCTTCTTGTCTTTATCCTTATCCTTCTTCTCGTCTTTGTC
>CAYUNP010000169.1:2639-6453 GCA_964446085.1 uncultured Pirellulaceae bacterium
TTGTCTTCGTCTTTATCCTTGTCCTTTTTCTTCTCGTCCTTGTCTTTCTTTTTGTCAGCGTCCTTCTTCATGCCTTTCTTTTTGGCATCTTTCTTCTTTCCCTTGCCGTCCTTCTTCTTGTCGTCGTCCTTGCCTTCCTTCTCTTCTTTGGCCTTGTTCTTCTTGTCCAGCTTTCGTTTGGCTTCATCGAGTGCTTTACGAAGCTTGGCAAGGTGACCCATACGGCTACCGCCAACAGGACGCAGCGAAATCTTTACGCCCGCATCTGATTTGAGCACCATGTCATCGATGAACTCACCACCGGTTTTGATCACAGCTGCCTGGCCGCCGATCAACGTTGAATTTCCGGGAACCACGCGAACGGTTGTCACACCGTTTCGACGAGCCGATCGAAAATACGCACTCATTGGATCGATCGAGTCGATGACTGAAACGTAAGGAACAATTGGATTCGTTTCGTTGGCCTGACTCATGCCCGAAGAAGTGTGTGCTTCCACGAAACCTGGCATGATGACTTTGTCGCTGGCATCGATGACACGTGCCTCGACTGGCACTTTCACGTCCGCTCCAACTTCGGCGATCTTGCCGTCGCGGAAAACGATCGTGCCGTTTTCGATCGTGTCACCGGCCATCGTAATGATTTTGGCGCCTTTGAGCGCAAGTGGTTTCTGCGCTTGCAAACTGGAAGTCGTTGCCAATGCGACAACGGCAATAGCGGCCAGAAAATAGGTCTTTTTAAACACGTTAGTTTTCCTTTTGGTTTTCGGTGGTCTTGCCATTGACCATGACCCAACGAATCGAAGTTGTTAATTCAAGTGGTTCGCCACTAAGCGCGATCAGGTCCGCATCGTAGCCAGTTGCTATTTTGCCGACGCGATCCGATACGCCAATGATTTTGGCCGGCGTCGAAGTAATCGAAGCCATGGCGACATCTGCATCGAGCCCGAAACGCCGGGCAAAGCGAGCTTTTTCCAACAGGTTGTCTCCAGCGATCGCAAACGTGAGACCGGCTTCGGCCAGCACGCCAGGATTGTTCCAGCACAGTTCAGAGCCTTCGGCGCCCCGGGTGGTTCCCGGATTGTCGTACTTCAGAACCAGAGGATACTTTCGCTCGATCAACTCTTCTTTGACTTTGTATGCTTCGTCACCGCCAACAATGATCGGCTGAAAACCGAACTCATCGGCCAGCGTGCCAACGGTCACAATGTCGTAGGACATGCGGCTGACCATCATCAACGGACGCTTGCCGGCGACGGATTCTTTCAGTTTGGTGTACCTGTTCTGGTCGGATGAACGTTCTGACTTGCTGAATGTGTTTCGCAGAATCCAAACCACGCCCATGCGATTCGTTGGCTGGCGAACGTAGATCGTGTCGGGCCGGGATCGAGAAAAGTTTCGCGATGCCGGGTCGTTACACATTGCGGCAACCATCGCACCGTCCTCGACAAGCACGCTTTCGCCATGATCCATCGTCTTGACGATGGCCGCCGTTCCACCGAGCACGTTTTGAGTACCCGGAGAAGCGTTGACGGTTGTGGTTCCGGCGTGAAGCTGACGCCGCAGTGAATTCTTGTCCCAGTCAATGGAGTGAATTGCTTTGAAGTCCAGTGTGACTTCACTGGTGATCTCGTCCATGCCGGTGCTGCTGAGCGGCGTTTGCGAATAGGCATCGACCAGGCCTGGCATCAGAACGCTGCCTTCACCGAGGTCAACCGTTTCGGCTTCGATGCCGCCAAGGTCAACGCTTTCGGCAACCGCTTTGATCTTGCCATCAACGACCAGCACGCTGCCGGGTGACAACGGCTCGCCATCCATCGTGTAGACCTTGCTGGCCTTGTACAACGTGGCGGAGGATTCTTCTTTTTCCTGAGCAAAGGAACATGGCGAAACAGCGGTCACGACCAGCGCCATGCCCAATCCGCAAGCGAGTGCTCTATTTAAAATGGTTCTCAGTTGTTTCATTCGTTTACTTTTTAGAAACAGGTTTGCCATCGACAATTACGTTCAACGGTTTGGCAGCCAGATTTACTGGCGAATCACTCCAGACAACAAAGTCTGCTTTGGCTCCAGATTCGAGGCCGACACTCTTCATGCCAACCAGTGAAGCTCCACCATCGGTCAGTCCGGTGAGAATTGTTTCCGCAGAAACACCAGCAGCAGCCAGCAGGGAAGCTGTCATGCGAACCTGATCCGCAGAATCTCCAACAAAACCGATCGGCACGCCGGCATCGATTGCCGCCTTGGTTTGAAGTGGACGTCGGTTGAAGTCCGTTGTGCTGATCGGCGTGACCAGCAATCCTATTTTGTTAGCCGCAAGATCTTCTGCCAGATCACCAATCGATCCGCTGGAAGCCAAAGTTGGCGACTGGAGTTTGTTTTTCTTTGCGAGCGTCATGACTGCCCGGATTTCGACTTTGTCGTTCGCCAGGAAGATTGACTTGCGGGTTCCGTCAGCAACTTCTTTCACACAAGCCAGTTTTTCGTTGGCAACGGATTCGGCAACGGCATCCGAAAGATAGACTCTCGAATCGACCAATGAACCACCGAAGAGGTCACTGATCATGCGAACCTGGCCGTTAAGCGAAGCCGGGAATCGCTCGCGGTTGCGAGCCGGGCTGGCGAGAACGAACTGGTTGGCGATCGTTGGAGACACGACATAATCGCCGACTCCGAGTCGCACATGGCCCATCGCTCCGGAGGAAGTGTTCGCCGTTCCAGGTGCCAGTCCGATGTGCACGAAGCCGGCCGCGAGTGTTTCTTTGGCTTTTTTGGTGGTCGGGTCAAACGCATCGACGGCACGAAGGTGACTGGCGTCTGATTCCATTGGATCGTTGATCGCAGCGGCCTGCCCCAATGAAGTATGAGCAATCACCAGACCCGGCGTGACGATCGTGTCGCCGAGATCGAAGGTTTGAAGGTCTCCGCTCTTGCTGTCGGCTTTGTCCGTGACTTCAGTGATCTTTCCATCGGCGACAACAAGTGTTCCAGGGCCAAGCTTGCCATTGCGTAGCATGCGGCTCGTTGAGATCGCGTAGCTTTCGGGCAAGAGCTCTGGCAGCGAAACCGCTTTGCCCGGCTTCTCTTTCATTTCCGTGGCAGCAACGGAGTCGCTTTCGAAAATGACTTTGCCGTGACTCATTACCAGCCGCGCTGGTGAGCTTGAATCCATCGGATCGCCAGCAAACACGGCGATATCCGCCTGCATTCCTTCTTTGAGCGTTCCAACGTGATCCGAAACGCCCAGAATCCTGGCCGCGTTGGCAGTCAGAGACTTGAGAACTTCAGCGGACTCCATGCCGTGACTGACAGCGTGGGCCGCGTTGATGCGCAGTGCCTGGGAACCGCGGGCAGTATTGGAGAAAGTTGATAGTGTCCAGAGTTTGTCTGCAGTGTCGATTTCAGTGAACCACTTCAAGTCGCCGTCTTTGCGGTAAGCAGGTGGCGTACCGGGCTCGAAAAAGGGCCCCAACACCATGGCGTGAGTGCAGCCTTCCAGATCTTCAGCACAACTTGTGACTTTCGAAAGGCCATCAAGCACGATGCGGATTTTGAATTCTTTGGCCAGAGCAACCACACGCTTGAGTGCATCCGAATGGTGAACTTCGACGAAAAGAGGAATCTCGCGTTTCAGAACGCGTTTGAAAATCTCTTTGGTGACGTCCTTCTTTTCCGGATCGTCTTTGTCTTTTTTGTCGTCTTTCTTTTTGTCCTTGTCTTCATCCTTGTCGTCTTCGTCTTTATCTTCTTCGTCCTTGTCCTCTTTCTCGTCTTTATCCTCTGACTCTTTTTTCTTGTCGTCAGAATCTTTCTTGTC
>CAYUNP010000169.1:6553-11405 GCA_964446085.1 uncultured Pirellulaceae bacterium
TTCTTGTCTTTGCCGTCTTTCTTCTTGTCCTGTGCGGCTTTGAGCAGTTTTTCCAAAGCCTGAATTTGTGTGTAGCGATCTTTTGAAGAACGACCGCGAGTTCCGATCGAAACCTGGACGGCAATCTCGTCTTTCATGACGATGTCCTCAACCGATCCGTGCGGACCAACACGCAGTACAGCGCCCATGCCGCCGACGGCACTGGTTGAATTGGGCTGAACGTAAACGGAAGTGATTCCCTGAGCGGCCAGTTCTCGCCAGTCTTCGTTCCACGGATCAATCGCGTCGACGACTTTGAGTTCAGCTCGTGAGTTGCTTTCGGCCAGAGCCTGAGTCGTCAACCAGAGTTTGCCGCGGCTCTCGATCAGGCCAGGTGTGACATGGAATCCTTTGAGGTCGTAGGTCTGAGCGTCTTTTGGCGATTCGACTTTCTCGCCAATGGCAGCGATCTTTCCGTCAGTAACGACGATCGAGCCAACGAATGTTCCCTCAGCACTCATCGAGTGGATCGTGGCATTTTCCAACACGATCGACGGCCCACTGGCCTCCTCTTTTTTCTCGTCCTGAAACGCCGAAGCGGTCGCGAGAAATGTAAGAAATAATCCAAAGACGGGGATCGCAATTCGAAATCGAAGCGGAAATTGCATTGTTGAACTTTTCAATTCAGGAAGCGGAACGCGGATGTACGGCTTGGATCCCATAGTGGCATGGCGATGACGCCAATTCAAGCTGGAACTTTGGATTTGAAACAATCCGAGTACCAAAACGTTTCTGTCAAACTCACAAGAACGCTCGCAATTGGAAATTAGGCCGTATCGGGCAGCTTTGTCGGAACGAACTTGGCTACCGATTCTGGATCGTACCAGATCCAACAGTGACGTGCTGACTGTAACGGATATCCGGGAACCGCCAACGATTTACGTCGCCGCAACGGGTGTGAAATCATCCAGCAAGCTATCACGAAACCGAACAGGTTCGATCGCCAGACGCTGCCTGGCGGAGCTCGTACCTCCCGGTCACGTGCTGACTTTCTACCTCCCAATCCGGTGTATGATGGCTGCGGCGAGACGTCACAGTCACCACAAAAAGAAACCACAAACACCGAATTGGTCGACCACAAGAGTTCATTCGATGAAACTTTTCACCCTGATTCAAATTACCTGCTTCCTGATCTGCATTTTCACTTCCATGGTCGTGTCCGCACAAGAAGATTCGCATCCCGTGATTCTGGATCCAGTCAAAAATGGTTCGATCACGCTTGATCCACCCCTTCCCGATGACGGCAAGTATCCCGCAGGCTCCGTGGTGACCGTTCGTGCGACACCAGCACAAGGCTACGCCGTGGATTCCATTTACTATTCAGTTCCCGGGCGATGGGGAGCCATGTTTCACGAGTCCCTGGAATCGTTGACTCCCGAATTCGAAATCACGATTGACCAGGAAAAACACATCGGTGCGTCGTTTATAAAAGCCGAAGAAGTTGCCCACGTCTCGGTCAAGCACAACGTGCTCTACGCACAGCCTGGCAAGAAACCGCTCAAGTACGATGTCTATTCGCCAAAAGATGCTGCTGGCTTGCCGATCATTGTGATCATTCACGGCGGTGCCTGGGCGACCAACGATGAAGACATCATGCGTGGCCTGGCTCGAGAGTTGACGCGCGGCGGCAAGTTCGTGGTCTGCAGTATCGACTATCGCTGGATCGGAAAGCTTGACGGTGACGAACAGCCCAACACAATGGCCAACCTGATCGAAGACGTTTTCGGTGCGATTGCTCACATCATGGAACACGCAAAAGAGTACGGTGCTGATCCAACACGCGTTGGCGTCACCGGTGACAGCGCCGGCGGTCATTTGTCTGCGGTTGCTTCGCTGCTGATTGAAAGGATCGGCACGCGTGGATTCGGTGAAACCGATGGAGTCTACCAATACAAACCGACTTACCTTCCAGAGGGAAAGTCAGCTGAGGACGTGCGTGGTGAGATGCTTTCTGCGATCAAGGCCGCCGCACCGAGCTACGGAGTTTTTGCGGCCGAAGGCTTGAAAGAATTCATGGAAGAGTTGCCCGATTCGGCAGTCGATGCCACCGCCCCTTTGAATCAGATACCCGAAGCAACCACGCGTTCGGTGCCTCAGTATTTGACTCGGGGAATAACTGACCCAGTGATCACTCATGAAGAGGTGAGTGCATTTGCAGATGCCTTGAAAGCAAAAGGGCAGACCGTGGTCTACGATCAAGTGGATGGAGTCGGCCACGCTTTCTTCGACTGGAAGCCAACCGACGAAGTCAAAGCAACGTTCAAAAAGTTCGGCGTGCCCTACGCGGCAAGGATGAAAGCGTTCTTTGAACAGCATTTGAAGGAGTAAAAAGACGGCATCGGATCTGATCTGTGATCCGCCTGTCTGCAGCTGCCACTATATAGAGGGTCAATCCTTTTCGGGCGAAACCTCAAGTGCTTTTCGCACTGCCTCACGCAATGCTTCGCCACGCAGGTCGCGAGCCACCAGTTTGCCATCGGGGCCGATCAGCCAGATCGCAGGAATTGCCTCAATGCCCCAGGCTTCGCGGATCTTTTGATACCGCTCGCCCTGGCCAAGGAAACCCTGGCGATAGGCAGAGGGTTTTTTCTCGTGATGTTCAACGGCCAGGTCCATGGTCTTGTCAACGCTTAACCCAATCGTCTCGAATCGCTCTCCGCCAAAGTCCTTGTGGGCGGATTCGAGATTCGGAATTTCGGCAAGGCAAGGCCCACACCATGTTGCCCAAAAATCAATCAGGACATAACGACCCCGAAAGTCCGAAAGTTTGAACTTGCTGCCATCGTAGGCGGTGGCTTCCCAGTCGGGCGCGGTGTCTCCAGGCCACAGGACGTTTTTTAATTTCAGTTCCAGATTGCCCAGGCGATGCGGCTTCTCTGCATCTTTGATAATGAACTGCCGCAGCGCATAGCCACGAGCAAGTTCGAACGTTGGTTCGCCTTTCGCGTTGGCGTGCATGATCATCACACGAAGCTGATACCAGGCCGGCTTGATGTTTTCAAAAGTGAAACTGCCGTCTTCGGTAACTTGTGTTGTAAAGGTCGGTCGCTTGGCGCGGGCTTCTTCGGCTTTGCGTTCATGTTCTTTAAAGGCATCAGATTTTTTGAACTCGCTGCTCCATTGCTTTCGTTCTTCACGCGTCATCTCGCTCCAGTTCGCGGGGAAGGGCCTGCGCGGATGTTTGTAGTTGCCTTCGAGCTTGATGATTACTTTGTCCAGAGTGATGCCATCGGTTTTAATTCCCTCTGAGACATCCTTGGGTATCACGACCCGTCCCTGCACCGAGGTGGTGGTTGCCTTTTCAGAATTTTGTAGCGGTGACGCGCACAACGTCGTGGTCGCCATCGAGACACTGATCGCCACGGCCAGAAACAGGTAGCAGAGTTTTGAGATGTTGTTCATGCGAGTTTGTTGTGTAATGGAAGTTCTGAGCGGCAAGGCGCTAGCCGCCGGTTCGTTGCCTGATCTGCCGGCGGCTAGTGCCTTGCCGCTCACATATATCAAACAGTCCGAGTGGTTTGTCAAAGCCGAATTGACGTTTGCATGCTCACGTTTGCGTAGGGCATGGCACCCGATCAACTGGTCAAGCCAGGTCTGACAGACCACTGGCTAGGGTAGTTTGAATTCGAAACGTTGGCCAGACCATCCATTTTCCTGATCGCGTCCTTCGACAAACACCGTTTCAACATCAGCAGGTACCTGTATCGTTCCTGATCGCGTGAACGGTTGCTCGCTGGCGTGGTCATGGCCGAGAATCCGGATGCCGAGTTCTTCGTCATTGTCGTTGAGAACTCGCCAGGCGTCTGCATATCGTTGCGGCGAGTCGTAGGTGCTGGACAGGGTTACGCTGAATCGCCAACTTTCTTTTTCGATCAGCGTCGCATCCACGGCGAGGACTTCAGGAAACCTGTCTCCGAACATGGTGTCGTCTTCACTTTCACTTGTCGGCGCTTCATCCGGATTCGGAAGGTCCGTCGTTTCGGAGTCCGTGATTGTCTGGGGCTGGTTGGATTGTTGAACAATCTTTGGTTGCTGATCGGGCTCGCTACAGCCCGAAAGAGCCAACACAGTCGCAATGCAAACAGAGAACAGGATTCGATTCATGATTGGGTTTCCAGCGGGAAGTCGGAGCGAACCAAAATTGTAACCCAGAATTAAACGCTGATGCGACCAACACTTTGGGTTACCTTCTAAAAAAGTCGTCGTAGGCGATGAAGGAATTCTGGCTGCATGCCGGGCAGGGGAATTCGCCCAGCACTTGCTTGAGCCAATTCAGGATTGCGGTGCGATTCCCCGTGACCATCATTTCGTAATAGGGCAGCAAAGAATCGTAATACGGTCGCTTGATTGAGTCGGCCAGGGAAGTCGATGGCGAAACGGAAACGGTAGCCGTGTCGTCTGTTGATGCGCCGCTTATCTGATAGCAGTCTGTCTGCTCAGTCGCGATCAGGTTTGCGTCGCAGTTCGGGCACATGAACTGGAATTCAATCGAGTCGCGAAGAAAGTAGTAAGTCGAGTTATCACCACGCAGGTTGGCGATGGCTTCGAAGAGTCGAAACTCTGAAAAAGGAGTCGTATGTTTTGACTCCGCCAGTTGGATCGCAAAACGCGTCGCCTCCACGATTGCTTTGTCATACCATGTGGCCAGGTCTGCAAAGTTGATTTCTTTTTCCATTGCCGAGCGCGTCTGTTTGCGTTTCAGCCTCGAGCCAGCTCCATCGTAGTGCATGGTGGCGATAATCCAGAGCAGGTCAACTTGCGTTTCGACTTCCAGGCGGGGCAACAATTCGACGTAGTGCGGAATCGCAGCTCC
>CAYUNP010000170.1:0-9898 GCA_964446085.1 uncultured Pirellulaceae bacterium
CTCTTGCGTTTACTCTTCACGCGAGCGAAGGCTCTTCCGCCACCGCCCGATTTCTTTTTGCTACGGAAATCTCCGCCGCCGCTACGTGATCGACCGCCGCGTGAGCCACCGCGAGAATCACGTCCACCACCACCGCGGCGTTCATTGCGGCCGCGGCCACCAAATCCTCCGCGACCACGACTGCCGCGATCCTCCTGAATTTCATCCTTGGGAGTCGCTTCACGGATCTTCAGTTCACGGCCAACGACACGCGTGCTGTCCAGAATTTCACGAACGTCATCCGGCATACCCGATGGCAAGTCGATCGTGCTGTGACCGCCGTAGATTTGGATCGGACCAATGCTGCGACCTTCGATGCCGGCTTCGTTGGCGATTGCGCCCACAATATTGCCAGGCTTGACCCCATCGCGATGGCCGACTTCGATTCGGTATCGAGTCATTCCGGATTCCGGAGCACCCGGAGTTCGACGTCCGCGAGACTCTCGACCTTCGCGTCCGCCACGACCTTCGCGTCCCCCGTCGCGATCATCGCGTTCGCGGCGTTGTCGTTTCGGTTTGTCCGTTGAGAAGAATTCGTTTCCGCGCTGGCCCATGAAAGCCAGTGCTGCGGCGATGTCTTCCATTGATTCGCCAGTCTCTTCGGCGTGATCGGTGATCAGCTTTTGAAAACGCTTCAGATCGGAACCCGTGATTGTTTTGGAAATCGTGTCACGCAATTTGGTGACACGCATCGCGTTGAGATGCTTCGCCGAAGGAGGATCAACGATCTCGATCGTCTTCTTTGTCGCCCGTTCGATCATCCGCAGCTTGCCGCGTTGAGAATGAGTGAGGAAAATGATCGCTTCGCCTTTGCGGCCTGCGCGACCGGTACGGCCAACGCGGTGAATGTAGGATTCAGTGCCTTCGGGCAAGTCGTAATTGAAAACATGACTCACTCGAGTTACATCAAGACCGCGAGCCGCAACGTCCGTTGCCACGACGATGTCGAGCCTTCCAGCTTTGAGTCGCTCGATCGTTCGCTCACGCGTCTTCTGTGGCATGTCGCCGTTGAGCGCGGCAACTTTCAGTCCCGCACGATTGAGATGCTCCGCAACGCCGATCGTTGAATCTTTGGTGCGTGTGAAAATCAGGACGCCATCGGTCTCTTCGACTTCCAGCATTTGAATCAGCAAGTCGATCTTGTCACGGTTCGGAGTCAGGATCGCTCGCTGGCGAATTGAATCAGCGGTGATCGTGTTACGCTGAATCTTGACCTGCACAGGATCGTTCAAGTAACGCTTGGCAATCTTCTTGATGTCGTTGTTGAACGTTGCAGAAAACAGCGTGACCTGTCGACTCTTTGGAGTCTTGTCCAGCACGTATTCGACATCGTCAAGGAAACCCATGTTGAGCATCTCATCTGCTTCGTCGAGAACCAGTGTGTTGAGTTTACTCAAGTCGAGCGTACCGCGATTGATGTGATCGATCACGCGACCGGGCGTTCCAACTACAACCTGCACGCCACGTCGAAGTTTACGAAACTGAATTTCGTAGTCCTGGCCACCGTAGATCGCAACGGCTGAGAATCGCGGAACCTGAGACGCGTACTTGTCGAAAGATTCGGCAACCTGAATCGCGAGTTCACGAGTTGGAGCCAGTACCAGAACATGCGGAACTTTTGTTTTGGTATCGATCTTTGAAAGGATCGGAAGTGCAAACGCAGCCGTCTTTCCTGAACCGGTTTGTGACTGAGCCATTACGTCACGGCCGTCGAGCATATGTGGAATGATCTGTTCCTGAATGGCTGTCGGGAATTCGTAGCCAGATTTAGCGACGGCCTTCTGGACGTTCTCAGAAAGATTCAGGTCACGGAATCGTGTTTTGTTTGCATCGCGCTCAGCAGCTGCCTTCACCGTTTCTGCAGCCAGCTTCTCTTTCGCGTCAGCATCGACGACGACTTCTTCAGCGGCTGCCGTTTTCCTGACAGGCTTGATGGGAGTGATCGGCTTCACGGGCTCAACTGGTGTGACCGGCTCGACGGGAGCAACAGCTTCTACTGTTTCCACGGTTTCGACTTTTTCAGATGTTGGAACGGCTTCTTTTTTGGCGGCGGCCGCTTCTTCTGCAACAACAGTTGCGTTGGCAGATTCGAGAATTTCTTCAGATAGAGTTTTCACTGGCTGGGATGCTTCCATTTCAATTTCGGGTTTGGTTGCGGGTACTTCCGCTACGTTGGAGTCGTCAAAGACAACGACTGTCGGGATTGATTTCTTTGATTCGTTATTTTCAGATTTCGATGTCATGGTATTTCGTGAGATGAATTTCAGCGCGGTCAGGGCGAACCTTGAGCCAGCTGTAGGGAATACGTTTGCGGATACATGCGAACGTACAGACAGATGAATGTCCGGTTCACGGGCGTACGCAGTTAAGGGTGCGACGCCGCTTCATATCACGTGCCGTCGTGGGAGATACCACGACATGAGAAGACTGGTCGCTGTGTGTGAAAGACCCGTTGAGTGTCAACTTGTTCGCAAACAAGCCAGTGAATCAACAGGAAAAGGTTGGCTTTCGGATCCAGTTTGTGGCCCGAGGTCTCTCTTTCACAGCCCGCAATCCTAGTCAGATCACGGCCCAAGGAAAAGGACAAAACTTTGAAAGTGGGCTTTTGACGGTTGGGAGGAAGGCAACACTTCGCAGCCAGGGCGGTCGCGATCAGTCGTTCCAGCGAAAAATAACCAGTGCGAGAAAGAACGGTATAACACACCAAAGGGCAATAACTCCCAACTCCGGGAGAATATTCACCAATGACTTGCCGTCGGACATGATCGCTCGCAACGCATCGATGACGGGCGTCAGCGGCAGCAACTTGATGATCGGCTGCACGATTTCCGGAAATCGTTCGTATGAGAAAAAGATCCCCGACAGTGTCCACATCGGCAACATCACCAGGTTCATCAACCCCGAAGCCGTCTCAGCCGTGCGAGCTCTGGAGCCAACCAACAAGCCAATCGCCGCGAACTCAAAGGCTCCCAGCAGAATCACCACGATCAGCGCCGGCCAGCTTCCATAAACCTGGACTCCAAAGAACAACCACGCAAAGATCAGCAAAATCACAATCTGCGGGATCATGAACACCAGCCGACTGAGCAGCATCGAAAGCAGAAAATGCGTTCGTTTCATCGGCGTCGCCATGAATCGTTTCAACAGCTTCCGAATCCGCAGATCGACAATCGCAAAGCCAACGCCCCACAGACCGCCGCCCATCAACCCCATCGCCAGCAAGCCGGGAATCAGGAAGTCGATGTATCTTCCGCCAGGTTCGGAAAAGTGAACATCGGTGCTTTCAAAAACATCTTTGCGTCCGAGTTCGGTTTGCAGCTGGGCATCGACAAAGTTCCTCGCTTCGACACTGCCGGGACGTTGAGGATCGAACTGATAAGTCAAATCATTGCCACTGTCCTTTGCCGTGACCGCCACCATGGCCTTGCCGGTTCGCAGTCGCAGACGGGATTCTTCTTTCGAAACCAACTCGGGCTTGAGTTCCGGCATCGCAGCAAGTCGCTCAAGCAGAACTTCCGATTGCGGTCCCTGAACCACATCAATGATCAGCGCTTCCCTGGGCTGGTTGCGAAACGCAACGCCCAACACCACCGCCATCAACACCGGAAAGAAGTAGACCCAAAACATGGCTTCGGGACGACGGATAAATTCCTTCAAACGGGCAATCGTAAAAGCAATGATTGGATGTCGAGACTTCATCATTTACGCCTCGTCCGAAAGTTGTTTGCCGGTGAGATTGACGAACACATCTTCCAGAGTCGCCTGTCGCGTCGATAGTCCCGTCAATGCGACGTTATCCCGCTGCAGCCCGGTTACCAAACCCGGCAACACTTCGTGCAATTGATCGGCCGTGACCCGGACATCGTTATTATCGACTTGCACCTGACTGACCGAAGGCAGTTTCTCAATCCAGTCCAGCGACTTTTTGACCGCCGTTTGATTGATTGAAAATTCGACAACGTGATTCGCTCCCAGCGACCGAATCAATTCGATTGGTGAACCTTCAGCGATAATTTTTCCAGCATCGAAAATCGCCACCCGATCACAAAGCCGTTCGGCCTCTTCCATGTAATGCGTTGTCAGCATCACTGTTCGATTCTGGGCTTTGAAGGTTTCAATGATATCCCACAGCTGTCGGCGGCTGGTCGGATCGAGTCCGGTAGTCGGTTCGTCCAGAAAGATTAACTCTGGATCGCCAACGAGCGCCGTCGCAACGGCCAGTCGCTGTTTCTGACCACCGGACAGTTTCTTGACCCAACTGTTTTCTTTTTCTTCCAGCGAGACGCGGCCCATCGCTTCCTGTGGCGTGATGCCCGAAGAGTAAAAGCTGCGAAAGAGTTCCAGCGTTTCTCCGACCGTCAGTCGATCACTGAGTTGAGTTTCCTGAAGCGAGACGCCGATACGTTCGCGAATCTGCGTTGCCTGTGAACGCCAATCCATTTCGAGAATCGTCGCGGTTCCGGATGTTGCCGGAAGCAGCCCTTCGAGAATTTCGATCGTCGTGGTTTTACCGGCACCGTTTGGCCCCAGCACACCAAAGCATTCGCCAACCTGAACCTGGAAATCAATCCCACGGACGGCTTCCACAGGCGGCTTGCCTGGATAGGTCTTTACCAGGCTCTGGCAATCAATCGCGAGCGTCATGACGCGACCTAATCAGTGAACTTTTTGACGATGACCGATGCGTTATGCCCACCGAAACCAAAACTGTTGCTCATTGCGTAGGTGAGATCCTTTTCCTTCGGCTTGAGCGGCGTATAGTCGAGATCACAATCCGGATCGGGATCCGTAAGGTTGGCCGTCGGAGGAACGATACCATCCTGAAGTGCCTTGAGACAAATGATCAACTCGGTACCGCCAGAAGCACCCAGCGAATGGCCAAGCTGACTTTTGGTACTGCTGATCGAAACCGTTTTGGCAGACTCGCCGAAGACCTGCTTGATCGCCCGCGTTTCAGCTTTATCGCCTAAAGGCGTGCTTGTTCCATGAGCATTGATGTAATCGATTTCGCCCGGATTGAGACCAGCGTCATTCAACGCAGCCTGCATCGCCTGAGCTGCTCCCCTGCCCTCTTCGTCGGGAGAAGTAATATGCCCGGCGTCGCAACTGGTTCCAAAACCGGCAATCTCACCAAGAATGTTCGCGCCACGGGCCCGCGCCGTTTCCAGCTCTTCAACGACGACGATTCCGGCGCCTTCAGAGAACACGAAACCATCGCGTTTGCTATCGAACGGACAACTCGCCGTTTCCGGATTGTCATTCCTGGACAGAGCTCGCATGTTTGCAAAGGCAGCCAGCGCCATGCGCGTCATGGCAGCTTCACTTCCGCCGGTGATCAACTGATCGCAAACGTTATCGCGAATCAGATACATCGAGTTTCCGATCGCGTTGGCTGCACTGGCACAGGCAGTGGCAACGCTGTAGTTGGGACCTCGCAAACCATGCTGAATCGCCAACAGTCCACCGCCGGCATTGAGCATCAGCTTGGGAATCGTCAGAGGCGAAACTTTGCCAGGACCTTTGGCAATCAGTCGGCTCATCTGGTCATAGATGGTGGTCATCCCACCGATACCTGAACCCAGTACGACGCCAAAACGTGAAGAGTCGGCGGGCGAATCGAAGACCACCCGACGTTCTTCGTCAAGCTTCCAGCCCGATGCATTCATCGCATCGCCCGCAGCAACCATCGCGAATTGCGAATAGCGGTCAATGCGTCTGGCTTCAGCAGTCGTTTCACCGTACTGCCAATCGTAGACGTCGCCACCAATTTTTACTTTGATGTCGGACGTATCAAATAATTGAATGTCGTGAATGCCACTTTTGCATTCGAGAATCTGCTTCCAGCACTCATCAATATCACAGCTTATCGGCGTGATAATTCCAGCACCTGTTACGACAACTCGCCGTTTCATTAATTCATCCCGATGTTCAGCGATCTACTCGCGATTAACGCGACCAAAGAGTAACAGCACAGTGCTATAAAAAGACCGCCTGGCAAATCCGGTCAAGCCGGATCGAACAGGCGGAGCTTCCGTTGTCAGATTTGTTATGCGGCAGAGCCTTTTTCAATATGAGCAATCGCTTCACCAACAGTCTGAATTTTTTCAGCTGCATCGTCAGCGATGCTGATATCGAACTCTTCTTCGAGCTCCATAACCAGTTCGACGGTATCCAATGAGTCCGCGCCGAGGTCGTTCACGAAGTTGGATTCTCGTTTGATTTTTTCTTTATCAACACCAAGCTGTTCAGCGACGATGTCTTTTACGCGTTCTTCGACCGATGCCATATATCGGCCTCCTTCTTATAAACTCAGGATAACGTTGATTGCTCAGTGATTGTTCGACTTCAAACTCACACCGTTCCGACAGAGGGCTACCGGACAAGCGACTAAAGATAGATGAAACCCTTAAAATGGGTCAAGGCTCAAACGAAAATCAGCCCCTTTTTCACCCATTTATTAAGGAAAATCAGGCCGTCATGCCGCCATCAACCGTAAGAACTTGCCCGGTTACGTAACTTGCCGCGGGCGAGGCCAAAAACAGGACGCATGCCGCAACGTCTTCAGGAACGCCAATCCGTTTCGCCGGAATCCGCTTTTTGACTTCTCCGAGAATCGAATCGCCCAACTTTTCAGTCATTTCGCTTTCGATAAATCCGGGAGCCACAGCGTTGACGGTGACCTTCCGTTTGGCAATTTCCTTGGCAAAGCTCCGCGTCATTCCGATCACACCTGCCTTGGATGCCGAGTAGTTCGTTTGCCCCGGATTGCCGATCAGGCCAGAAACGCTGGAGATGTTGATAATGCGACCGTAACGCGCCTTCATCATCTGCTTGGACACCGCGCGAGTGAACAGGAATGTTCCACGCAAGTTAACCGTGATCACGTCGTCCCATTGCTCGTCGGACATGACGGGCAACAGCGTGTCGCGTGTGATGCCCGCATTGTTGACAAGGATATCAACCTTTTCCCATTCTTCCGCGATCCTGTCGACAACGGCGTTGATGGCTTCTCCGTCAGAGACATCGCACTGGACAGCTTCGGCTTGTCCGCCCGCGTCGGTGATGACTTTGACGGTGTCGGCAAGTTTGTCAGCGTTGCGTGCCACACAAGCAACACGAGCACCAGCTGCTCCAAGCTCGATCGCGATCGAACGGCCAAGTCCCTGAGAGGCACCTGTGACGATGGCTGTTTGACCGGATAGATCGACTGAGAATTTATCGAGACTCATAGTTAGTCCTTGTTTGGTTTTCGGTTTTCGGTGTGTGGTTTTCAGTATCTGTTTTGTGAGCCGCAAGGCACTGCACAGGAGTGCGTGTGGAATCGGTGATTCAGTCCAGTGTTCCGTGAGTCGGCATTTTTCGATTGACTCGCTTTAGCAAGCTACGCAAAACGCGACCCGTTCCGACTTCGTAGAACTCATCGTAGCCATCGGCGATCATCGTGGTCATGGTGTCGTGCCAACGAACCGGAGCGCAGATCTGCTTCACCAACAGTGGACCAAAATCGGCGGCCTGTGAATGCGCAGTCGCATCAACGTTGCAATAGACGGGAACGTTCGGATCTGAAAACGGAACTGCATCGACAGCTGACTTTAGCGCTTCGGTTGCAGGATCCATCACCGGCGTGTGAAAAGCTCCGGCAACCGCCTGTGGCAGAACTTTCATGGCGCCGGCTTTTGTGGCAACCGGCTCGACGTTGGCACAGGAGGCCTTTTGTCCCGAAACCACGATTGTCGTCGCGCCCAGATAGTTGGCTGGCTGGAGCACTTCGCCTTCAGCGCGAGCTTCATCGCATACCGCAGTGACCTGTTCTGGCTCGAGGCCAAGCACCGTGACCATGCCGCTGGCACATGCATCGGCAGCCGCCTGCATCGCTTCGCCGCGCTTTTGCACCAGTCGCAATCCATCTTCGAAGCTGATCGCACCGGAAAACGCCAGAGCCGAATATTCGCCAAGACTCAGTCCAGCGACGCCCGCACATGCTTCAACGGCTTCGGGATTGGTTTCTTTCAGGAACTCTATGGCCGCCATACTCGTAACAAATAGAGCTGGCTGGCTGATGACGGTTGAATCGAGCTTTTCCTGAGGGCCTTCGAAACAAATATCCTGAATCGAATAGCCTAGAATGTCGTTGGCTTGAACAAATATCTGTTTGACAGTGTCATGTTGTTCCCAGACCTGTTTGCCCATACCAACGGTTTGGGCTCCCTGACCAGGGAAAAGAAACGCAATTTTGCTCATTGGATCGTGTTCACTTCGGACCGTTGAATTTCGGGCCGGAATTATGACGCAATTGCCGCTCAGCGACTACCACCAATTTGAAACCTTCCAACCTGGAATCAATACATGCCCGGACTCGAAGAATTGATCAAAAACTGGTTTCACGGCCACAAGCGTGTCGATCGCGAGCTGCAAAAGTCGATCGCGCCCCGAAAAACGACGGCGATGGAAACGCTGAAGAAGAGCTACACCAATCACCGCCGTGTGGACTACTACCGGGCAATCGAAGCCTGGGTCGATGCCCGGGAGCTGGGTACCAGGATCGAATCCGAGCACACCGGGGCGGCGCTGCTGGACATTTTGCAGAACCGCATTCCGGCACATGTGAAGAAGGTCGTTGCAGCAGCACAAAAGACTCAGGAGTCGGTGGACTATGAAAAAACCGAACACTTTCCGCAGGACTGCTTCTGGACGTTCTTCGAAAACGGAAAGGCCGGTGCGATCCGGATGGTGCACAACCATTACCAACGTGAAATCGAAATCGCTTTCGAGGACAAAGACCGACTGGCTGAGATCTCCCACGAGATCGACCGCCTGAGCGTGGAGCATTCGATCTATCGCAACAAGTTTCTGCAAGTCGATATTGTGGAGCCGATGCAGGACGACTACGGCAACTCGAATCAGGCTGACGGAATGCAGATCACGTTCCGCAAACCTCCCTCGGTCACCGAAGAGCAAATCATCTTTGATCCGAAAGTCAAACAGGTGATCGACCGCAACGTGATTTCGTTTTTTCAAAACCGTGAACGACTACACGAACTGGGACTTCCGCTGCAGCGCGGCGTTCTGTTTTACGGTCCGCCAGGGACAGGGAAAACTTACACGTGTCAATATATTCACGGACAGCTGAAGCCCGTCACCACGCTCACCGTCACGGGCAAGGGACTTGGACAGGTGCGAACAATTTGCAGCCTTGCCCGTTTGCTGCATCCGTCGGTTTTGGTGTTGGAAGATGTTGATCTGATTTTCACAGCGCGTGAAATCAATCTCTACAGCACGGCGCTGGGCGACATGATGGATGAGTTGGATGCTTTCAAGCGCGAGGAGAGCGTGCTGTTTATTCTGACCACGAATTCAATCGAAAGGCTCGAAGCTGCGATCAAGGATCGTCCCGGTCGAATTTCGCAGTGTATTTTCTTTGGCCCGCCAACTCGCGATCTGAGGATTCGTTATCTGAAACGATATCTGGAATCCTACGACACGAGCAATCTCTCAATGGAATACATCGCCGATGTTTCTGATGGAGGCAGCCAGGCGTTTCTGGAAGAACTCGTCTATCGCGTCGTTCAGATTGCCGCCGAAGGCAACGGTAGCAAGATCGTGTTGAAGGACGAGTACTTCAAAGAAGCCGTCGATGAAATGACTGGTCATCAGGATCAATCAGCCGGTTCGATTTTGGGTTTTCGGTTCGACTAGGGTTTCACCAATTGTGGCTGGGGCGTCTCGCCACAGTGCTGACTCATACTGCAGCGAGACGCCGCAGCCACACGCCAGGACGTGTCCCATTGCCATGCGGGCGCCGGTTTTTTTTGAAGTGGAATATTTAAGTCAAACTGACTTAGCCGGGCTTCACTCAGGT
>CAYUNP010000170.1:9998-11283 GCA_964446085.1 uncultured Pirellulaceae bacterium
TTTTTTTGAAGTGGAATATTTAAGTCAAACTGACTTAGCCGGGCTTCACTCAGGTATTTGAAGCAGTGTATTGGTGAGGAATTTCAGATTCCTCGGAACCAGGCAAGTACGGTTCGAATTGAGTTCGTTGGTGCTGAAAAAAGCAACCACTGATCATTGGAAATTCTTCGGCGGCTCGTTTTTTACCCAGAGCAAAGAGATCGGGAATATTGTCGATTCCATCGAGCGCCCAACGTTCTTCCATTTTGAAATTCAAGTGCGTGTAGTTGTTACCCAAAATGAATTTTAGCGGCTGATGAATTCCCTGCGTCTGGGCTGAACCCATCACATCAGCAACGTGCCGCACCCAGTACATGATGCCGGCATCACCACCCGGTGGCGTTAATGAGTACTGCGAGATCCCCGTTCCAATCGACAGCAGGTGGATATCCTCGGGTGCAAATTTTGGGTCGCAATTCCCGCGACGGCATTCGCTGCGAATTCGCATCGCTTCTGCATACGCCAACAAGCTCGGGTCAGACGCCCACAGCCCACCATCGGCATAGGCCTGATCCTTGATTTCTTTATGCGGAAAATAGGTCGGTGCTGCCGTCGCCGCGACCAGCAAATCACAAATCGAAACATCCTGATCGTCGACTGCCTCGGGCAGGTGCGCTGACCGAAAAACGTGAGGAGCGCCGCGAGTGAGATTCACCGTGGGAATGATCAACCGGGTGTGCCGAATCGAATCGAGCGTATTTTTTCCAAATCCTTCGCCGAAAGATTTATAGAGTGCATCCGGTCAGTAGCGTGACCGAAAGAAGTCGCACAAATCCGATCCCAGTTTCTCGCGCGTGAACTTGTTGACAACCGGATAGACAACTCGTGAAGCACCCGGCGGCTGGTACGGCGGCCTGGGGCTGAAGATGCCCGCGCCGTAGCGAACATAGAAGTCGTGCATCTGGTCAGCCGTCATTCCCGATGCCAGCCCTGCAGCAACGATGCCGCCAGTCGATGTGCCGGCGATCAGATCAAACGAATCGGCAATCCGTCGCCCAAGCTGATCTTCGAGTTCTTTCAGGAAAGCAGTGATAAACGCGCCACGGATCCCACCACCAATTAAAGACAGAATTTGAAATCGTTTCATCGAATTTTGTTTCCAGTCGGGTAATCCGGTTGTTGTCATCCTCGTACTCAATAGTAGCTAAAACGACAATCCGGTTGCTAGATGAATTTGCGAGTGCGCTGGGCACTGCCTGAGCTCAGTTTTTCCAGCGGGACGCTTGCACTCAGTCCTGGCCATATT
>CAYUNP010000171.1:0-11172 GCA_964446085.1 uncultured Pirellulaceae bacterium
TGAAAAAATGCTGCGCCGCAACAAAGAAGACTCAAGAACGCCTGGTTTTGAGCCTGTTGTTGAATCATTGCGAATCCTTGTCACGGTTTTGCTGTTTTCAGTCAGCTCTTCGGATAAAATAGGAAGGCAGGTGCAATAGAAAGTTATTGCAGTCTTGTGACAAGAACTGGTAGCGTTAGCTACGCTGCACGACGTCGATTTGTGTCCTGCTGCCGGGCGATCTCGATACCGGTCGAGCAATCTTCAAACTCGGACTGATCGCGTCCGTGCTTGATCTCCCACAAGCGAGCTTGCTTGCTGAAAGAGTAAAATGCGGCTAACCAGGCAGTTTGTACTCCGGCTTTCCCGTCAAGGATGGCACCTTGAAGGATGTATTCGCGAAAGAACCTGAATGCTGGGCGCACGAGTAGCTTGAAGTACGAGGTGTCACGGCCTTGCTCGTCCCACTGGCGAGCTTGCAAAGAAGTGTAGCGATGGAGCTTGTCGAAAAACTGGTCGTACTCCCAAACAGAGTAGTGCAGCATTCGATTTTTCAGCTTGCCAACTTTGCGAGTTGAGATCTGCACTTCGCCGTGATCGCTGGGGCCTTCGTAACGGCCTTTGTCGCGTTGGAACAGGCGAAGAACTTTGTCACCGCGAGCATCTCCGTGTTTGAGACGGTGGCCCATAAAGTGATTGTGTCGGTAGATCCAGTAGCCGTCGCAGCTTGGGCCACGACTGAGTTCGAGCTTAATCTCCTCGGATAGCTCGGGAGTGATTCGTTCGTCGGCGTCGACGATCAGAACCCACTCATGTTTGGCTTGAGGGATCGCCCAGTTCTTGAAATCGCCAGATGTACGATACTCGCGCTCGACCAGTCGAACTTTATCGAACTGCATTGCGATTTCTCGCGTATAGTCCGACGAGCCAGAATCGGCGATCAGAATTTCGTCTGCAAGATCGTAGAAGCTCTCGATGCACGCACGGAGATTCAGCTCTTCGTTTTTGCAGGGAACAAGCACTGTAAGCGGCTGTTTCATTGCAGTTTTTGCTGACCTGTTATGCGAGATTAGGACGCCGAGCCATTCCCGGTGCGTGCGGAGGTTAGGGAAGCCCGTATATACTGTCAACGTGATTTGGTGGTAAATTGCTAGCGAGGACTTCTCAACGATCACCATGTCGGCCAAACTTTTCGCTTCATGAAACAAATTACCGTCCCTACGCTTGCCTTCATCGCCAAGATGCTCAGCGGAGCTACTGTCCGTTGGGTTGAGTGCGAACCGGATACTTGCCAGCGAGTTTACTTTGCGAACCACACCAGCCACCTCGATGCGCTGGTTTTGTGGGCGTCGCTACCCAAGCCAATCCGCACTTTGACGCGGCCGGTCGCTGCTGCAGATTACTGGCGAAGCGGGCCAGTGCGTCGCTATATGGCGTCGGTGTTCAATGCGTTGCTGATCGATCGCAAGAAAATCAAAGTCCACAACAGCCCTGTCGACATGATGATTCGCGAAATAGGAAATCAGTACTCCCTGATCGTGTTTCCTGAAGGTGGTCGCAATGTTTCAGGAGAGATGAAGGAGTTCAAAAGCGGACTGTTTCATCTGGCGAGAAAACGCCCTGACCTGGAACTGGTTCCGGTACACATTGACAATCTCAATCGAGTGATGCCAAAGGGCGAGTTCCTGCCTGTTCCACTGCTTAGCTGCATCTCGATTGGTGCTCCGATCTTTTTGGAGTCCAACGAAAACAAGATGCAATTCCTGACCCGCGCTCGAGAGTCGGTGCTCAAGATGCGACCGCCCGGTTAGAAACGTCTGGGGTGTTGTCGTTACACATAACCCGCAGTAGATAGATCGGTGCACAAAAAAAGCCCCTTTCAACAAGTGTTGAAGGGGCTTTGTTTTTCTATTCTAACGTTTGAGCGTTAGCTACGCTTGCGACGAAGAACGAACAGGCCAGCGAAGGCGAGCAACATTCCAGAAGCAGGCTCAGGAACAGCAGTAGCTCTGAATCCGAGCGTGTAGTCGTTGTTAAAGTCAGTTGTGTTGGATGAGAACACAGAGAATGAACTGACAGGTTGGTCCGACACGAAAACGAATCCTGTGCTGTTGGACTCGACCTGGTTGGTCTCAGGACCTGTGTAATCCACGAAGAAATCATTCGCCTCTTGACCAAAGGTGTAGTCGGGGTCCAGAGTCGATGTCAAAGTAAAGCTCTCTCCAGCGGCAGAAGTGACGCCATCGCGAGCAAGGCTTCCATTCTGGAAGTTTTCTGAACCAAGGTTTGCACCGTGGTTTATGAACACTTCCACTGCACTGGAACCAGAAAGAATAAAGGTAGACGGATTGTTTTCGGCAACGGTCCAGGTATCTGTGCTGCTGATGTTTCCGTTAACGATTTGCACTGAAGCAGATCCCGACGGAACACCCAAAAGGCCGCTGATGTCGAAGATACCGTTCACGGTGCCGCTTCCAGCAGCCAGTCCCAGATCGGAGGGGGCGATGACTTCGAAAGCCTGTCCGTAGGCCATGCCTCCGGTCATCATCATTGCTACAAATACAGGTAGAATTAGTTTTTTAAACATGATCTTTTTCAATTCAAAGTTGATGTGTTGACGAGTTTTCGAAAAAGGCGTCTTTGGGAATTTCGAACTTTTGTAGGTAGGAAAACACTCGAAGTGTTTGTGGCGTGACCATTCTTTGTGGTCGTCTCAAAATACAAAAACGCAAGTCTCGTATTAATCGGCAGGCTCTATCAGATTCGTTAAGCTGTAAGGCCATCCAAACCCGAATATTCGAGTTCGGCGACATCATGCATAGTTTGGGCAACCTTGTCAGCGCCAGTTTGAGATGCCCGCAGCTAGCTGCTAGCAGTTGGGTGCGGCATGGTTGGAGTCGCGCTTTTGAAGCTAACGATTTCAAAGTCCGCGTCCAAATCCCTGCGATTACTTTGCCAAATCGCTTTTTGTTCGGTCGATAAGATTGAGGTACAATGTCGTCTGATCGCTGTTGAATCCAAATCGCGTTCTTCCCGCCTTGACCGCTAGCACTTTCGTTTGGAATTTGTGTATGCCTTCCCGACCACGCAACTCCTCAAACCATCGAGTTGCCTTTTCGCACACGACGATCGAGAAGCTTGAAGACCGCGTCATGCTCACCGCTGGCAACGGACTGCAGGCTCAGTACTTCGACACAACCAATCTATCCAGCCCGGCACTTGTCCGTATCGACCCGGCAATCAATTTTGATTGGGGTGCCGGATCGCCCGATGCTGCGATTGGAGATGATTTATTTTCTGTCCGTTGGTCTGGAGAAGTCGAATCGCAATTTACCGAGACTTACTCATTCATTCTTAACGCGAACGATGGAGCACGGCTTTGGGTCAACGGCCAATTATTAATTGACGAATTTGAGAGCGGTTCCATATCGGATGAGACTGCATCGATCGATTTGATTGCTGGTCGACGTTACGACATACAATTGGAGTATCGCGAGAACACAGGCAACGCATCGGTCAGTCTCGAATGGAGCAGCGACAGTCTGGATCGCGAAGTCGTCCCAACGGATCGGCTTTACGCTAGCGAGCGTGGAACGATCACAACACAGCGCTGGAACGGCTTGAATGGATCTGACGTTTCAGATTTGACGACGGATTCCGACTTTCCCAACAGTCCCTCCACGGCCACGACGTTGTCATCGTTTGAGTCTGCGGGCAATGCTGGAGCCAACTTTGGCCAGCGAGTGGTTGGTTACGTTCACGCGCCCGTGTCCGGACCTTACACTTTTTTCATTGCGGCTGATGAATCAGCAGAGCTATGGCTTTCGAATACAAATTCGGAGTCAGGAAAAACTCTCATTGCTTCAGTTGAGTCGGCAACAGGTCCACGAGAATGGAACGTACATGAATCTCAGCGTTCAGTTGTGGTGTACCTTGCCGCTGGACAGGAGTACTTCATTGAAGCACTGCACAAAGAGGCCAATGGCGCCGATCATCTTGCGGTGGGCTGGATTCAGCCCGGCACGAGTTCCATTGAAGTCATCTCTGGTGAGTATCTGTCTCCGGTGCGGTCGACTGTGGAAATCTTCTCTGACACGCCGATCGTCGCCGAAGGATCTACCGTTCCGGCAAGATTCACCGTCACCAGAACCGGACCGACAACGAATGCTCTGGACGTGCAGTTCTCAACTTTCGGAGAAGCAGTTGAAGGAGTCGATTTTCAGACGACCACAGGCAATGTAACGATTCCTGCGGGCCAAACTGCAGTCACCCTGGAGATCAATGCGCTGGTCGACACTGACAACGAAGGCGACGAATCGCTCAACGTTGAACTGCTGGCAGGTTCTGGCTACGACGTTGGACTCAAAAGCCAGCGAACGGCTTACGGGACCTTGCAGGACGATGCCGTTGCACCTGCTGGCGGAATCAGCCTTTGGAATGGCGACTCGCTTTCGGATTTCGATTTCTTTGGTGGTTCATTTACAACAGTATCCGATCCGGGTTTTGGCAACGTGATCCAGGCGGTGATTCCTGGCGGTCTGGAGAATTCTTTTAACTCGCAGCTTAGACAGGGGGTCAACGGTTCGGTTAGTGAGGGGGATATTCTGTGGGTCGAGTTTCAGGCCAGGTCGGTTGGTGGCCCTGGAGAAGTGTCAGCAATCTTTGAAAGGTCATCTGCTCCCTACACGAAGTCACTGTCTCAGGGCATTTCGCTTTCGGAAGATTGGAGCAAAATTCAAATTCCGTTTAGTGCTCTG
Organism: uncultured Pirellulaceae bacterium; assembly: GCA_964446085.1. Taxonomy (GTDB): domain Bacteria; phylum Planctomycetota; class Planctomycetia; order Pirellulales; family Pirellulaceae; genus Mariniblastus. Next base: position 4,737 of record CAYUNP010000171.1, read on the forward strand.
GAGTCTTACTCCAGCGGAGAGGCTTCGTTTGGGTTTCATTTGGGGCATCTTGAACAAACGCTTCAGTTCACTGACTTTCAGGTGTTCAACTATGGCCCGCCGCGCTCTCTTTCACCCGAGACTTCATTTATCCTGAACAACATTGGTGGCGTTTGGGGTTCGTCCCAGTTTGTGCCTGTTACTGGTCAGTCATTCACGACCGCATTTGAAGTTGATGTTGCGACGGTCCCGCCACAGTTTTGGCACATTCAGACGCTCGATCGAAATGAAGGTGTCGTCACAAACGGTGACATCATGCGCGTTGAGTTTTCCTTGCGAGCAACCGCAGGATCGAATCCTGAGACAAGCCTTGTGGTTCAGCGTACCGATGATTACGCAACACTTTTTACACGGAATTTTCAGCTCAGCGAACAATGGCAGCACTTCTCATTCGATATTGAAGCCAACGACGATTTTGGCGTCGACGGACTGCAAGCCGTCTTCAATGCGGGCTTTGGTATCCAGACGATTGAGATTGGCGGATTCAAATGGTCCAACCTGAGTAACACGGTTGATCTCGAAGACCTTCCGTCGCGATTTCCATCAGCATCTTACGAGGGTCGGGGAGCCAACGAAGATTGGCGTGAGTCGGCTGATCAGCGTATCGAAGACGAACGCAAGGCTCCTGTCACGATCACGGTTCATGACGTCAACGGTGTGCCGCTTGATGGAGCGGTTGTTTCTTTGCGACAGAACAATCATGAATTCCTGTTCGGCTCAGCCATCAACGCGTTCGATTCCAAGCTTGATCCCAACGGTAACGAGACGGCACTGAAATATCAGAGCGAAATCAATCGTCTGTTCAACGCTGCGGTGTTGGAGAACTCTGCCAAGTGGACCAGTTATCTGCAGGATCCAGCGAGGGCTCAGCAAGGCGCTGACTTTGCGACCGACAATGGCTTGTACCTGCGAGGTCACAACCTGATTTGGCCCAGCCGTGAATTCATGCCCGACAGTGTTTGGGCGGAGTACGATTCTCGCGTTGTCGACGATGGAACTGAGTCCGCGAATGCCTGGCTGACGGTAACGATTGAAGAACGATTCGATGAAGTGCTTACGGCGTTCGATGGTCAAATTCCGGAATGGGACGTTGTCAACGAGCCGTGGTCAAATCACGATGTGATGGATCTGCTTGGCGACGACATCATTGTTGACTGGTATCAACGAGTTCGCGATTTCGATCCGGGTATCAAACTGGTGCTTAACGATTTCGGAATCTTTGCCAGCAACGGTAGCGCGACAGGACATCGTGACAACTTCGAGTACTGGCTTGGGTTGCTCAATGACGAAGGACTGTTGGATGTAATTGGCGAACAGAGTCACTACAACGATTCGAATCTGACCGACATCGGCGTATTGGGTACATTGATCAACGATTACAACGCGCAGTTCGACGCCCCAATCGCGATTACAGAATTCGATGTCAACACGAAGGACGAAACGCTTCAGGCGGACTACCTTCGTGACTATATGACGATGGCTTTTAGCCAGTCGGCCGTTACCGAGTTCCTGCATTGGGGATTTTGGGAGAGTTCGCACTGGCTTCCCGATGCGGCGCTCTATCGATCAGATTTTTCCATCAAGCCAAACGGCCAGGCCTACGAAGACCTCGTCTTTGGAGAATGGTGGACTGACGTTCAGGGCACCACACGTGACGGTGCCGTTACCACTGACGCGTTCCGTGGTACTTACGATGTGATTGTGCAATACGATGGCCAGACGTACAACGCAACGGTCACTGTCGACGATTCAGGAACTTCAAGCGTTAACATTGATTTGCCCGTTGAGAGACTGAACCATGATCCGGTCATCAATAGCGACTCCAGTTTCGTATCCGGAGCCGTTGCAACGGAGCTGACGAACTCGGGCATCTGGTTTGAACCTGACCATCAAACACTGACTTTGGAGGCGTCTCATGGTTCGGTCGTTCTTAACAGCGACGGAACGTGGGAATGGAGTTACTCTCCTGGCCAGGTTTACTCAGGTGAGACAGTGACGATCACGGGAACCGACTCGGGTGGTGGAAGCGCAGAAATCACGTTTGAAATTAGCGCTGTGGCGAACGTTCGTTCCCGAGGTATTAGCTACGGCGATTCATCTTTCACTGAAAGCACACTCGACAGCAACAAGACGGCGTTGCTTCCAGGTCAGACTGCGACGTTTGCGAACTACACCAGTTACGAACACGGCATCAATCGTGTCGTCATCGAGTTTGCTGGTTTGGATTCTGAATTGTCTACGAACGATTTTGAATTCCGCGTGGGCAACAACAGTGATCCGGATTCGTGGCAAGTACTCAACGATTCCAGCAGTATTCCGCTGCCGACGATATCGACCACACCTGGTGACGTTCCCGGAGTTGACCAAATTGTGTTGACGTGGCCTGACAATGCGATTCAGAACGCGTGGTTGCAAGTCACCATGCGGGCCAACGCTGTTACAGGACTACTATCTTCGGACGTTTTCTATTTTGGTAACGCGATTGGTGACACAGGTAATTCAGCCACCGACGCACGCGTAAACGCCAGTGACATTGCCGGTGTTCGCAATAACCTTTCCGGTTTTTCAACGGTCGGGATTGATAGCCGCTACGACATCAATCGTGACGGACGGGTTAACTCGACGGACATCTCAATTATTCGCAACAACCTTTCCGGATTCTTTGGACTGAATCTGATCACCGTTCCGGGCAATGGAAACAAAAACCTGTCGCGATTCGTGTCAGATTTTTCCGATAAACTCCCGTCGAAATCTGTGTCCCGCAATTTTGTCGCAGTGAGCCAATTTGAAGCTGCTCGGGATTCTGACAGGATCGCTCCAGTGGCCGCCGAACCAGCGAAGCAAATTGATATGGCATTCACCCTGATCGATCTCGATGCCGATGATCGCCGCCGCAAGAAAGGTAAATCCAGTTAGTCGGATTTTTCTATGTGCGAGATGTCACTTGCTGCAAAAACGTCGCGCAAGTTCGGGAATCGTTAGCTATGATTGATGGACCAGGTGTCTTCCAATTCCGATCCTAGCTTTGAGCCTCAACGTGAACTTCGAACAGAACGCTTCCACACGCAACTCGATTCAGAATCTTTTTACCGCGGTCATCCTTTCTCTGCTGTTTGTTGCACCCGCAGCGGCACAGGATTCGGAAAAGCCAGAAGATTCACAGCCCGGAATTCATTCCGGGTTGCTGTCATCACTCAAGTTCAGAAATCTTGGCCCGGCTTTCATGTCGGGACGCATCGGTGACGTGGTGGTCGATCCGACGAATCGCAGCACCTGGTACGTGGCTGCCTGTAGCGGTGGAGTCTGGAAAACGACCAATGCGGGCGTCACATGGCGTCCGATTTTCGACAACTACGGAAGTTACTCGATTGGCTGCCTGGCGATTGACCCCAACGATCACTTTACGATCTGGGTTGGCACAGGAGAAAACAACTCGCAGCGCAGCGTCGGTTACGGAGACGGACTTTACAAATCTACCGACGGTGGAGCATCGTTCAAGAAAGTCGGACTCGACAACAGCGAACACATTGGAAAAATCGTCGTCCATCCAGACGACTCCAACACCGTCTTCGTCGCGGCACAGGGGCCACTGTGGAGCGAAGGTGGCGATCGTGGCTTGTACAAGACAACCGACGGCGGATCGAGCTGGGAAAAAGTTCTGGACATCAGTGCCAACACAGGTATCAACGAAGTTCACCTGGACCCAACCAACCCCGACATCATGTACGCCAGTTCGTATCAACGTCGACGTCACACATGGGTGTTGATCGATGGCGGTCCGGAATCCGGAATTCACAAGTCAACTGATGGCGGAACGACGTGGAAGAAGATCAACCGCGGCCTGCCTGGTGGCGACAAGGGTCGTATTGGAATGGCGATCTCACCGATCAATCCGGAAGTCGTCTACGCGATTGTGGAAGCGACCGGAAGTTCAAGCGGCTTTTATCGTTCGTCCAACCGCGGCGAATCATGGTCGCGGATGAGCAGCGAAGTTAGCGGCAGCCCGCAATACTATCAGGAAATTGTTGCCTGTCCTCACAAGTTCGATCGCATTTACTCGCTCGATACTTACGTTAAAGTCACCGAAGACGGCGGCAAGACATTCAGCCGGCTCGGTGAAGCCAACAAGCACGTTGACAATCATGCGATGGTCATCGACCCGGCCGATCCAAATCACCTGATCGTTGGTTGCGATGGCGGACTGTACGAAACGTGGGACCGCGGGAAAACTTACGACTTCAAAGCGAACCTGCCGATCACGCAGTTCTATAAAGTCGCCGTCTCAAACGAGAAACCGTTTTACTTTGTTTACGGTGGAACACAGGATAACGCGACCCAAGGCGGACCTTCGCAAACGACCAGCAACAACGGAATCCTTAACAGCGACTGGTTCGTGACGGTCTTTGGTGACGGTTTTGATCCTGCTGTCGATCCTGAAGACCCGGATACGATCTACTCACAGTGGCAATATGGTGGGCTGGTTCGGTACAATCGCAAATCAGGTCAACGTATCGATATCAAGCCGCAACCTTCTGCCGATGGAGAAGCACTTCGTTGGAACTGGGATTCGGCGTTGTTGATCTCTCCTCACAACAGCAAGCGAATTTATTACGGTTCGCAGATCCTGTTTCAATCCGATGACCGCGGTGACAACTGGGAAGCGATCAGTCCCGATCTTTCACGCGACCTTGACCGCAACAAGCTGAAAGTCATGGGGCGGGTCTGGGGCGTCGACGCGGTCGCCAAGAATATGTCGACATCGATGTATGGCACGATCGTTAGTGTCAGTGAATCACCTCTTTCGAGCGGTTTGATTTACGTTGGTACCGATGACGGCATGCTACAAGTCACTGAAGACGCAGGCGACGAGTGGACTCCGATTAGCAAGTTTGGTTCGTTGGACGTCCCAGAGTTTGGCTACATCAACGACATCGAAGCCAGCCTTCACGATGAAGATACGGTTTTCGTTGCTGTCAACAATCACAAGCGAGGTGACTTCAAGCCTTACATCGTTCGTTCGACCGATCGGGGTGCGAATTGGGACAACATTACAGGTGACTTGCCGGAACGCGGCAGCGTTTACACGATTAAACAGGATCATGAAAATCCTGACATGCTGTTCTGTGGAACGGAGTTCGGATGTTTCGTGACCCTTAACGGTGGCGAAAAGTGGATCAAGCTGGGCAGTGGCTTGCCAACAGTCGGCGTCCGCGATATCGAAATCCAGGCTGAGGAAAACGATCTGGTTTTGGCAACGTTTGGTCGCGGGTTCTACGTGCTGGACAACTACGAGCCGCTTCGTCACATCAATGAAGAGCTGCTGGAGAAGAATGCGATTCTGCCGATCAAAACCGGTCGCATTTTTGAGAGAAGCAGCCCGATGGCGATGGGTGGCAAAGCGTTCCAGGGAGCCGGCTTCTACACGGCGGACAATCCGGCTTATGGCGTGACGATCACGTGGCACATGAAAGATTCACTTCAAACGTTGAAACAGAAACGCAAAAAGAAGGAAAGTGCCCTCAAAGCTCGCAATGCAGACGTGCCCTACCCTTCCTGGGACGAACTGAAGCTCGAAGATCGCGAAGTCGCTCCCAAGGTGATGCTCACGATCCGGGACCAGGACGGAAACGTTGTGGATCGAATCAAGGGTTCTACTTCAAAGGGAATTCATCGTTCGACCTGGGGGATGTCATGGGCCAACGAAGGCTATGGACGAGCCCCGATTGCTTTGCCGGGAAAATACACGGTTGATGTTTCGAAGACAGTGAACGGCGAAACTGAGGTTCTTGTTGAGCCAGTCGAGTTTGAAATTGCTCCGTTGGAGATCGATGGCCTTGAGGAGCCAGATCGCGAAGCGTCGATGGAATTCGCCAAAGAAGCGCGTCGCGTGTTCAGTGTCGTTCGAGCGGCCACAACGGTTTCGCGAGAAACCCGCGACGAGTTGGCTTCGATGCGAGCGATGGTGGAAGCTTCACGTTCTGCCGATCAGGAGATGGTCAACAAGATTCGCGATCTGGAAACGGAGTTGAGAGATCTTTCCGAAGCGTTCAACGGCGATCCAACGCGTTCGTCCCGCAACGAATCCGCATTGCCGGGGCTGGTCAGCCGACTCAACTCGGCGATGTTTGGCTCAATGGGACGCGAGGGCGTAACTGGTACGCATCGTCGTCAGCTTGAAATTGCCGTCGAGAAGTACAAGGAAGTCGAATCGAAACTCCGCAAGATCGTCGAGAAGGACGTGCCGAAAATGCGCAAGGCTTTGGACAAGGCTGGTGTTACCTGGACTTCGGGACGTAAAATTCCGTCGTTGGACCAGGAGTAAATTTTAAAACGGGTGTCTACACACGCTGTTTTCATAACCCGCCGCGTTAGCAAGGGATCGATCCCTCGCTTACGC
>CAYUNP010000172.1:0-11029 GCA_964446085.1 uncultured Pirellulaceae bacterium
GCGCCACGCAAAAGGATCGGTTGCAGACGCCAAGAGGCATCTTCACCGCCCGGACAAGTCCGGCCTTTGGTCCTTTATCGTGTCGCGATCGCCGCTCTATTCGAAGGCATCGTAAACACAAACAAAGGAGAAAAAATTTCCCAACCGTCCCACTTTGCTCAACATAGCGAATCGTGCCGCCAATACTTAGTTCTGTAACGATGCCCTCGCGTCGCTCAACGATCCGGGCTCTCTGGCATTGGCTCTTTAAGCCACGCAAGATTGAAGCGGTAGTAGAACTTGCTGCTGACCAGATGAACGATTCCATCTGGAGTTTGAATTGAAGAGAGATAGCCCGTGTAACGTGATTTCCATGGTCGCTTGTGCCAGTTGGGAATCAGTTTTTGATTTTGCCATGTCTTGCCTTCGTCGAACGAAAGCGCTGTGAACATCCCGCTGCCGTTGACCTGGTTGCCATCGGCATCAATAAAGTTCATGCCTTTGATCTTCTTCGCGCGAACGTTGACTGACGAATCAGTAAAGCCAATATAGAGCAGTGGTCCTTCGGCGAGTCGCATCAACGCGGTGCGTTGGCCAGAAAGCACCGCAGGAAATGGACTTGCTGAATAAGTCCAGGAATTTCCAGAGTCGCTCGAACGGCTCAGCGGTGAAAAACCGTCAATGTTGTTTGAGCGTCCGATTGCGATCAGCGTTCCGTCCTTCAGTCGCTCAACCGGCGCATGAATTCCCGCAATCCATCCAGCCTGTTTTTTCTCGATCGCATGGTTGTCCGACTGCCAGCCCGTGCGCGTAAGTTCGTTCCACGACTCGCCCTCGTCATCGCTTGTAAAGATCGCCGATCCAAGGTCATTTCCTGCGCCAACATCAGTCGACATGAACAGGGTTCGACCGCCGTTGGCATTGGTATACGATTTCAGGTCCATGTGCGGCCAGAGTCGCGGTGATCCAGATGGCTTTTCAGGTGAGGCAGCCTCGACAGGAAATCGATGGACGATTTTTGGCGGGCTCCAGGTCGCTCCGTTATCACGGCTGACGCGTTTGATCATCGAGAAGTCTTCGCAAAGATTGTTTCCCAGGCCGTTGTAGTGATGGATAACTCCATCGCCGGCGTTAAAGAGCGTCGAACCAGTGACGTTGTGATCGGGCGCGATGAAAAAACGTGCTGGCGCGTCCCATTTCTTTTTCCCGTGTCGCAGACGCGTGATCAGAATTGCCATTTGTTCACTGTTGTCGAAAGGCGCCGTAAACGCTGTCGCCAGCAGATCGCCGTTGTCGCACCAGGTGAGGCTGGGCACATGGTGACGGTTCCAGTAAGGCAGGGAAGCAAACCGGTCCGCCGATGGTTGGACAAACTTTCCTCCAGCCCAAAACAGTGCGACGGAGTTGTTTTTTGAATCTGCCCAGTCAGCGGTTTGTTGCTTGATGTCCTCAAATGGCGAACCCACAAGTTCGACTTCGGAATCACTCGGCCCGGCGCTGGGGACGGCGGCAAGTTCGCCGCTGACGAAACGAAATCCAAGGTTGGGTCGCCTGTCGCCGGGAACCGTCGCCGAACGATCGCTGATTCGATAATCGACAACGTAGCTGTGGTCCGGTTTGTTTTCTTCGACGCTTCCGCCACCGCCATCGCGAACGATTCGCACACTGCCCGTTGCCGGACCGTGTGGGTCTTTTAAAGGATCAGCAGAATACGGCGCCCACCAGTCGTGACACCACTCCTGAGTCCCGTCCGCGATTCCCTTCAGGTTCAGAATCTTCGTCTGCGAAGCTGCCAATTCCCACTGCGCTTCGGTCGGCAATCGGTATTGTTTTTTCGATTTCGCGGAGAGCCATTTGCAATAGGCTGATGCTTCATGCCAGCTAACGAAAACTGCGGGAGCGTCGTCTTGCCATGTGCCACCCTGTGCTTCCAGCGTCTGGCGGTATGTCGGCGAAAACGCAGCGAACTGTTTCATCGTGACCTGTCGCTTCCCGATTCGAAACGCGGATAGTTCGACGCGGTGAACGGGTCCTTCATCCCAATCGGGCCCCGACCAGGCGATTCGTCCTTGCTTGATCACATCAGGAGAAACATCAGCGCCACATTGGAATGTGGTGGAACGTACTTCGACCAGGTCGCCTTCGTCAAAATCCTGGCCAAAGGCAGTGGCTGGGAAACCGATGGCCGAAAAAGACGCCAGCAGAATGGCAATCGACCAAAACCAGAATTGAATGCGATTCACTGAATTATCCGGTTGCCAGAGATTCTTCTTCCAATTGTTCGTACGGAACATTGTAGTTCAATTTCCGCATCGATTGACCGCAGCGATCTTCAAAGGTTTTCAATTGCTCCGGCGTCCACGTTCGCCAGCGATTGCGTTTTGACAAAAAGTAATTTCTCCTGTCTGCGATTTTGGATTGTGAAAACGCCTGTGTTTTAATCGGGCTGTTGGCGCTGGTTGGATGTTCCAGCGTGCTCAGTAGTTTGCGTTCGGGCAAATCCGAAAATCCAATCTGCAGCCACTGGTAAAGTTCCGACAGCCACGATTTTAGCTTTTCCGGAGCATACAACCACTCGTGACGCAGCAGCCGAAACGAATCCTGGTTCTGTTTTCCCCACGCGGCAACGCTGGCCGATCGATTCCAGACATCGCAGTGAGTTTCAAATTTGCTGGAAGCGAAAGCAGGGAACTCTGTTCGCGACGAAACGACTTCGATGCCATTGCGAACAAGTCCAACGAATTTGCTTTTGGGGAAAACCTGTCGCAGGTAGTCCAGTTGGGCTGGTGTCGGGTTGATCGCCGCCATGCGAATGGGACGCTTTGACAGCTCTGCATCTGGCCAGATCAACGCGCACAACAGCTCGCGAAATTTCGAATCGTATTCTGGTTGGTCGACGACCATCGCATGCTTTCGCGACTTCATCGTGCAGTTTCTGAGTGCCACTTCGGCGATGTCCTGGACGACATTGTTTTCATGGCCGTTGTAGTAAATCTGTTTGTGGGTTCCGAGGCTGCGACGCAACACCGTTGTGCCACTGCGCCCAACGCCACACAGAAACAGGAATGTAGGACGCTGCTGCTGCGGTGTCTTTGGCTGGTTCGACTTTCTCTCGAATCGATAACCAAACTTGACGAGGTCTTTGGCGAAAATGCGAGACGCTCGTTTTTGTGTGAACTGATTGTAGAAAGCGGAGTAATGTTCGCTTCGTCCCGATTGCCTGAAGTGTTCCAGCGGCTGGTGTTTTATCTTCAGCGTTTTGCAAAGCGTACGCCAATCCGCTTCCAGTGTTTCGAATCGACCGACGAAGTCAGTTTCCTGCATCCGGTAATGTGGATGCATCATCGGAATAGCGTGCAGTTTCAGTTTGCTCCAGAAGTCGTCGTCATAAATGCCAACAGAATCATCTTCGACGACGTCAAGAACCCGGTCGAGTGTCAGTGTTGCAGCGGAAAAGTCATTCGTGTTTCCTGGAGGATGTTTTTGAAACATCTGCCAGGCTGAAACGAGTCGATCAAAAGGGTTTCGTACAAAAGCGAATCGAAACTTGTTCGCCCAGGCCGGCGGCATTTTCATGGCCACATCGAGTCCGTTGACTTTCGTTTCGAAGCCACACCGCAAGATGGAAGTGCTGGCCGACTTCGCGATCCGTGTCATCACGCAATTAGATTGTTCCAGATTAATGAATGGCATCAGCCCGGCTTTTGATTTGACAGGAAAGGGCTTCTTCTATCCATGAATTTGCCGGACCGGTCAATTGAAGCCAGTGGTTTCGCTAGCAACACGCCGCGTCTACAGGCTTTGGGTCAGCCAGTAAACGACAGCAGTTGACTGACCGCATAGCAAACGAATACCAACAGGCCGACCAACAGTCCAGCGAGCCACCGCAAACGACTGATGTAGAATCCGCGTGTGAGTCTGCTGGTAAAGAGGTAGGCCCACAGGACGCCCAACGAGCCAAGCCCGAATATTGCGGCGACAAGCATGGTGCCAAGGCGGTTCTTTAATCGTAGTTTGGTCAGTCGTTGTTCAATTCGTTTGCGAAATGGAGCGTCGATTTGGACATGAATGTAACCGACGTAGTAGTCATCGTGATCGGCTTCGATACGCTCTGCAATCTCATCGTCGTAATCAACACGGCTTTTGTGAACGATTTCTTCCAGGATCACTTCGCGAAATTCTTCCAGCTCAAAACCTGCAACAACAGCTTCGCAATCGCTGCCGAACTTCCTTGATGCCCAATCCGAAACTTCAGTCCTGACAGCAGGCAACAATCCTTCCATGGCCGCAAAGTGAGATGGGAACTGCTCCGTTTGGACAACGAAGCGATTCGGCTCACGCAATTCATTGACCCAGTCGGGGAGATCCGATTCCTGTATGGAAATTGGAACGGTCAAGTGGCTCAAAAGCGTTGCGAAAATCAGGTGCAACAGCAGCATCAAATCCCCTTCGGCTTATTGGAACCAGAACATATCAATTCGCGCCGCTGATCGCTCAGCCAGGGAGTCGCCAGTTGTACTGAAATCGACATGACTCCCGCGAGAATACAGGAGCTTATCAGAGAAAGTCCCAACATCTGACTTAGCGTTGCAGCCCAGACCAGGCAGATGCCAACATCCCAGATTTTCAAACGTGTTTCCCGAATCGGATCGACAACACGCCACCAACGCAGTGCTGCAAACAAGCCAGTGAAAAAAATCAGCCAGGCGAGAATCTTTGGCAGCGGTAAACCCAAAGCCATATCCGCGGCAGGACGAGAGAAATTTGAAAATGCCAGATCGATGTGGAGCATGTAAGCCGTGGCAATCGCGACCAGTCCGGTTACCAGGCCGATACCTGCGGAGACAAAACGGCGTTGAGACAGGTCAGCACTGTTTTCAGATTCCCAGTACTTTGCGTTGCAAATCACACCAAGGCAGCCAGTTGAACAGGTGATCGCAAGCCAGGCGTAAAAAGCCCACCCTTCGACAGTGGCTTCGGTGATTGACTGATAGACCGCCAGACCAAACAGGCTCAGTGCGATACTGGAAATCGATCCGATCAGTGCCGATCCCAGGCACTGAGTAAATCGATCCATTGTCGGCTGTTCCTGGTGCCACTTCCGAATGGTTTTCGGAAGGATTCCGGTCTTGCGTACCTTTTTCTGGGCGCGTTCCAGTTCAGACTGTCCTGCCCATGAGCGCATCAACAACCATGAAATGTAGGCGGCACCAAAGACAACAACCATCCATGGCAACCACTGCGGCCAACAGGCGACCAACGAGCCCGCCAACAGGAGGAGCCCGATGCGAATTGGTGTTGCCAGCGGATGATTTGAGAATCGCACGGTTGCCGCGTTACATTTGCGAGCAACTTTTTTGGCAAAAATTCGTTTCCGCTGAGACAGCCGCAGCTTGCCTTTGTTTTTTGGATCCACGACGACTGGCGAGACGCCTGATTTCATTTCGTCCAGCGCGGATTCAATTTCGTCCGCTCCCATTAGCGCGACCGGATCCATTCCGACCACCGTCGTTCGACGGGCAAGTTTCTTTTTTTCAGGCGGTTTGCTTTCTGGAGAGGCGTTGGCGTCGGGAAACGCCGAATCGCGTGGCGGGGTCGTCTTGCGAAGTCGACTGAGCCGCACTTCGTCGCGTTGCAGCCGTTCGTCATTGGGCGCGTAATCAGAAAGCGCACCGAACACGATTTCCGGCATCTGGGACGAAGTATCCTGATTGCTGATAAGAATTGGTTCGATTCGGGCACCCGTTTCAGGTGCCGAGCCAGGATCCGATCCGCCAGCAGAGAGTGCGGCGACTTCGGGTCGCGGAAACACGCCAACGGAATGCAACGACAGAATTTTCGCGTCCTTGCCATTGAATTCGGGCCATGGCATCGCTGCCATTAACTCGGACACGTTCGAGAACCGCGTTTTGGGTTCTTTTGTCAAACAGCCTGCCAGAACTTTGCGGTACGCTGCCGGTGCGAGGTCGAGGTCAACTTCCTCCAGCAAATGTTTGTACATGATTTCCTGGGACGTTTCCCCGTCGAAAGGCACGTCACCTGTGAGCAACTCGTATAGCACGATGCCCAGGGCGTAGATGTCGATCTCTTTTCCGTAAATGCCTTTCGAGATTTCTGGAGCCATGTAGTGGACGGTTCCAACGGTTCCGGTCTGTCCGGATTGGCGACTGCAGGAGATGAATTTCGAAAGTCCATAGTCGCCGATTTTGATCACGTGAGCATCATCGTCACGAAACACATTGGCGGGCTTGAGGTCGCGATGAACGATGCCCCGATGATGAAGGTAAGCCACACCTGAAGCGATCGAAGTGAACCACCGCTTTAACATTGAATCGGGGATGCCGCGCGGATGATCGTCCAGAATGTCCCGCAGGCTCGGGCCGGGAACGTATTCCATCACGACCCAGCTATCCTGTGCGCTGCTGGTTTGTATGTCCCATAGTGCGATCAGGTTGACGTGCCGAATGTTGAGGCATTGCCGGACGCCACGCAGTTCGATGTCGAGGTTCCGCTGGATCTTCTTGAGAGCGACTTCTTTCCCGGCGTCGTTGAGCGCAAAGTACACCTCGCCGAATCCGCCAATGCCGATGCCGCGTTTGATGGTGTATCCCCGGAGCGGTTTGGCTCCGCTAGGGTAAGAGAACTTCATTCAGAGGCCGGGAAAGCTAATTTGGTAAAGCAAGGAGTGCCTATTGTAGCCTGTCGTGAAGAAATCGGGGAAACGAATCGCTGCAGAGCCCGTTCAACTTGTGCGATTTCCACCTCAGAGTTGCCGATTCAAGGAATGAAAAAAGCATGGCGAGCCAGATCGTGTACGGTTCCCTGCCGTGTGCGGCAAATGCAATTGGGTTTTCCAATGTGGAGTTCCGGTTTCCGACTGGCTGCCAGGCAAATGGACTATTGTTTGATGGAGTAAACCTTGAGAGTGTGGCTTCGAGTTGCCCATTCACAAGTTTTGATCGACCAACTCAGCCTCCAGATTTCCTTCAGATTTTGAACGCAGCTTATTCATTACAGCCTGCAATGACCGATCAGAAACGACAAACCGGATATCGATTTCAGGTCCAACTTCGCAAGCCAGATTTGTTAAATGGGCAACAGGGGTTGGGCTAATCCGCGTCTGGTAATGTCAACAGAATGTTAAGCTGTGACGATCAGCGAAAGCCGTCTGGCTAACGAGACTCTTTACGTTATAAGGGTTCTTCTGCTTGTTTCGGTCATCATGATTGCTGGTTCAGGTTGTGACGATATTGAGGAAGAATTGCATCTTCATCATTTGTCGGTCCCTTGAAAATGAAGCGCCACTGGCTTTCCAATACGGTCCTTTCCGGTATGGGAACTTTTGTTTGTGCCGCACTGACGCTGTTAATCATGGCGGGCTGTTCAACGAAGAATCGAATCGTAATCCCGACGCAGGTTTCCGGTGTTGCCTGCACGGACCAGCTGCAAAAAATCACCGTCCCTCAACTGATGGACGAAGCCAGTCTCGAAGAGGTCTCTTATTCGGGGCCGCCGATCACGATCTCCAACTTTGATCAGGCTGAGCCATGGGATGTCAGCCTTGACGATTGTGTTCGCTCTGCATTGGCCAACAGCAAGGTCATGCAAAAACTTGGTGGTGTTGTCGTTTCGTCACCGGGCGCCGTCAGCACGCTCTACGATCAGGCGATCACCGAAACAGGAGCCGGTGGTGTCGAAGCTGCCCTGAGCGCCTTCGATGCACAGCTCACGTCCTCGTTTAACTACAATCGCAGCGAGCGCGTATTCAACAACCTGTTCATTGGTGCCGGTTCTCCGACGCTTACCAGCAACACCTCAGCATTCCGTTTTCAGGTCAGCAAACAGGCCGCAAACGGAAGCACACTGACCGTCCGGAATCTCACGGACTACAACCGGAACAGCTCGCCAGCGAACGCCTTTGGAAGTGCCTACGACCTCGTCAATCAGGTTGAGCTTCGTCAGCCTTTGGCACGTGGAGCGGGAACTCTGGTCAATCGAATTGCCGGTCCCAACGCGATCGCAGGCTCGGGTCAGTTCAATGGCGTTCTGATCTCGCGTATTCGCAGTGATCTTTCGCTCAGCGATTTCGAAGCGGCGGTTCGCAACCTTGTCCGTGATGTAGAAACCAACTACTGGGAGCTCTACAACGCTTACCGCAACCTGGACACAGTCAATGAAGCACGTGACTCGGCCAGGGCAACCTGGGAGAATCGTAAACTGCGCCTCGACAACGGAGTTGGCCGACCAGACGACGAAGCTCAGGCGCGGCAGCAGTATTTCACTTTCGAAATTCAGGCGCAGTCGGCGCTTGCCGGAAGAGGTGCCGGTCAACCTGGTATCCTTGGTGCTGAACGCAATTTGCGTCGTCTGATGGGACTTCCGCCAGTTGATGGCCGTGTCCTTCGGCCGTCATCAGAGCCCGTGGTTGCTCCGATTGCATTTGATTGGGACGCCAGCCGCCAACAGGCACTTTCACGCCGAGTCGAACTGCGGCGGCAAAAGTGGCTGGTGCGGGAACGGGAACTGGAATTGATTGCATCGCGTCAGTTGAATAAATGGCAGTTCGACCTCGTTGGGAATTATGGTTGGCGTGGTTTTGGAGACGACCTCTTTGGCAATCGCGATCAGGTTAACGGCAGTGCGGTTGAGGATCTGACCAGCGGCGATCTTGATGACTGGCAGTTGGGTTTTGAACTCAACGGACCGCTTGGAAAAAGGGCCGGACATCTCGCTGTTCGCAATGCGGAACTCAACCTGATTCGATCTCGCACGATTCTTGCGGAACAGGAACGTCAGATCCAACACGATTTGAACGCCGCGTTCACCGAAGTTGATCGCTCGTTCGTCAGTATGAAATCCAGCTTCAATTCAAGAATCGCTGCTCAGGACGAACTCGATCCAAAACGAAAGCGTGTCGAAGAAGGAACCGATCAGGTGTTCTTTCTGCTCGACGCACAGCAACGTCAGGCGACTGCCGAAAGTGCCATCCATCGGGCGATCGCGGACTACAATCTTGCGATCCTGAACTATCACTTTGCAACCGGTGGCTTGCTGAGTCGATTCAATATTCAGCTTACTGAGGGACCGTGGTCAGAGAATGCTCAAGCACGAGCCAGTATCAAAGCGGGACGACTGGAACCGGGCAAAGGGTGTTGTAGCGATACGACTCCGGTGTCCGCTGGCGAATTCAATCCACGTGTCGCATCGGCTGCATACGTTCCCGAACAGGACGGTTCCAGTTTCCAACAGGCGTTTCCGTCGGAACAGTCGACACAGCCAACTGACGAAGATCTGGATTCCGAGCCCGTTGATGTTGATCTGGATCCGCTGCTTGAAGGAGAGCGAAATCTTGAAAGGGATGAAAGTATGCTGTCACACCCAATGGTCGATCCGAATTCAAATGGGTTCTTTTCAGGGATCGCGGACAGGCTCAATTCGCGTCGTCGACGGTAGAAAAAAGTTGGCCTTGTCTGTTTCGATGTTATAATTGCAGCAGACGTCCGGGGATGCTTCTTGTTGACGAATTCTGTTTGGTTCCTGGAGTTGTTTTGTTTGCGAATCTTTCCAGCTTGATCTTCGCGATGATGTTCTCGGTCGGGGCTGCCTCGGCTGAAGTGGACTTCGAAAAGGATGTCTTGCCGATCTTCAGGCAGCATTGCTTCCAGTGTCATTCCGGGGAAAACACGGAAGGTGAATTGTCGCTGGAATCAGTCTCTGCGATTCGCCGTGGGGGCCACACGGGAAACCCCATGTTGGCTGCGGCGCTCAAAGAAAGCGAACTCTATCTTCGCATCGTTTCGCGTTCCAGTGGCTACCGGATGCCCAAGGAAGGCGATCCGCTTTCGCAGGAAAATATCGATGTGATCGCGACGTGGGTTCGGCAGACTGCAGAATCGACGTCGAATCAGCCAGCTGCAAATGAAGCTCCGCCGTCGTTCAGGGCCAATGCCGCCGCTTCGGCGAATGGTACTTCTCTGTTGGAGGGAATGGACCAGAGCCAGGTGACAATGTTGGTTGTTTCATCGGCGCTGTTACTTTGTCTTGCGGCGTGGTTGCTCTTTCGATTCATCGCCAAGGCCCGTCGCAAAGGCAAGTTCACAACGAATCATACTCGCTGGGAAGCGGCTTGCTTTATCTTCATTGGAGCTTTGAGTCTGTTTGCGTTGGTTGCGGCAGGCTATTTTTATTCTCGCAATGGAGAGCTTGTCAAGGAGAATGAATCGTTACGCGCTGAGCTGCAAGCGGTGCAACCGGTGTTGATTGCTCCCGAGATCAGGATCGACGCGGACAATCTTCCGTTGGCTCCGCATCCGTTGCATCCACCACGATTGGGAGGTCGCTACTATCGCGGCAACGACGAACGCAGTGCTTCGCTTTTCAATCAGGGATTCTACCGAACGGCAACCATCGATCTGCATTTGGTTAACTCCGCGGGAGAGCGACTCAAGTACGAAGATTCAATTGATGGCGATTTGTCGATTGAGATCGTCATCGAACGTGCTCCCAAGGCGACGAAAGAGCTCTTTAGTCAACGCGTGCTGGATTCGATTGCGATTGAACATTTCAGCCAGAGTGTTCCGAGGTTCAAGCGGTCAGACAAGTTTACTGCCGTTGAGAAGGAGGATCTCTGGAAGGCGGTGATTCCACTGCCCAGCCGCGATCGGTGGAAAAGTAAACGTGGCCGCGGAATGGTTTACATGATGTATGGTGTTCAGCCGGGAGAGAATCGGTTTCCTCGTCCGCACTTCGCGATCCGATACGATGTGCAGCTTGATGGACAGAAGATCTCGGCAGATTCCGAATTGTGGATGGGATCCATGTACACGCTCGGCAATCGTGTGATGATTCCCGATGAGAAGAAGATTCTGCTGGATCGCTGGTTTGACTGGCGGCCGATTCCAGTAATCGAAGGCGAAGCGGCAACCGACCCCAAGTTGTTGGGAATCGAAGAGCATGTTGAGCAGTGAGTGTGTCGCCCAAGCGACTCAAATGGACTTACGTTTGAGATTTGAGTGAGCTGATTTTCTTTTCCAAAGGAAAAATTCACTAG
>CAYUNP010000173.1:0-10972 GCA_964446085.1 uncultured Pirellulaceae bacterium
AGAGAGAAGGAAACAGGCTGTCGCTCCGATCGAAGAACAATTGAAAAGACTTGAGTGGCGGGATAAATCACAAACGGTGATGTCAGCGGCGACGGATATGCTGGAAGACGTCAAGTTTTTCAAAACCGAAATGGACAGAAGAATTGAGGAGGCAAAAAAGGCGTCCGAAAAGTGATGAACAGAATATGCGTGGTGTTACTTCAACCGCCCTCTGGGACCCAGCTCGACAAGCTTCATATCCTTTAACTTTCCGTTCTCGCATTTCAGCTTGATCAGCGTTCGCATCACATGTTGTCCTTCGTGCCCAGCAGCTCCTGGATTAAGGTACTTCATCTTCTTGTACTTCCAGTCATTCTCCACATGAACGATGTGAGAATGGCCACAGATCAAAACGTCGGGCGTCGATTCGTTCAGTAGTTGCTTCACTCTGGCTGGATAGCGACCCGGACGGCCAGCAATGTGCGTCATCAGAATATCGACGCCCTCACACTCGAAACGAAGATTCTCAGGATACTCATCGCGGATCGCGCGATCGTCAATGTTTCCGTAGACACCTTTGAGTGGCAGAAATTCAGCCAGCTGCTGGGCAACCTCAAGCGTCCCAAAGTCTCCCGCATGCCAAATCTCATCACAGTCCTCAAACGCGTCGAAGACTTTGGGGTCAAGAAAACTGTGAGTGTCCGAAATGAGTCCGATTTGCATTTTGGGGTAGTGGTCAAGTGGTCAAGTGTGCAGTGTGAAGCATGCAGTATAGCAATCCCTCCCAGTGTGGAGCGGATGATGGTACGCTTGCGACTTCACAAAGAAAACTACACACTTTACCGCCTCCGCCCCATGCCCCTGATTACGATCGAGAACGTCACTATCCGATTCCGAGGTCCCGCTTTGCTGGACGAAGTCACTTGCGTGATTGAACCGGGGCAAAAAATTGGGCTGCTGGGCCGCAATGGAGCCGGCAAGACGACACTTTTGAAGTTGCTGTCCGGGCAACAGGATCCCGACGCCGGGAAAATCATCGTGGCGCCAAATGTTCGCGTAAGGCAGCTTTCGCAGTACGTTCCAACCGAGGAAACGGGCAGGGTCGAAGAAATCGTACAGCGTGCGTTTGATCCTGCGTTTTCAGGTGAGAAAATCGACATCGAAGAGTGGGAAGCTCACACCAAAGCCGCTCAGATCATTTCACGAATGGAACTCGATCCCGATTCGCGATTTGAAACGCTGTCGGCCGGAATGAAGCGTCGTGTTCTTCTGGCTCAGGCCATCGTGACCGAACCGGAAGTGTTGTTGCTCGACGAGCCAACGAACCATCTGGATATTCCCTCGATCAAATGGCTGGAAGAATTTCTCAAGGAGTATTCTGCAACGCTGCTGTTCGTGACCCACGATCGCGCCTTCCTGCAAAAGCTGGCGAATCGAATTCTGGAGATCGATCGCGGTCGGATTTTCGACTGGAGTTGCGATTACCAGACGTTTTTGAAACGAAAACAGGAAGCCATCGAGGCCGAAGAAAAACAGAACGCGCTGTTTGACAAGAAACTCGCTGAAGAAGAAGTCTGGATTCGCAAGGGCATCAAGGCACGACGGACTCGCAACGAAGGACGCGTACGGGCTCTCAAGGCGATGCGAGAACAGCGCAGTGAACGTCGCTCACAAGTCGGGACTTCGAATCTGAAGATCCAGCAGGGGCAGCGCAGCGGTAACCTGACGATTGAATTGAAGGAAGTCTCGTTTAGCTACGGCGACCAGCCAATCTTCAGGGATTTTTCGACGACGATTTTGCGCGGTGACAAAGTTGGCATCATCGGCCGTAACGGTATCGGCAAGTCAACGATTCTGAAAGTCATGCTGGGCGAACTTGAGCCCGACAGCGGCACGGTCAAGCGCGGCACGAATCTGGAGATCGCCTACTTCGATCAGTTGAAATCGCAACTCGATCCTGAGTTGTCGGTGATTGACAACGTGGGCGAAGGTTCCGATCGCCTGTTGATCAATGGAACGCCAACGCACATTCTGGGATACCTTTCGGATTTCCTGTTCGAACCACAGCGGGCACGAACCGAAGTCAAATTCCTTTCTGGTGGCGAGCGAAATCGAATCCTGTTGGCGAAACTGTTTTCAAAACCCGCCAACGTAATCGTGATGGACGAACCGACTAACGACCTTGACACCGAAACTCTGGAATTGCTTGAAAGCAAACTGGTTCAGTTCGAAGGGACGGTTTTGATCGTCAGCCACGATCGCGAGTTCCTGAACAATGTCGTTTCCAGTTCGATCGTTTTTGAAAACGGTGGACTGAAGGAATACGTCGGTGGTTATGACGAGTGGGTGAGACAATCGAAAACTGTCGAGACCAAAGATTCGGCCCCTTCGAAAAAGAAGCGTATTGACTCGACCAAACCAGTTGAATCCAACAAGCCACGCCGATTGAGTTACAAAGAGAAACGCGAGCTGGAGTCGTTGCCCGAGAAGATTGAATTTCTTGAGAAGCAAATCGTGACTTTGCACGAATCGATGGCGGCTCCGGAGTTTTACAAGAAAGCTGGCGACGAGATCGCGCGAGTCCAGAAAGAAGCTGCAGATCTGCAAACCGAACTGGACAAGAAATTCAATCGCTGGGAAGAGCTTGAAGCTCTGGAAGACGCGTGATTTGAAACTTCACACGCCTCCTGTTTGTAGATACTGCTCAATCAAGTCAGCGGCAAGCCGCAAGCCGACGTTTTTGGCACGCAACAAACCGACGGCTAGCGCCCTGTCGCTCACAAATAATCCGATAACCCGATCTCGATTGAACTGTATGTGTCAAAGCGATACGACGAATATTTGTCGCGCCTGAGATTCTGCGTTTCCAATAATTCACAGCTCTACGCGTCGGCCAACTCAACACTCAATGGCAACAGGTCCATGCGTCCGCAGGTCGCAAGACCTATCGTTGAATCGTCTTCGACTTCCGTTGACACAATCTGCTGGCTCAACAGCGAGGAAATAACTTTCGCCAACGGGTCTGCCACGATAATCATGATCGTTCCCGACTTGTGCTTCTTCTGAAGCTTCAACAGAAACTTCTGCACCCGTGGAACGGCGTCTTCGACCGATTCACCGCCGGGAGGGCAAACGGTTTCCGGGTGTTCTTCCCATTGACGCGCGATTTTCGGCTGAGTTGTCCGAAGCTCTTCAATTTCCTTGCCCTGCCACAATCCGTGGTCGATGTTGCGCAAGGCATCATGAACCTTGATTTTCCGCCCGTGTAACTTGGCCAGAATTTCAGCGGTTTGTTGAGCTGCAAGACTGGGAGAGCTGAAAACAGCTTTCACGTCATGATCCATCGACTGGCAAGCCAGATTCTCGGCTTGCTCCAATCCCAACTCACTGAGTGGAATGTCCAGCGTTCCGATAATTCGGCCCTGCTCATCAAACTCAGTCGAGCCAGGGCGTATTAACAGAATCCTTGATCCGTCTGCCCCGTCATATATCTTCACTACTTACCTCACCCATCAAGTCCTCAATCGCTGCGTTGTAATCATTTCCAAAAGGCGTCTTGAAGACAGCACTTCCGGCAACGCAAAGCTGGCATCCCACTGCCGTGCATTTGGCGATCGTCGATTTGTTAATCCCACCATCCATTTCCAGGATGATGTTTTCTCCACCAGGTAGCTGTTTGATCTGGCCCAGCTTGTCAAGCACAGGTTCGATAAAACTTTGCCCGCCGAAACCAGCGTTGACACTCATCACTAACGCGAGATCCGCGTGAGCAACTGCATCGCTGATTCTGGAAACAGGCGTATCCGGATTCACGGCTATCCCCGCCGCGGCTCCTTTGTCCCGAATCTGATTCAGAACCGGCACCGCATCTTCCACGGCTTCGGCATGAATCGTGACGATGTCCGAACCGGCATCCACAAAAGCGTCCACATACTTCTCCGGATTCACCATCATCAGGTGCACATCCAGAGTCATATCCGTCAACTTGCGAAGCGCCGAGATGATCGTCATTCCGTAAGTAAAGTTGGGCACAAACACACCGTCCATTACGTCCAGGTGCAAGGCAGCAACTCCAGCGTCTTCGAGCCGTTCGACTTCTGCGGCCAGGTTTCCAAAATCGCAAAGCAATAGTGAAGGCAACACTGCAGGCGCAGCTTCAATCAGTTGTGAAATTTTGGCGTTCAAGTGAGTTCGCAAAAAACAATGCGGCGTGAAAGATGCCGAATTAGTGTGTCGCAAAAGAGCAACATCCAATCCTCAATCCGGGCGATTCTAGCGAGGATGTCAGAGGGTGAAAGAGACTGTTTCGGATTTTTTCACAATCCACTCCAAAGCCCCGTTTTTGCGTACGGAATGTTTTGGAAAGCCTGAATATTTGTTCGTGCAAAGCTGGCAAATTCGGGCTTGACACGGAGCCTCTAACAGGATGGTTCCTGCGGCTTTGATGGCAATACAGATCCAGCCCAGGTAAAGAGAGAGCTGGCAGTGCCGCTTCGATTGCGACGACCTTTCTTCTGACCGTAAAGCGACTCGATCAGCGCGGTGTATCCTTCGGTCATTGCATCGAGTGAACTGTTGTCGACAACGTGGGCTCGACCTTTGCGTCCCATCGACTGTCGGAGTGATTCGTCACCAAGCAACTGGATCCATCGCGCCGATATTTCATCCGCGTTGCCGGCTTCGCAAAGGTAACCAGTGGTTCCTTCAAGTACCGATTCCCTGATCGATCCAACATCAGTCGCCACAACAGGACGGTTGCAGGAAAGTGCTTCGAGAATTGAAACCGGGCTGGCTTCGTTGTGGCTGGTCAGGGCAAATACATCCAGCATCGACAGCACGCCAGGGATGTCAGAGACCGAGCCAAGAAAGTGAACTCGTTCGCTGATTGATTTCTCTGCAGCAAGTGCTTCCAGTTCAGCACGTTTTGGACCGTCACCTGCGATCACAAAGTGTGCAGCTTCGATTTTTTGCAATGTCCGCTGCGCACATTCGATAAACAGCTCGTGATTCTTTTCAGGGCGAAGTGCCGCGACGATTCCCAAAGCAGGACTGTCTGCCGGGATGCCGACATCGCTGCGCCATTTGTCTCGCGATGCATCGCTGCTTTTGAAACGCGCCGTATCGATTCCGTTTGGAATCATGAACACTTTTTCTTTGGGGAATTTTTCGAACTCAACCAGGAATTCGGCATGGTGTCTGGCAACGGCGATAAAGCCATCTGTGATCTTTGTCAGCATTCGATTCAAACGTCCGACGCCATCGGGCCATCCGGTGGAATGAAGTGCCGACAGAATGACAGGCGTTCCGGCACCGCGTGCAGCCAGTCGCCCCCAGAACATTTTGTCGCCAGCTCCAACGGTGATAACTGCATCAACTTCGTTTTGACGAAACAGTTTTCTCAGTCGGCGGGCAACAGCGACATCGTATTTGTGATGGATCAGGTTTTCGAAAACGGGGATCTCACCTGCCATTTCCTCGCCCAGAACACCACGTTCTTTCAGGCATCCGATCATTGGTTTGATGCGCGTTTTGTCGAAGCGGCGTGCCAGGTTCACCAGCAATGTCTCCGCGCCTCCGACTGGCATGCTGGTAATGACAAACATGACGTTCAGAGGACGGATTTCAGAGTTAGACATGCTTGGCCTCGTTTGCCTTCGTAGAAATCGTATCGGCAGAGACGACGTCTTTATTTGTTTCAGTTTCGTTGACGGGTTTTGTCTCGGGTTGCACCCAGTTCGCCCAATCAACGCTGCCTCGCGAGTAGTCGTAACGTTGAACCTTTGCAAAGCGAGGGTCGTACGTCAGCCAGTTTCGCATTCGTGTGAAGTTTGGGTCGCCGTGAATTCGCTGAATGTGGAACGGGTCATCCCCGACTTCGTTCCAACCGCCGTATGCTGAACAAACGCCTTTGAAGCCATGTTGTTTCAAAAGGTGAAACACTTCGGCGTTCATGTCCTTGTACTGGCCATAGGGGAATGCGAAGTACTTGATTTCCCGGTTGATGAATCGTTCCAGTTCCCGAGTCGCTGTGATGACTTCGTCGTAGATCGTCTCGGGATCAGTGGTCGTTCCGAGGTTAATATGAGTCCGCGTGTGAGCTCCGATTTCGATGCCGGCATTGGCCATCGCACGAAGCTGTTCGATCGTGTTGACGGATAGCGCTGATCGACCGTTTTCGACGTCGTGCGGAAAAGGGACCTGCTGGCTGGTGTGTTGTGTGGTGACGAAATAGGTAACCGGAATACCTTCTTCGATCAGAAACGGCAAAGCGAGGTCACAGTTCTCTGCATAGCCATCGTCAAACGTGATCGAAATTGTGGGGCGTGCGTTGGAGCCGCTGGCAACTCGCTTCTGGACTTCTTCCATCGAGACGAGATCGAAGTTGTTCTGAAACCAGCGAATTTGCTGTTCGAATTCTGAGTTGGTCATCGACCACGGATTGGGATGGCTATCGGCAACACGATGATAGAACAGCACGAAGATGGGAACGTTTCCGGCAGAGACCATTTGCTGCATGCGAAAACGTCGCCAGGGGCTGCTACCCAGTCGCCACATGTCCGTCAAAATTGAATGCAGTTTGGTGTTCACGATCTTGTTAAGCGTTGGAAGGCTGGAGAAATGGAAGAGTGGAAGAGGAAAGGCATCTGCGAAAGTCTTGAACACGGGAAAGGATTTCAGTCTCTGAAAATCGGGAACAATTCAAAACGCAAGCGACTTCAAAAGCAGAAACGGAAGAATCCACAAAACCGGCAAGGGTTACTTCTCAATCAAGCCCGGGAATCGGATCTGCGGCAAAGGATGGAAAACGTGACATAGGTTTTCATCGTAAGAAACTCCGTTCTCTCCCTACCCTGGCAAATCCATCCCCATGAACAGTAAAACACAGCTTTTTGGAATCGACATTGACGTTCTCGACATGCAGGGAGCTGTTGCCAGGCTTCGCACATGGATTGAGAACCGGGACCAGTCATGTCGCTACGTGGTCACTCCGAATGTCGACCATGCAGTCCTGTTTCAGGAAAACAGTTTGCTTCGCGAAGCCTACGAAGGTGCCAACATGGTTCTGGCTGACGGCCATCCGATTGTCTGGACTTCGATGATTACCGGCGAACGTTTGCCAGAAAGAGTTGCTGGTTCAGAATTGGTGCCGCAGCTGTTTGACAGTTTCAACGAACGCGGAAACCTGAAAGTATTCCTGTTGGGCGCCGCTGAGGGTGTTGCTGCAACTGCAGCGGAGAACATGAAAAAGCAGTGGCCTAACGTCGAAACCGTTGGCGTCTACAGCCCGCCGCTGGGGTTCGAAAAGAACCCTGAAGAATCTGAAATCATCCTGGAAAAACTTGCTCAAGCAAATGCTGACGTCGTCGTGGTTGGCCTTGGCGCACCGAAACAGGAGATCTGGGTCAGCAAGTACAGCGACCGTATTCCTGCCGCTGCTGCCTTGTGCGTCGGAGCAACGATTGACTTTCTGGCTGGCGAGAAAAAGCGAGCACCTGTCTGGATGCAGCGATCGGGAATCGAATGGCTTCATCGAATGTGCTCAGAACCGAAGCGTCTGGTGAAGCGATACGCTCGCGACGCATGGATTTTCCCACAACTGGTGCTCAAGCAGATTTTTGCCAACCGCGCATCGGCATAGCAAGTTAACCCGATGCGTAAGCGAGGGATCGATCCCTCGCTTACGCATCGGGTTATGATCAGTGTCAGCTTTCAAGGCAGACTCCCATTGCATACGAGACGAATCTGAGGACAGAGAGCGTGTCCATTGTTCGTTGGTGAGAACACCGCAACGACTTTTTGAGATTTACCCAGGTTAAATCGTTGCATTGGGTGACTGCCAGCCGGAAGCGCCTCAGCCACGTTTTACTCCGTCAACGCATAGCAGTGAATGTTTGTTCCCTGCCGAAGGTACAGCTTTCCGTCAACGATTACCGGATGAGCCCAGCTTGGACGATTGGTGTCGCCGGGCACCTTGAAGCTGCCGACTTCCTGAAATGATTCCGGATCTGCTTTTACCAACGTCATCGTTGCGTTGGAGTACAGAATGTACAGATAACCATCAGCGGCCGTGATACTTGCTGATTTCTTCCCTGAGCCACGCGACTTCCATTTGATTTCTCCAGTCATCAATTCGGCACAAAACGGCGTGCCACGATCATCGGTATCGCCGTAGAGATAGTCACCCACCAACACAACGCCGCCGTGCTTGTTGGTGAGATTCCTGTTCAGCGAATAGACTTCTTCGAAACTTACGCCGTCACCATCAGCGACTTGGCGAATCAAGGCACCACCACGACCGTAACCAGCACAGAAAAACACAAGGTCGTCGCGAATGATTGGTGTCGGAATGACAGCAGTCGTTTTGTCGATGGCGTACTCCCAGAGCAACTCGCCATCAGTTGCCCTGACGCCCATCGCGCCACTGCCAGTCGTCTGAACATAAACTTTTGTTTCGCCAACATTGGAGATCACGATCGACGCATGACCAGCACCCCGATCACCCTCACGTGACGACGACCAGACTTTCTCGCCCGTCAATTTATTCAATGCAACCATCGTGTGCTCTGAACCGCCAGGAGTACAAATGAGATTGTCTCCGTCGATCAATACGGATTCGCTATAGCCCCACATCTCGGCCTTTTTGCCACCGTATTTTTTCCTGAGATCGACTTTCCACTTTTTCTTCCCTTCCGTGTCGACACACCACAACGTGCCAGCAGGCGTGATGACATAGACCCGGTTTCCATCGACCGTTGGCGTGCTGCGAGAGCTTTGCCAACTTTTCTTGCCTGCCGTCCACGGATTTCCAGTTCTGAATTTCCAGAGAAAATCGCCGTTACTCTGGTCAAAGCAAGTCAGATACTCCTTGTTGTCACGATCCGTCAAACCGTCGCCGAGTGTGTAGATCTTTCCGTCAGCAATCGAAACGCTCGCGTAGCCCTGTCCGGCACCTTCGGTACTCCATAACTTCCTCGGGCCATCTTTTGGCCACTCACGTAACAGGCCAGTATCGGTTGCGACTCCGGTTCGATCTGGTCCGCGGAATGTCGCCCAATCGCTTTGCGTTTGAGCATGCGAAGCTTGTCCTGCAACGAGAACGAAAGCTGCCACGACTAGCGAAATCAAAATACGGTTCATGTTTTGCCTTGAAAGATTCGAGTTGTTTCGAAATATATCAAATTTCCATCAGGCCGCTTTAACGAAAGAGCATGTTCTCACAATCGCCTTGTGACCAAAACACAAACGTCGTTTCGGGGGACATCTTCACCCGAAACAAATCTCGATGAACGAGAAGCCACGATGCAGTGCCAAATTGCCTCCGTTACAGCGTTCCAATGCAAAAAATTCCTGCTAAACTTGGCTTTTGGACACTTAACTCTTCTACCGGAGCATTTAACTCATGTCAATCAAAACGAGCCGTCGAGGGTTCATGAAGGCGTCCGCAGCCACTGCTGCGGGTGGATATATGCTGACTAATCCATTGACTTCAACTGGCATGGCCGCAGGTTTTCGAAGTCCCAACGAGCAGCCAGTTGTTGGCTTTGTTGGAACTGGTATTCGTTACCACACGTACCTGGGAAAGGCAGCTTTGAAGCATGGACCATGTGCCGCGCTGGCCGATGTCGATTCTCGACAGGTCGGTCGCGCCCTGCAGGTTGTGATGGACGCGCATCGCGCAGCAAAGCTTCCATTGAACACGACGGGGCACGAAGACTATCGCAAAGTCCTTGACCGCAAGGACATTGACGCGATTGTGATCGGAAGTGTTGATCACTGGCACTCCAAGATTGCGATCGATGCCATGCTGGCGGGCAAAGATGTATATTGCGAAAAGCCTTTGACGCTGACCATTCGTGAAGGACAGCAGATCCTCAAGGTTCTCGAAAAAACTGGCCGTGTATTCCAGGTTGGAACTCAGCAGCGAAGCGAGTTTGGAAAACGGTTCGTACAAGCCGCAGCCATGCTACGCGAGAACAGGATTGGCAAAGTCAAGCTTGTGACGGTAGCACTCGGACCATCGGATAACTGTGATCCGTTGCCTGCTGTTGATCCTCCCAAGCATCTGAATTGGGATCTCTGGCAAGGTCAATGCGAAGTCCAGCAGTATCGCGAAGCCCCGACAATGAGAGATGTTACTGGTTGGGGTGCCGGTCATAACCTCGGACGTACCCACCGCTACTATCGTTGGTTCTACGAGTACTCCGGAGGCAAGCTTACCGACTGGGGCGCGCACCACGTGGATATTGCTCTTTGGGCGATGAACAAACTGGGCGACGACGCTGGCAAGATCAAAATCAATCCGATCTCAGCCAACCATCCTGTCAAACTCGATGATAAAGGCATGCCTACCGAAGACGATCGCTTCAACTGTGCGGTTAACTTTCAGGTGATGCTGACTTTCGACGACGGGATCGAAATGCTGGTTTGTGACAAAGCCGAAGGCAAAGGTTTCGACAACGGAATCATGTTTGAAGGCGAGAAAGGTCGCTACTTCGTGAACCGTGGAAAGTTGACTGGCAAGCCAGTAGAAGATTTGAAAGACAATCCACTCGACGAGTCAAAGCTTGGCTCGCTCTACGCCAGCGGCAAGCAGCCCGGCGATTCGAATATGGGTTGTTTCATGGAGTGCATCAAGTCCCGTGAAACACCAAGCTCTGACGTTCGCACACACCACAAGGCGATGAACGTTTGTCATGCGGTCAACGTTGCATTGCGTCTCAATCGCGAAGTGGTCTTTGACACCAAGGCCGAGGATTTCGGCGATGATGCACTTGCAAATTCGTTTATAGAACGCAAGCAACGCAAAGGTTTCGAGATCGTCGTTTGATCCGTCGAACAATTTGTGAATCACAAAAGGACGTCAATTTGGCGTCCTTTTTTCGTGACGACTCCCATGCGACGGCAATACCGTTCAACGGGCATCAAAGGTGGCATAGGATTCCAGCCTGTGAACATACTGCAGCCCGGCGAAACGTAAAACAACTTCGATAAA
>CAYUNP010000174.1:0-10844 GCA_964446085.1 uncultured Pirellulaceae bacterium
TCGAAAAAGATTTTCGCAACGTGGCATAACACGAATACTGTCTCCACCGAACACCCCATGCCCCTCTATCCTTTAAGCATCGCACCGATGATGGACTGCACGGACCGGCACTACCGGTTCATGATGCGGTACCTCACGCGCGAAACGTTGCTCTATACGGAGATGGTCACAACGGGCGCGATTATCTTTGGCGACAAGAAACGACACCTGGATTTTTCCAAAGAAGAACTGCCTCTGGTATTGCAACTCGGTGGCGACGATCCCGTTGCACTCGCTCAATGTGCTGAGCTCGCGCAGCAATGGGGCTACACGGAAGTCAACATTAACGTTGGCTGTCCCAGTGATCGAGTCAAAAACGGACAGTTCGGAGCCAGTTTGATGGCGCGGCCAGAGCGTGTTGCCGAATGTGTGACTGCCATGAAAAAAGTTGTCGACATTCCTGTCACGGTGAAACACCGGATCGGAATTGATGACCTCGATAAATATGAAGACATGAAAAACTTTGTGACGGTCGTTTCGCAATCTGACGCAGATCGGTTTTCTGTTCACGCGCGCAAAGCCTGGTTGCAGGGACTGAGCCCGAAACAGAATCGCAACGTCCCGCCGCTAAGGTATGAAGATGTCCATCGGTTGAAGGCGGAGCTTCCTGATCTGGAAATTGAAATCAACGGCGGCATCAAAACGTTTGCTGACACCGAAGAGCAATTGAAACATGTCGATGCCGTGATGATCGGTCGAGCCGCCTACGAGAATCCATTTCTGTTTGCCAGTGCCGACGAGCGTTTCTACGGGAAATCTCACGAGACACTAAAAACGCGGCGAGAGTTGGTCGAAGCCATGTTTCCCTATATCGACAACATGCTTGCCACAACGGATCTGTGGCTTTCACGAGTCTCGCGGCACATGCACGGGCTCTTCAACGGCATGAAAGGCACCAAGGCCTGGAAACGGTACCTTGCTGAAAACTCGTTCGGACCGGAAGCTAATGTGGAAACACTTAAACGGGCACTTGATGTTGTGCCTGATGAAACACTCGACGCCGTTTGCGGAGAATTGAAACTTGGCTGATCTGGTTGAAATCGTATTAAACTCGCAGAACCCACAGCACACGCAGTGGCAGCTACAAAACCAGTCCGCGCTGCTGGCGGGTATGCAAGCTGAGGATGTCGATCAGTCGCTGGTCAGTCTCAGCGAATCTTTTGCAAGCGACGAAGAAACTCGCGCGCGGCAGGCGGCATCGATTCAAATTCTGATCCACAAGTTCACGGCTCGAAAATCAGATCAAGCCTGGTCGAATGTGCGGCTTAACGCCATCGAGTCGCTTTATCGAAACGCGCCACAGGAATCGGACTTGCGAAATACGCTGTTGCACTGGATGGCAGCCAGTGGAGACGCGGACGGCTTAAAACTGTGGGCAACGTTGACGACTTCTCTGCCGCCAGAACATCGACTTGGTTTGGTGCTCGCTTTTTCACCCCTGATGCAGAAGGAATTCGATCCGCCGCCCTGGCTGCAGGAAAAGATGCTCACCGAAGGCACGGTTCACATGCAGATCGCGCCACTGATTTTTGACGTTTTCAATTTCTGGTTTCGATCGGGTAAAGTTTCCTCTCATCCAGCACAGCCGCGACTGGAACAGTTGCTCACACTCTTCAGCCAACTGATCGGGCAGTTGGGGAAAATCGAGGAAGGCAATATTCGAAAGGATGTTGATCTACTGCAATTGAATTTGCAAATTTCGGATAGCGTTTCCCTGGTTGTGAGCCTGTGCGATTTCTTTGGGTTGCTAGAGTCAGAAGCTGCCAAACCAAAACTGCATCAGGCAATGGCACTCAAACATCGTCGTGTACAAACGGAAGCATCTGCGGCCCTTGCTGTTCTGGGCGACGAAGACGGAAAGCAGACGTTGATCGGACTGGCCGAAGAACCCGTCGCGCGACTGCGTGTACTCAAGTACGCTGAAGAGCTTGGCTTTTTGAAAGACATTTCACTTGAATGGCAAGGCGAGATTGCGACTGCCGAGAGCCATCTTGCGATTTGGCTTTCAGATCCGCGGCAGGTTGGTTTTGCTCCTGCGGAAATTCGCCTGATCGACAACCGTGAAATGTACTGGCCCAGCTACGAACATCCGGTTCAGTGTTATCTTTTCGACTATCGATATGGGCTCGAAGAGGAAGCGCCAGGCAATGTTGGAATTTGTGGCCCGATGACGCATGCTTTTCCAGCTGATCTGCGAGCACTGGATCAGGACGATATGTACGCAGCTTTCGCGGGCTGGCAAACCGTTCACGAAGAGATCTTTGTCACTACGATCGATCGCGCCAAAGCAGCTGCTCCCGATGCGATTGCGATTCTGGAAAGTCGTTTGAGCAATGTTGAAGATGGCGTTGTCGAGAAAGTGGAGCTCGTCGGCAACTTTTTTGGCGAGTGGATTCTTCTGGCGACAGGCGAAACAGAAGGCAGCCAGGCCACTTTGGTTCTCGATGAAAACGAAAGTAACTGGGTCAGCTGCGGAAATCCAAACGCGCCCATCGATGTCGAGACGGTTTGGTCCATTGTTCAAGGGCGCAAACTGTTGGCGCATTTCAATTAGATTGCGACGGCATGCACTTTTCGGCGCGACGAATGCTGACAACGCGAGTAAATCGGAAATTGACGTGTTAGAATAGGAGTACATGAATCCTCTTCGGTGGACGTCATCCGCGAATTCAAAATTGTCTACGTTTCGATGCAGCATTCAACACCCAAAATATCTTCACTGCTGGCCACGACGGTTCTCATCTGCGGCGTTTGGTATGCGATATTTGCTGGTATCGTCTTCATGATGAGCAGCGGAAAAAGTTATTCCGTCACGACTCAATTGATATTTCGCCTGGACGAAACAGGCTCTCCGCTGCACCCTGAGTTTGTTGAACCAATCATCGCTCAGAGCAAGACTCCTGATCGTTCGATTGTCTCTGCCTGGAATATTCGTAATGCCATCAAGATGGATCCGGCGATCAGGAAGATGACTTCGTTCGATGGACTTTCAACGGACGAGATCGTTGCGGAATTCAAGGAGAGACTTGAACTTCGTTTGGATGAACCCAAGGAAGATTTCCACAAAGTCATTTTGTTTTCTGCAAACGATGATAACGGCACCCGCATACTCGAGACGCTCTACGACTCCTATATCGACTTAATGGAAGAGGAAGAGATTCGTTGCTGGAGTCAGCGAATCACAGAGCTTGAAAAGAGTATTGAATTCTTCAAAAAAGTGCTAAATGGTTCGCAAATGGAATCGTCCTTAACCACCAGAGAGATGGCCGAAACCTCTCTGGCCAAGGATGAAGACGAAATCAGGGCACTCAGGGTTGGTTTCGATGAACGTGTAAGTTCGATGGAATTTGCGAAGCTTGATTTATCCAAGGCCGACCCCGAACCCAGATTGGGAAGACTGATTCTGTCCATTGGCGTTGTTTTTTTGCTCCCAATTGCAATTGTTTCGCTGGTTGTCATTGTTTCGCGTTCTCAAGCGAAAGGTAACAGTCATGAGCCTGGTGACGTGGGGGCTCCGCCGCGACGTCGACGTTGGAAACTGTCGGCAAGGCAAATAATATTGCCAGTTGCGCTGGCCCTGCTGGGAGCCCTGATTCCAGTTCTAATGGCGGCTCCATCCTATTCAAGCACCTGCAGGCTCAGAATCATCGCGCAAAAAGCGCCTGGCGCAACGCCATTGGAATCGTTCCAGAATCTCCTCGACATCCAACGGCGTGTACCGTTCAAGGAGGCGACCATTGGTCAGTTCATTTCCCGACACAAATGGGTTACGACACTGGATCAATACAGTCAACTTCCAGAGGACCATGAGGACCCTGACAACCCGTTGAAGCGACTGCTGACCGACAGTCTCGAATGGAAAGAAGATGAGTTGGGAGCGGGCTTTTTTGATTTAAAATTTACCAGCGATAACTCTGCTGAGTCACAGATGTTGCTTGAGGTGCTTACCAAGTGTTTTAAAGAATCGTATGAGGGGATTCTTGACGTCAATTACGTTTCCACCCCGAGCGAGTCGGAGAAAAATTGGACTTTCCGAAAAAATGCGATGATCATCTGCGCTGTCCTCGGATTGATTTTAGGGGTCCTGGCCACAAGTATCCTTGGCGCACATCGGACCATATTGGCATCACAGCAACGTATCTCGCTGGCGACCGAATCCCGCGAAACGGAAGAAGAAAACGATCTTCCAGACCAGGAAAGCATGCAGAGCGTGAAGTGATTAATTTCGTTTGACTGAATCACAGAACGAGAGATTCGCAACCAGCATGATCAAGCCAAACTCCAGCATTCCCATGCACAACCCTATGCCCAGGTGAAGCGGAATCGCCAACAGCAGCATCACTGGCCGTGTCAATCGATGCCAGATCAGTCCAACGTAGCCAACTTCGAAGATCAGCGTTACCAGCGTGATCAGGCTGACCAGCCACATCTGATCGGCCATCCAGGTCATGTCAATCGTTTGATATTCGTAGCTCGCAACGGCTCCCCAAATCGCTTCGCCATTCCACCATTTTTCGCCCTGGCATTTACCAAGCCCGGCGAACAGGTACACGATGCACAAGTGAATCTGGATCAATCGAATTGCGATGTTGTTGGCAATGGAACTTTTGATTTGAGCTTTACCAATCCCCAACCGTTTCGCGATTGAAAATGAATCGCCGCAGTTACTGATCGCCAGATAAAGAACCAGAAACCCCGCGATCTGATCGAGACCAAACAGAGCTCCCGTGGCTCGATTGGCGTACGAAATCACAAACAGAGCGGTCACAACGCCCGTAGTTCGCGTCCAAAATCCGAGTGCAAACAGAAGCATCACCACCAAGGCGACTATATGGGCTGCCCAGATCATGCCGGGTGTTGTGCACAAGTCAAAATGGCTCCACGCAAATGATGAGTCGAAGAACTGTTGTCGATACCCTTGCGGTAGCATGCCTTCGGGACCAAGGAATCGCATTAGCAACGGAGTCCAAACCAGATGCGTGTAGAAGACGATCAATCCAGTCAACAGGCGGATCAGTCCAGGCAATTTTCCGTCGCGAGGCGAAAACCAAAAGCCATCCCACGCGTGTGCAAGATCGGAAATCCAGGCGGAGACTTTGCTCATTGCGAATCTCCAGAGTCGTGTGCAACATCAACAAAGTCGCTCTTTTCAAACTGCCCAATCATTGACGGAACTTTCAGTTTGAAGAAACTTTCGTCACCAAGTTTTACGCCTTCCCGCACATCGATCGGAAATGGAATCTGCCTCTCTCGAACGAACAACTTGATACTCTCACCGCCATGCATCTGCAGCAGATTTCTGGCAACCGAATTGAAAAGCTCATCACTCCGCTCACGGGTGTTCGCGTAGGACTCTTTTTGTTCCTTGATGCCCGCTCGCAAGTGTGACGCAGATTTGTGGTGACCAGCTATCTGCTTCTCAGTCGCGATTCGTTCCAGGCGATTGTGCGCTGCGCGAATGTCGGCCT
Organism: uncultured Pirellulaceae bacterium; assembly: GCA_964446085.1. Classification (GTDB taxonomy): domain Bacteria; phylum Planctomycetota; class Planctomycetia; order Pirellulales; family Pirellulaceae; genus Mariniblastus. Next base: position 5,508 of record CAYUNP010000174.1, read on the forward strand.
CACTGGGTGTCAAATGCTCAGCCCAAATCGTCTCACTGAGCATGAACCAGCGATGATATTGCAGCCGTGGAAACGAATTCGTCACATCATCGCGATCCGGAAAACGCCCTGTAACCGTTGAGCCGTCCTCTTTTGTGATTTGAAACTCAACCAGATGTGATGGTCCCGGGTTGGGAGCGAAGAAGCGGTATCCATGCCCCAGAAACATCGCCCGGTGAATCGGAGCGACCCGTTTGGCAAGCGGGCGAACCAGATGCTCGGATCCGATTGGATTCGACAGCGGACCAAGGATCAGCACGAACAGGTAGACCAACAGCGCGCAGGAGACAACGCGTTTCCATATTATTGAGATCGTCGTATTTTCAGTGGGAGAGAGATCCATTCCCCCAGTGTAATCGGGCATCGCCCGTCGCAACGGCATCCGACTTTCAGTTCAGCCGAAGCGACCAATGCGATATGCCTGTACCGATTCTGACGGTTGAGCCCGGGAATTATGGCTGGTGAAATGTGGCTGGACGTCTCGCCACAGCCCCAATTGCGACCGAACGACTACGCCGATTCAGCCCGTGGTGGATGGAAATTGTGATGCCGCCGTGAGCAGCGATCCTTGAACTCTGCCAGGGCTGATTCCCGATCATCAACCGAACGAAATGCTCGGGCCAGAGTTTGGTCAAGAAACTGATGTGACCGGGCGAAAACAACTGCGTCTTCTTTCAGATATCGATGTGCAAACTGTCGTTCGGTCTCGGTGATCTCAGCATCTTTTTTGGAGACATTCGCCATGACGTAACTCAAATCCGAAAACACCGTTGGGTAAAGTCGCTCAAGGCAAATGCAGGATTCATCAAAGCGTTCGATCGGAAACAGGAATCCCCGTCCCGTCGATAACGCATGCTCAATCACCGACATGTCATCGTTACCTCGACCGCCATTGAGAAAGTAAATCTGGCTGTTGGTCTGCGGGTGGACGTACTGATCCACCAGTTCCGCATTGGCAAACTCGCGGAAACTCATTCGTTGGGCGATGCAGTTTACTTCTTCAAAGTGGCGATGGAAAAAGTACCGCGAGATAAATCGCTCCACTGGTTCGCGAACATAGGCCAGCCCAAAGACGCTGGCTTCCGCGTGATCCCAGGGCAAATCGAGTGAGAGTTTGTGGTCGCTCATGCAGCGCACCCACGGATGACAGCGCACGATTTCGCTAACGTCTTCGCGTGTGTACTGCTTCGTTTCCAGCAGCGAGTTCGAATTGTAGTAGTTGTCGCCGAAGTTGCGATTCATCAACTGACGAAGCGTCGAACCACCAGCCTTGGGGACGTGGACATGCAGCCACGCCTGGCGTAGCGGAGACGATTGGGTTTGAGTTTCGGTCATCTCAACAGTCTACGGGAGTTGTTGAGGCGAGCCAATATCAACGCATTTGACATCGAGGCCACCGCGCGACCTCAAAGAGTCCGAAGAAGACGGAAAAACACACGTCAGAAACTATGGAACCTCAACGGCATCCTGCACCAGTTGACACGTCGAATCGCCCGATTCGCACAGTGAAAGCTGGTATTTGACGACCGCCATCATCACGTCGGAACGTTTGATCGCTTTGAATTTGAGAAGTTGTCTGGCGAGTTTGATCGATTCCTCGAATCGTTCTGCTCGCCGTAGTACATCGACCAGCATCGTTCCAATGGTTGCCTGTTCTTCGCTGTCTTCAAACGGTTGAAGCTGCTTTAGAGTATCAGCTGACTGACTACGATAGGATTTGGCGAGCTCCGCTTTTGCTTCATCGTCACAAACCCATGCGGCTCGTAGAAGTGCCGTTCCAGCGATTTCGCGGTCGTGCGCGTTGAGTAAAGAGCAAAGTGCAAATCGACGGGCGACTTCCGGCTGATCCGAGTTGGCCAATAGCGATTGATAATCCTGCGAATCGACAATTGTCCTGGCGTTATCACTTTCGGCAGCAAGGTCAACGCTGACGTAGTGGCATGACTTGCACTCCTGAAACCAGGCATGCATTGTTTGACGCTCCATGGGAGCGGGACGAAGGTCAAGATCAGGGCTGCCCATCGAGTTGGTGCTTCCCAGAACAGAACAGTCATTCTCGGTGCCACAGAGACAACACGTCTGCTGTTGTTCCAGGTAGGTGGTCATTCGTCGTCCGAGAAGTCAGGACGTTTCAGAATTTCAGCAACCATGATCGATTGCCGAATGGTTTTGGGGCTGCGAAACAGCTTTAACAGGTCCTTGGCAACGGCGTTGGTGTCGGAGCGCCGATCGAGTTTGTCGGTTGCCCCTTTTCCAGATCCCAGTTTTCCAACATCGTGATCGAAGACTTGATCCAGATGAGCTTCCATTCGCTCATCGGCCTGTTCGATATCGTCGGCAAGATGTGATGCGTGTTCGGTAACATCGGAAACATCAATATGTCGCCGTACATGTTCACTGACAGATTCTTCACCAATTGAATGAGGCTGTTGCTCCGGGAACACTGTTCGTGCCGGAACAACATCGCGATCCGAAATGGTTTGACGCGGCGGTGGCGTGGGAGGACGCTGCTGCGCTGGTGGGCGTTTCGGTTGCTGACTTGCGCCGCCTTGCTGAGCCTGTTTGCGGCGTTCGGCCGCGCGACGCAAAAATTCTTCGATGTCTCTGGCCAAGGTTGTGCTTCCTAAAACTGATATGTTTCCGCAGGAGCCTCAATCTCCCGCCCGACGGGCAACTACGAGGATGGCTGCGCCGTTCTGGTTTCGCCGGCGGTTGAAATTGACTTTCTCATGTCGGTGTCGGCCTGCACGTTGCGCAGCTTGTAATAATCCAGAATCGCCAGCTTTCCAGCACGGAAACTGTCCGCCATCGCTTTGGGAACATCGGCTTCAGCTTCGACCAGCTTGGCTCGCATCTCTTCGATGCCAGCAATGTTTTCCTGTTCCTGAGCCACCGCCATTGCGCGGCGACCTTCGGCACGGGCACGGGCAACGCGCGTGTCAGCTTCCGCCTGGTCAGCTTCGAGTCGGGCTCCGATATTGTCACCGACGTCGATGTCGGCGATGTCAATGGAAACAATTTCGAAAGCGGTTTGCGAATCCAGACGCCGTGCGAGTACTGTCTTTGAGATCACGTCGGGGTTTTCTAGAACGGAAGTGTGTTTCTCGGAGCCAATGGCACTAACGATACCTTCACCAACGCGAGCAATGATCGTTTCTTCTTTGGCACCACCGATCAGTTGTTGCAGGTTGGAGCGAACCGTTACCCGGGCGCGAACTTTCAACTGAATCCCATCCTTGGCGACCGCGTCGAGCGATTTCTTGGCGGAACCACGAGCTGGACAGTCAATCACACGTGGGTAGACGCTTGTCTGAACCGCTTCGAGAACATTTCGTCCGGCGAGATCGATTGCGGAGGCTTCACGGAAGCTCAGCTGAATTGTTTTGGCTTTGTTGGCTGCGATCAACGATCGGATCACCAGTGGAACATTGCCGCCAGCCATATAGTGAGCTTCGAGACTCTTGGTGGTGATTTCCGGATCGTTCAAACCGGCCTGAACCGACATGATCTTGCTGGGCACGATGACGTTGGCTTTGACCTTTCGAAAGTACATTCCGACCAGGTCGCCAAGCGAGACGCCAGCACCGGTGAACACGGACTGAATCCACCAGCGTAGCATGCTAAGCAGGAAGAACCCGAGGATCATGAAAATGAAGACTGCGATCAGTGCGATAGCGAAGATCGCGATCTGCCACGGCTGACTGAGAGCAAGCAGTGTCGGCAAAGCAAGTGCGACTGGCATCAACGAAACCATAATCAATTCCGGGTTCTGAATTTACTGGTGAAACTCTTGAGATCAGCGGCAAGCGCCGGGCGCTGTTGGCTGACCAGTTTGACTAACATAGCCTAACGGCGGGCAAGGTCGTGTTTCATCGGCAACCATTCGCCTCCAGCATTGCTACTGGCGACGCACTGCTGAATGAAGTACATCCCTTCCACGCCATCAAACACGTTCGGGTAGATCGTGTCCTTCTTTTCAAAGTCCTTACCCGAAATTCTCAGACACATGTTATCAAATGCAGTCCGGTAGATGTTGGCGAAGGCCTCGAAAAACGCTTCGGGATGCCCCGACGGCAAACGACACGACTCCGCGGCGACCGGTTTGGTAAACGGCGCGTTGGGGTCTCGCGTGTAAAGCTGATGTGGCGAGCCATTGCGACGAATCCAGAGTTCGTTCGGATTTTCCTGTCGCCACGACAACGATCCCTTCGTTCCGTCGACTTCCAGAGTCACATCGTTTTCGCGACCGTGCGTGACTTGCGAAGCCGTCACGGTACCGAAAGCACCATTTTCATAAGTCACCATGGCGTGACCGTAGTCGTCCAAAGCTCGTCCGTCGACGAACGTTTTCAGATGGCAACTGATTTTCTCGGGGAGCAATCCTGTCACATAACGACCAAGGTTGTAGGCATGGGTGGCGATGTCGCCGAAGCAACCGGCAGCGCCCGACCGCTTGGGGTCCGTTCTCCAGGCGGCCTGCTTTTGGTCAGAGTCTTCCAGTTTGTCGACCAGCCAACCCTGGATATAGTTGGCTCGAATTGCCATGATCTCACCGAGCTCACCTTCGGCGATCATTTGTCGAGCCTGTCGCACCAGCGGATAGCCCGTGTAGTTGTGCGTGACGGCAAATACGACTCCCGATTCCTGCACGACCTTCGACAGCTGTTCGGCTTGATCGAAATCGAACGTCAAAGGCTTGTCGCAGATCACATTGAATCCGGCTTCTGCCGCCGCTTTCGCGATTTCGAAATGCGTATGATTCGGTGTGGCAACTGAAACGAAATCGATACGTTGATCCTCCGGCAGGGCAAGTTCTTTTTCGATTAGCTCGGAGTAGGAAGTGTAGGCTCGGTCCAGCGGAATGTCGTAATCTTCGGCTGAGTCTTTGGCACGCTGCGGATCAGAGGACAACGCTCCTGCAACAAGCTCGCAGCGATTGTCCAGTACGGCAGCCGTTGCATGAACGCGGCCAATAAAAGAACCTCGTCCGCCACCGATGAGCGCCATGCGAAGTTTGCGATTGAGTGGTTCGTTGGTTGGCATCGAGGCTCCTGGAAGCAACTGAAATTTATATATATGACATTGTTTTATCAAATTGTGGACTTAATTGTAGCTTGGGCTGTCCCTGGACCGAGAATGTGGTGCGAGTCCGGGAGAGGCTTACCAGGAAACTGCTTGAGCTTCGCATGTCACTGATTTTGAGCGACTTGCAACAAATACAAGCCCGAAGCGCAAGCGAGTGAATAGACCGCGGTATTCACTCGCTTGCGCTTCGGGCTTGTATTGGTCATGCAATTT
>CAYUNP010000175.1:0-10836 GCA_964446085.1 uncultured Pirellulaceae bacterium
GAAGAGGCGGTCAAAATTCGAGCGTTGTCGATGAAATTGGTCGCTCGCAAATCAAACTCAATCGTGAAACCATCGTCAAGGATTTCCCAGCCATCGGCTGTGTCCATTCGACGATTGAATGAAGTTTCAAAGTTCGGGTCTGCGTAACTGAGATAGTCCGTATCAACCAGTAAGTCGAACCCTCCAATGACACCGACAATTCTGTCCTCAAAAGTAAACCTGGCAGTCGCATTGACCTGATTTCCACCGGTTGGGTTAAAGTGCATCAGATAACTGTTGACCACAGTCCCTTCTGCCAACTGGGCAGAATCCCCAATCGAATAGGTTCCATTCTCCCCCAATGAGTCGACATCGGTGTCAGCCAACAAAGTCGCGTGCGGACGCTCCAAATACAGGACTGGTGTACTGCCAGTTGCGACGTTTCCATTGCGTAAATTCTCAGGAGGTTCGTCGCTGATAGTTCCTCCGACCGTTGACTGCACGCCGGAATTGTAGTCTCCAGTGAAATTGCCTTGTGAACTGACGGCAACCGAGGCAGACCACAGGGTATAGTCGTTCAGAAGTTGGTTGTAGATCGCCTGCGTCGCAGCATTGGCAGAACCAATCGATCCTGAGTTCGCCAGAGCATTCTGCTCCCCATGATCCAGGACAATATCGTACAGCTCCCAATTGGCGCCGTTGTTGGTCGAAATCAATTTGTAGCGACCGTCAACACCGATAACAGATCGATGTCCATTGGTTGACATGAACACGATCGACTGATCGCGTGTTGCTTCACGGTTGGCAAAGAGCGTGTTGGTCATGCTGATGCCATCCATTGGACGATCATCTACTGCGTCAATGCCCCAAATATCCAGCAATGTAGGCAAGTAGTCGGATGTCACCATCGGCGTGTGAGTCGTCCCGGCCGCAATTGTGTTAGGCCATTCGATCACACCCGGCACGCGGACTCCGCCCTCATGAAGTTCACGTTTGTTATTTCGCAGACCTGCCGGGTTATAGGTCTGGCCATCTTCAGCACCGTTATCTGAAGTAAACATCAGAATTGTATCGTCGGCGATACCGAGAGCCTGTACCTGACTTCGAATCTGGCCGACGGCTGCATCGAGATCTTCCATTGCGAATGTGTAAGCCGCCAGGTTGTCACGGTTTCCGCTGGGATCATTGACCGGTTTGTGTGGCGTGTGAAACCAGACCACGGCAAGGAACGGGTCGTTGGTGTTGACCGAATCAGCGATAAACTCATTCGTCTCGCGAGCAATGATCGCGCTGTCATCGCCTTGAAGTTCCTGAGCATTGAGCGGTATCGACTGGCCAGGACCAGTCCAATAACGGGTCGTCCTCGTAAGTCCACTGGTTGTTGGGTTGTAAGTCGAAACTTTGGATTCGGTTGAATAGTGAATTCCAAAGCCATTATTCAATGGTGTTGAGTAAACTCCAAAAGAGCCAGGCCCCCCACGATTCGCATCGTTGACGTCGCGAGTCATTGACCCAAGGTGCCATTTTCCAAAGAGCCCCGTTTTGTAGCCCAGCGCGCTGGCATATTCGGCAACGGTAACTTCACGGTTTTGCATTTTCCCCAAATTTGCAAACGGAATACTCTGTCGTTGCGGAGCACGTCCTGTCAAAACGCTCGCACGCGTGGGACTGCAAACTGTTGCCTGACTGTACATGCGACTGAACTTCAATCCGTTGCTGGCCATTGAATTCAGGTTCGGTGTATCCCAGTGAGGGGTGCCGTTGTAGTTGATGTCGTTTCCTGAACTGTCTTCTCCCAATCGAACAGTGAACGAAACGTCTCCCCAGCCCATATCATCCGCCATCATTAAAATGATGTTCGGACGTGAGTTTTGGGCCTGTAAAAAACCCGTACAACAGAACAGGAATCCTGTCGCGATTAGACTTGCGATTACGAAGCGGGCGTTGGATTGAAGAAGTTTCATGCTGGAACTCAAAAGGACCGTGAAACGCGAAATAGAGAGGAAGGAAAGCTACTGATCATGAAGCGTTCCAGCTCCAGGTATCGATAGGCTTGGGCTGATTCGCCAATGTAACGTTGGCAAAATTCGCCTTGAATTGAAATCAGATCCAATTGAGATTTTCGAAATTGGAGGTAGGCAGGCAATCATCGCAACATGGCTCAAAACCAGGCATACTCGACCATGGACCAGATACATGTTCACTTCTGCCAACCAAAAGGCCGCAGTAACAATAAATAACTGCGGCCCTCGAAATTGGTTGCCAGACAGACACCATTGATCATAACCCGACGCGTGAGCGAGGGATCCATCCTCGCTTACCGTCGGGTTGTGATAAGCACGACATTAACTGCAGCCATTTGGCTTTTACGACTGCAGGAACTCTTGTTAGCCGCGTCGACGACGTGCGAAAGCGATAAGTCCGCCGAGCACTACAACGACTCCGGCTGCAGGTTCAGGGACAGCAGTAACGATGGTCAGAGTCGCCGGATTACCCAGGAAATTGAAACGTCCAAGGTTATCACCGTTGTCGTTAGACTGTAAAACCAAACCTGCAAAAGACGATGGATCATCAACCCAACCTTGTACAAGGGCCACAGGCAGGTTGAACGAAACCGTGTCCGGCCCTGTTCCTTCGTCGTAACCTGCGATTGAATCAATCGCCGTTGTGTCGAATGCCCCCAGCAAGTTTGAAAGATCGTTTCCAGCAGCGTCCTGCCACGCCGTACCGGTCGTCGCTGAAGTTTGCGATTGGAAATTGAAAGTCGCCCCACCGTTTGTCTCTACATTTGTTCCGTTGACAACCTGACCACCTTCGAGCCAGCCAGCATTGGTGCTAAATATCTCGTGGATGGAAATTGTGTCCAGTGTCGAGCCATGGTTGGCGTTTGCAAAGGTTTCCGCAACATCGAAAACCAATGAAACCGAGGTGACAGTTTCTCCAGTAAGGCTCGACAGATCCCACTGGTTTAAACCCCAGTTGTTGACGCCACCTGCGTTAATGCCGATTAACGAAGAATCATTGCCACCATTGGCCTCAGCATTGGCACCATCTGCCACCCGCGTGTGCAAGCCAATTTGCACAAACTGCGCAAAAGAGCTGGTTGGAAGAAATGTGACAATCACGACGACCGCCACGAAGTATTGAATTATTCTCATTGAATTACCTTGGAAAGTGCGAAATCAAGACGATAAATCAGCCTAATGGTCAAACCCGACAGGTTCAACGGTTTTATCGATCACATGATGTATTATTTCAAACATAATGTCGTTTTCTGGGAAATTCACCCGCAAATGGCATTTTCACGGCCAAGATAACTGTCGCTTTTCAATTATTGGGAACGGATCTTTTGATCTTTTGGCCATTTAGGTCGCTGTTTAGTCACTTTTCGGAATTACAAATGCCTATTCACTGGAGAACCCTCGCCACCTGTATTTTGCTTTTCCTTTTACTGGAGCCAGCCAATGGAATGCTCGGCGAACTTCCTCTGCGAATTGAAGACAAGCAACACCCCAACGTCGTCCTGATTCTTTGCGATGACTTGGGAATCGGCGACGTCCAATGCTTCAATCCAGATAGTGGCAAGATCAAGACGCCTTTCATCGACCAGTTGGCCAAAGAAGGAATGTCGTTCACCGACGCCCACTCTGGATCCTCCGTTTGCACACCGACGCGTTATGGTTTGCTCACTGGTCGCTACGCTTGGCGAACCAAACTGCAAAAAGGAGTTGTCTCGGGCTTTGAATCATGTCTGATCGCTCCTGATCGACCGACGTTGGGAAACTTCTTCAAAGACAACGGATACAGAACAGCGCTCCTGGGCAAGTGGCATCTGAACATGAAGTTCATGGACCCGAACGATCCTGGTACAGAGTTGGACGGGAAAAAATTCAAATACACGCCGCCAGTCAATTCAACTTCTCCTGACGGTCCGCTTGCCCGCGGCTTTGATGAGTTCTTCGGAATCCATCACGCCAGAAGCATGAAAGCCATCATCGAACAGGATACGGTCGTGCGTCACGAAAAGGTAATCAATTTCTTGCCTTCTTTGGAAACGAAAGCCGTCGAGTTCATTGATCGACAAGCCAAATCCGAACAGCCCTTCTTTCTCTTTCTCCCGTTGGGCTCACCACACACCCCGATCGTGCCGACGGAAGAATGGCAAGGAGCCAGCGGCCTTGGTGCCTATGCTGACTTCGTGATGCAAACGGATCACGTCATCGGTTCGGTACTCAAGCAACTCGACGATCGTGGATTGAGAGAAAACACGCTGGTCATTTTCAGTAGCGACAACGGTTGTTCACGACAGGCAAAAATTGGTCAGCTGGCGAAAAAAGGACATGCCGTCTCTGCCGGTTTCCGTGGCTCGAAAGCTGACATTTGGGATGGTGGTCATCGAGTACCATTGGTGATCCGTTGGCCGGGCGTGGTGGAGGCGGACTCCAAAAGCGATCAGCTTATCGGATTGACTGATATCTATGCGACGATAGCCGACTGCCTGGGAGTGAAGCCGCCTGCAAAAACCTGTGAAGACAGTGTCAGTTTTCTGGCAGCCATGAAAGGAGAATCTTTTGAGTCTCCACGTGAAGGAATCATTCACCATTCCATCAGCGGCCATTTCGCCTACCGGACTCGTAACTGGAAGCTGGTACTTGCCAGAGGCTCCGGCGGATGGAGCGGCCCCAACGAAAACAAATCAAAGGATCAACCAGAAGCCCAACTTTACGATATGCGATCGACTCCTGATGAAAGCCGAAACGTCTATCAATCGCAGCCAGACGTCGCCGCAAGATTGCTCGGCCTGCTAGAAAGAGACGTTGCAAGCGGACGCACAACTCCCGGAGCAGATTCGTCCAACGATATCGACGAGATCATACTTTGGAAATCAGGCAGAGACCTTGAAAAGTAACGGGTTCTTCCATCTGACGCGACCGCCCTGTCTCATTGTTGAGCCCGTAATCCGACGAGCATTTCATCCTGTCGATCCTGTTGATCCTGTCCAATTCCCCGCTCAAATTTTTCTGACAGGATTTACATGATGTACATGATTTGTGTGCAATCGACTTCATTGCCGGTCAGACGCGAGCTCGTTTTGATGTTTTTCGCTTCTAGTTTGATGCTTCGCTTCCATTCAGCTGCGAAGCAGCGACAGCATGTAGCCGGGAACCATCAGCCCACGTTTTGAACAGCCGCGAAGAGGCTGTGAGATTTTTAAGCTTATTGATTCGGGAAGGAGAAATCATAACCCGACGCGTTAGCGAGGGAACTATCGACAACCATTGATCCCTCGCTCACGCGTCGGGTTATGAAAAATTCACAGCCTCGAAGCGGCGGCAGGAAACCAATCTTATGCATCTGACGCCCTTCCTGTCTCATCGTTGAGCCCCTTAAACCGACGAGCATTTCATCCTGTCGATCATGTTGATCCTGTCCAATTCCCCGCTCAGATTTTTCTGACAGGATCTACATGATTTTATTCGCGTCGTTTGGGCGTTGCGAATTTTCCTTGGCTGCTTCAGCCTTTTACAAGACCAACAGCCCCAGCGATTTCCCTCACTTGCAAAGCAGCGACTCGCAGTTCCGGTTGCGACGCCGAAGAACAATCGGCCCACGCAATGAACAACTTCAATCGGTGTCCAACACCACCCAGGTCTTCGACACAAAGTCGTGCAAACTTCTGCCGCGGCGATAGATCATCATGAAAGCAACGTCAATCAAAGTAAAAACGAGTGCTGCCGTCACCACAAAGTTCGTGGCAAAATTGGCCCAGCCCTCGGTCTCCGTTGAAATGGCTGCCAACGCCAGGAACCACATCAACAACATGCGCATCAAACTGCGCGTCCCCATCGTTTGTCCCGTCACTTTCAAACCGAACTCATTCACCACCCGAACCTGCATCAGCTTTCTGCCAGGGGACTGTTTCCAAAGAACGACCAGCAACGTGTAAGCGACGATAGAACCAAATTCAATGGCCAACAACAAAATCGCAGTCAATGTACTTTGGGAAAGGTACTCTTCGACCGGCGAGATCTGACGCAGAATCTGAAACGGCGCAATCAGGAGGCTCACCAACGCATAGTCGATGGTTGCCGCCACAAGTCGGGGCACTCGCTTGGCCGGAATCGGTGCCGCCGGAGCAATCGCTTCAATCGCCTGTTCGGCTTCCGACCACGAATCAAAACGATCAGCAGGATCCTTGGCCAACAACGTTTTCAAAACGTCGCGCCACCCCTGGGCAAGATGCTCCGGCCAGGGCACAGGAAACTCGACCTCCGACTGCTGGTGACAGTCATACCATTGATCGACCGTCTGGCCCGAAACAGAAACCGGCAACCGCTCAAACGTCATCTCGAAAAGAGTTACACCCAAAGCGTACATGTCTGTCTGAATCGATGGCGATTCACTTTTCATCAACTCCGGAGCAAGATAATTCGGCGTGCCACCGACCGAACGTTTCACCGTATCCGATGCCCGCCTCGCCATGCCGAAGTCAGAAAGCTTGGCGATGCCATTGGGTTGCACCATGATGTTCGACGGCTTGATGTCGCCATGAATAATGTCCAGTTCATGAGAGAACTTCAGCGCTGACGTAATCTGCGAAGCGATCGAATGCAGTTTCGCATAAGGCACCGAACCCTCGGCGACCAATTCGGCAATCGACTTTCCGTCAATCAGTTCCATCGCCAGAAACGGAGCCTCTTCATGTTTGCCGACGTAGTAGATGGTGACAATATTCGGATGGGTCACCCGGGCCTGCGAAACAGCTTCCTGTAGCAGCATTTCAATCTCGCGATCCGCCGCCTTTGCAAGCCCCGGTTCAGTCGAATCACTGGATGCCCGCATTCCACTGCGCAAAACCTTGACCGCCACGTAGCGTCTCAGCGATGTATCGAGCGCCCGAAAGACCTGCCCCATGCCGCCTTTGCCCAGAATGTCAACCAGCTTGAAGTGACCAAGCTCCTTGCCGATCATCGCGGCTTCGATCTTCGCAGCCTCGACTGGATCGAATCCAAGTTGCGTATCTTCAAAGTACAGCGTGCCGCCACCAACTGGATCTGTCGGCAAAGAACCCAGCGTCATCGTTGAAGCCAAATCGTGGCTCAGCAACTTCGGCGAGACAATCTTGCCGCAATCCGGGCACTGACCTCCGACCTCTTCTTCCAACTCCATTTGATGCCCGCAGCTGCACTGAAAGAGCACGCGAGAAATTTCAGATTCGGACATTGTTGGATCGGTCAATCGATAGCACAGGATAACAGGCCACATTAAGCCAATCATTCGGCTCACTACGACCAGGACTCTATGATATCATCCGACGCGATCTTTCTGCATTCCTCTTTCCAATTTCCTTGATTCCGAATTCCCATTTTCAATGTCGGACCCTGTAATCGAACTCTCGAACGTCCGAGTCAACAACCTCAAAGACCTGTGCCTGTCGATTCCACACGGCCAATGGCTTTCAGTTTGTGGGCTCAGCGGCAGCGGAAAATCGAGTCTCGCATTCGATACGCTCTACGCCGAAGGCCAGCGGCGATACATGGAAGCCCTTTCAGTCAAAACCCGTCAGTTCGTACAACAGCTCGATCGCCCCGAAGCTGACCTGGTCTCCGGCTTGCCTCCAGCGATTGCGATCCGGGCACCAAAAGGAACACCTGGCCCACGAACCACACTTGCTTCGGCATCCGAGATCGATCCGCTATTGCGATTATTGTTCGCAAAAGTCGCCGATTCCTTTTGTCCCCAATGCAACCAGGCGATCGCCTGCGACAATCCGCAAACCGTTGCCAACTGGATGCAAAATTTGCCTGCCGGTCAACGACTCGTTATTGCATGGCCGGTTGCCACAGATGCGAACCTTGACGAAGTCATCAGCGACGCGGTGCGAAACGGATTTGTTCGTGCCGTTGTCAATGGCGCCTTTATGGAACTCGAATCGGGCACGGGTAACTCACTACAAGTGAATCCAGAGTCACCAGTCTTCATTGTCGTCGACCGAATCAGGAGCGGCGACGTTGCGCTCGATCGAGCCACGGAGTCCCTCGAGTCCGCTTTCTTTTGTGGCCAGGGAAAGGTCGTCATTTTTGTGCAAGATGAAGACGGAAACGAATCGATCGATGGCCAACGATTCCATCGACATCAGTTCTCTGCTTCAGCCATCTGTGCGGACTGCAACATTGCACTACCGGAACTCGAACCACGCCTCTTCTCCACAAGCAATTCACTTTCTGTGTGTGAGAACTGCAAGGGTACCGGTTTGCTACGTGAAACACTGGAGCCTTGCCATGCGTGTGCCGGGACACGGTTTCAGATTCTGCCGCTGGCGTTTCGAATCGCTGGAAAGAACTTCGCCGACGTTGGTGCATTGAGCGTCACGCAAGCCATCGAATTCATCGACACATTGGAGCTGACTCAGTCACAAAACCAAACGGTTGGCTCAATCCTCGAACAATTGAAGAATCGGTTGAACTATCTCGTCAGCACGGGACTGCAATACCTGACGCTTGACCGGGCATTGCGAACGTTGAGTTCTGGCGAAGCACAACGCATACTACTGACGACCGTACTTGGCACGACGCTGGTGAATGTGCTCTTTGTGTTGGATGAGCCTTCGATCGGCTTGCACTCACACAATGTTGAGCAACTGGTCCGTTCGATTTCCGATTTACATTCGCGGGGCAACACGGTTGTGGTCGTCGACCATGAACCCGACGTCATTCAGGCGGCACACCGGATTGTCGAGATCGGCCCCGGCGCTGGTTCTGAAGGAGGAGAAGTTGTCTTCGACGGTGAACTTGAAGAACTGTTGAGCGACGAGCAATCGTTGACGGGGCAGTTTCTGTCGCGGCGGCGTGGCCAGTCGGCTGGCCAGGAGAATCGTCGCAAGTCACATCGCTTTATGAAACTGATCGGAGCCAGCGGCAACAATCTGAAAAACATCAACGTCGAGTTTCCGTTGGGTGTTCTGTGTGCGGTCACTGGCGTCAGTGGTGCGGGAAAGACATCGTTGGTGCAGAATACGCTGTTTGGTGCCGTCAGTAAAAAGTTTGACACGGACATCGTTGGAACATTGCCCTATGAAGAAATCCACGGCGCGGACTGGGTCAGTGAAGTGGTCCTGGTCGATGCGTCTCCGATTGGAAAATCTTCCCGCAGCAATCCAGTGACTTACGTCAAAGCATTTTCGGAGATCCGCAACTGTTTCGCGGATACACCGGATGCCAGTCGACAGAATTTCGGACCCGGAAAGTTCAGCTTTAACGTTGCTGGAGGCCGATGTGAAAAGTGTCGTGGCGACGGACAGCTTTCGCTCAATATGCAGTTCATGGCTGACATCTGGGTTACTTGCGACCAATGCAATGGAACCCGCTATCGCGAGGACGTCCTTTCGGTTCGCTATCGCGATCGCAACATCGCCCAGGTTTTGTCGATGACCGTTCGCCAGGCGTTTCCTTTCTTTCGCGGGCACCCAGCGGTGCAAACGAAGCTGAAAGCGCTCATTGATGTCGGCCTGGAGTACATTCAGTTGGGCCAACCGGCGAACACGCTTTCCTCTGGCGAGTCACAGCGACTCAAGATGGCACACTATTTGAATTCAGCAAAGAATCGCCGCGTCCTGTTCCTGATGGATCAACCCACCACAGGTTTGCATCCACACGACATCATTCGATTGCTGGACTGCTTCAACAGTTTAATTTCAGTCGGTCATTCGATGATCGTGGTGGAGCACAATTTGAACTTTATCAAGCACGCTGACTGGATCATCGATCTTGGGCCGGGAGCTGCGGAAGAAGGCGGCCAGGTTGTAGCGACTGGAACGCCTGAAGAAATCGCGACGAATGATACTTCCGTAACCGGCCGATATATGAAGCCACTTCTTACATAGCAGAATTGGAGATCGCATGAGCTGGCCATTTTCTCTGCTATTGAACATGCATCTGAAAAAGCTTCTGTTCGTCGAACACGGAAAGGGATTGACGCTTGGAGATACAATTCTGGTGAAGAATTCAACTTTTCGATATTGGTTCACAGGACAGATGAAGAGAAGGTCAAAGCTGTTGACAAAATCTCGCCGGAGTCGAATCAGTAATTTGCCGAAACCAAGGTTCACCATCGGAGTCCTTGCTGATTAACCCTAAGAGCCAGTTGATCGAACAAGAGTTTCGTGCAATACGCAGTCAGCGCTTGGATCCCATTATTAAGCTGATCGAATAACGGCGAATATTTCGATCGTTGGCATTCATTCAGCATTTGCGTCCCCTTTTTTTCCAAAAACATCCATTGCGGAATGTCATGCCGTTTTCTCAGCGGATCTCCCGGAAGACGACAACGCAAAGTCGAGACTCCTCTTCGCGTCATCGATGACACAACCAGAACTTCGCATCCATACCAAACATGGAACCGATAGAAAACCAATCTCTTGGTAACATGTGCTTTCAATTGAGTGGTTGTACAGCCATCGAAGGCCACACAGCTCTCTCGCTGGCCCGACCCCAGAAAACTGCCGCGCACCTGCAGTGAGTTTTACCTAACCCTCACTCCCATAACACTGGATCAAATTAATGGGGTACTTCAACCGCAAAGCCAATGAAGCGGTTGGAAGACTGACGAAGACGTATACGTTACCGAAGCATACATCAGGGCTTTGGAAAAAGAGATGTTGGAAGCCGCCGAGTCGCTCGATTTCGAATGGGCTGCACCCCTTCGCGATCAAGTCACACGTCTTCACGATTCAATTAGCAAGGCTTTGACGGAAGTACAGGAAATAGACGCCGCCAATCGCAAACGAACGCAGGAAGGCGGCCGGAGACGCAAGGCAAAAGTGCCGCGCCCGAAACGAACCAAGTAATCCCGTTGTGT
>CAYUNP010000176.1:0-9896 GCA_964446085.1 uncultured Pirellulaceae bacterium
GTCCTGTTCGATGCCTGGAAACAGTTCACCAACGAAAATAACGGGGACCACCTGTTAAAAGTCGTTGGCTGGGGTGACGAAGGCTATGTCGCCAAATTGAAAGAGAAAGTGAAATCTGCCGGATTGGAGAATTCGGTTGAGATGGCAGGGCCGCTGTTTGGTGAACAGAAACGCGATGCCTTTCTCGGTGCTGCCGGATTTATCCTGCCCTCCTTTAGCGAAGGGATGCCGATGACGATCCTTGAAGCCTGGTCCTACGAATTGCCTGTGATCATGACTCCGCATTGCAACATCCCCGAAGGGTCCGCAAACAGCGCCTGCATCGAGTGCCAAGCGGACGTCGAAAGCGTCTTTGATGCACTGAATCAGTTGGCTCGGATGAGTCCCGCTGAACGAACGGTTATGGGACGAAATGGCCGGTGTCTGGTACAGGATCAATTTACCTGGGACGCTGTCAGTGACAAACTGAAAGCCGTCTACCGATGGCTTTCAAAGCAAAGCGAACAACCGGAATGTGTTGTTACTCAATCGTAATGTTCCATCCAGTTGAACATGGAAATTACTTAGAGAGCGGCGACACGACAGTATAATGGGTACCAGAGCAGTTTCGCCTTGGGGCGGGGACAACAAAGTTGTTGAATGGGATCAAAACTACTCCACATGAAATCTGGCGAAGAAAGCAAATTCAAATTTGACTGGCTGGCCACTGTAGCGCTGCTTGCTCATTTACCAATGGGAGTTGAATACTCCCTGCGCATGTGGCGGACGGGGCACTATCAGTTTTTCCCCTTCCTGTTTGCGGTCGTTGGCTGGCTGTTCTACGAACGCGTCTCTGGTTTGAAATCGAATTGCCATCGACCGATGGTCAGCTATTTCTTGCTGGGCTTGAACGTCCTTCTTTTGGTGGCAGCAGTTCTTTTTTACTCGTCAACCATCTGGATGCTGTCCTTTTTGTTGTTATTGATTGTTCTGATTCATGATCGTTTTGGGCTCAAAGGCTGCCTGGTTTCTGCGCCCGCCTGGCTACTGCTGTTGTTTGTATTTCCGCTTCCTGGCGGCATCGATCTGGTACTGATTAACAAATTGCAGTTTCTGGCGAGCCAGTTGGCCAGCTGGGTACTGGATTCGGCGCGGTTGCTGCATTTTCGTGAAGGCGTTGTGCTGATCACTGAAAAGAAACAGTTCTTTGCGGAAGAAGCCTGCAGTGGAGTCCGTTCGCTATTTTCTTCGATCGCCGCAATTTCGGTTTTTGGAGTTTATGTTCGCTATCCCTGGTGGCGTTTGGTATTCAATCTGGTTCAGACAACGTTTTGGGTAATCGTTGGCAACGCATTGCGAATTGCGGCCGTCGTTTATATCTCAGACAACTGGACAGATTCGATTGCGACGGGACCGGCTCACGAGCTGTTGGGTTTCGGTTCGTTTCTGCTGATATTCGCTCTATCCATGAGCACCGATCAAGCCCTGAATCTGTTTTCGACCACCACTTCTGAAGCCATTGGAGATCTACCGGTATCACCTCTTGATCAGTTGCCCCCGGAAGAATCGCAGACTAACACGAAACGTTCCGGGCAACTGGGGATCGCCATCGCAATTGTGTTCATCGCTGTCACTCTATTTTCGGGACGCTTAACGTACGCGAAACTCTCGAAAGACCACCTGCGTCAGCAAACGTTTTCAGGCAATCAACTGACCGTGTTGGAGATCGATGATTTGCCCGCAGAGATTAATGGCTGGCGGCGAGTCGGTTTTGAACACAAAGTTCGCAACGAACACTCTCTTCTTGCTCCTGAATCTTTTTTATGGACGTATGAAAAAGCCGCAACCGAAGTAACGATCTCGCTGGACAGTCCCTACTACAGGTTTCACAACCTCAACACGTGCTACGACGGGTTGGGATGGGTCACCTCATGCACTCACGACTACGGCACCGAGCGTGAATTGCCGGGTGACAGATCGATGCTGACGATGCAAAAAAAGAATCTCCGTGGAATCGTACTTTTCACCGCGTTTGACCGAAGAGGCAATTTGGTCCTGCCTGACGAATCGTTTTTTGTTGGTGGTCGATGGAGATCAGTGATGGAGAACATTCACCTGGCGTTGGGGACGACGGCATCTGCCAAAGAGTCAAGACTCTCAGATGGTTCGCTTCCAATCTCCCAGATTCAGTTGTTCGCCAATTCGGAAGACGCAGATCAACAGGTTGATGATCTGGAAAATCTGTTTGTGTTAACCCGCGAGAAACTTCTGAAGAGCCCTCGCTTCGCCAACCAGGACGCTAACTCACCGTGACGATCTCACGCACGCTCAATCAATGAATCCAATAAAAAGAACAGCAAGGTTGATCTCGAATTCGCTGCGCGAGATCTCTACAAATTTTCTGGCGTTCTCCCAGTGGCTGGGGCAACTGGTTCGGAGCCCATTTGAAGATGTATCAAGGGCGCTGTCTCATCGCGATGCTGCGGGGAACGATGCGGTCAAATCACGGAAGCACCTGTTGATGCTACCGGTAACAATTTGCTTCGCACTGTTTTCACTGGTACTCCGCATCCTCATGTCCCCTCTGGATCTGATCGCGGGCTTGATTCAGGGAAATCGAAAAACGGTTTTGTGGTCATGCGCGGGCCTGGCTGTGCTTTCTGTGGTTGCGATTGGGACATTCAATGGCTCTTTGTTCGGCACCGGTTCAGTTTCTGCCCGAGAAATTGAATTGCGAAAACTTGCTGCGAATTCTTTTCAAAATCAGAGCTTTGAATTGGCAGCAACTCAATTTGATGAACTGATAACGATTGGCAATGCTTACGATTCCGAAAAATTGAGTTGCGCCATCTCGCACGCTCGGATCGGAAACACAGAAAAGTCGACGGAAATCATGAAAAGTCTGGCTCCGGGACCAGGCGGAACTCCGGGATACGCGGCAGCTCATCAAGCAATGGCCGTCAGTATCGTAGAGAAAATACGGACCGAACAAATTCGAAATGCAAGTGTGCTAAATACATTGCGCTGGCACCTGTCCTGTAGTGGAAACGACGTTCCGACGGAGATTCATCGCGTCTGGTACGAGTATTATCTGGCGACCAACAACCTGGCCGAAGCGACGTCACATTTGAAATCTGCCGCCAACAGCAATCCAGCGTATTTGCTTCTGTTGGCTGATATCTATCGAAAGCAGGGTAACGAATTCGAACGAATCGAAACGCTCAAACGCGCCGCAACCGCTTACGCGAAACTTGTAGACGGAGACGCCTCAAACGTTGATCATCGAATTTCCTATTCACGAATTCTATTTGATCTTGAGCGTTACGATCTGGCAGAAAGCGTCCTGTTGAATGGAATAGAGATTGCGAACGAACCTGCACTTCGGTCCGCTTGCGCTGGATTTTACGTTTCACTTTACGGACAAAAACCCAACAACGGGAATACGACGGATGAAACGTTTTCGCGTGAAGCATTTGACCTGTTGCAAAAATCACTGAGTTACGATGCCAATCACTTACCAACCTATCAGGCTTTGATTCGGCTCTACCGCGTCACTGACGACGCAAAGGGAAAAAGCAACATTACGGCGATGCTTCGTGAGATCCTGGAGGACGATGAGTCAACGGCTCTGGCCCATTTCTCGTTAAGCAACATATATTGGGTTGACGGCAATTTCACTGAGTCTCAATTGCACATGGAGCAGGCATTCAAGGCGAATTCCAGGTTTTCAGTGGTGGGAAACAACCTCGCCTGGATCCTGGCTCATTCAGATCCACCGGAACTCGATCGGGCATTTGCACTTGCATCTCAGGTGGTAGAAAACAATCCCGATGACGGCCGATTTCGTGATACGCTGGCGACCATATTGATGAAGCAGGAACAGTTCCCAGTTGCTTTGGCAGAATTCCAAAAAGCTCTTCCGACAGCGAGTAACAGGAAAGAAATTCATCAAAAGATGGCGGACATCTACCAAAAGCTCGATAGGGCTGAACTCGCGGCACATCATCAGGAGCAGGCTGATGCAAAATAAGCAAAGGATAGCGAATGCGATAAGCAAGGCCACCGAATTCGCCACGGCTCCGCTGCGCATTTTGGCGAACATTTTTTCACTGGGGATTGGGCTTTTTCACATTGGCGGCGACGACGCTAAAGCAAATATTGAAGAGGGCAGGGTCAAAAAACTTCTGTTGTCACCCATCCGCCTGGCGGCATTCGTTTTCAATGGTGCACTGGCAACTCTGAGAGCCAGAAAGATCACGGAAATTCTGGTCGTTTTGCCTTCTGTGCTGACGCTCGGACTTCTTCTGTTTATTGGATACCGCGTCGTGTTTACGTCCGACACAACAGAAAGGCTCTATTTCCTGGGTGCACGTCGAGCCATTGAAAAACAGGATTTGTCGCTGGCAAAACGCTACTTTGAGCGAATCGCCGAGCAGGGCAATATGTCAGATGAAATGACTC
This sequence comes from uncultured Pirellulaceae bacterium, assembly GCA_964446085.1. Classification (GTDB taxonomy): domain Bacteria; phylum Planctomycetota; class Planctomycetia; order Pirellulales; family Pirellulaceae; genus Mariniblastus. Next base: position 4,441 of record CAYUNP010000176.1, read on the forward strand.
ACGACTGGGCAGTCGTCCTGCGAATGTCGGGGGAAGAAAAACGGGCAAGTGAACTGTTGGAACAACTTGCTCCTGAGAAAACGAAAGGCTTTTCAGTTGCTCACAGGACACAAGCAGTTCATTTGTCAAATCTGATCGACGAGTCATCTCCCGATGCGGATGCACTTGCTCGCTTACATTGGCATCTTGAACATGCAAGCCCAGGCCCCCAAACGGATCAGGCATGGGCGCGGTATTACATTTGCAGCAACCAGCCTGAAGAAGCGATTCGCTACTTGAACAATGCCGCCACCATGTTTCCACAGCTTTATTTTTCGCTTTCGGAAATTTGCCTACAACTCGACAGGCAATCCGAGAGCATTGATGCATTGCACAAGGCGCGGGATCAGTTTCAGGAACAATTGAATCGGGATTCTTTGGACGAAGCGTCCCGCCTTTCGCTTGGCAAGACGCTGATGGAACTGAAAAACCATGACGCTGCCGAATCCGTTATTTTCGACGGTCTTCAGATCTTCAAAACACCGGGTTGGGTTCGTACAGCAAGCGACTTCCTGGTATGGCGATCCCGACAGGACCTGGTCTCTGCGCCTGAGAAACTTGAACTGTTGTTGCGTGCGCTGATTATCGACCAACAAAACAAGTCTGTTTTCGATGCTCTCGTGGAGCTTTGTCGCGGTGATGAACGCACTGCGCAGCAACAACTTAAATCCCAACTGCTGGAAATCGTGACGGGCGAATCATCGACAGGATTGGCTCATATTTGTCTCGCTTTTCAATACTGGCAAGAAGAGAACGAATCGGATTGGAAATGGCACCTTCAACAAGCTCGAAACATGGATACGCAATTCGAATTGCTGGCAAGAAATCTGGCGATGTCGTTCGCTGGAAGTCAATCGCCTGATTTCGATTGGGCAAATGTCCTGGTTGCTGAATGCTGCAAGGCGTCACCTGAAAACAGAATGAATCGAATCCGCAAAGCAGAAATCATGTTGCTCCAGGAACTGCCCGAGAATGCGATTGAAGAACTGAAAACTGCGTTACAACCAGGCAGTGGCCATGACAAGCTTATCTGTGAAAGACTATCATTTGCTTACAGTCAAATCGGAGATCTAACGAACGCGAAAATTTACGCGAAGAAGGCAAATGAAATTGAATGATCCGACATTGCGTTCCAGTCAACCCATTCGCCTCGACAAATTTGACAACCGCGACTTTGATCGTGGTGCAGGACGATTGAAAGAAGTGATCTGGATGGTCACCAAAGCGTTCCTGCTGCAACTTCATTTCCCTCTCCCTTCCGGGGCGCGCGCATTGGGGTTGCGTCTCTTCGGCGCCAGAATTGGAAAAGGGGTGATCATTCGGCCCGGAGTCAATGTCACCTATCCCTGGCGATTGACCGTGGGTGATCATTGCTGGATCGGGGAAGACGTCACGATCCTGAGTTTGGCACCCGTTTCAATCGGGGACCATTGCTGCATTTCGCAAAGAGCTTTTCTCTGCACAGGATCGCACAACTTTTCCAAAGAGACGTTTGATCTGATCGCTCGGCCGATTTCGATCGGATCGCATTCCTGGATTGCCGCCTGCGCGTTTGTTGGCCCCGGTGCTTCCATTGCGGAAGGAACGATGATTAAAGCAGGGGAAGTATTCCTCGAAAAACGCGACAAGGAGAAATAAACCTAACTTGCAATTAAGTCCCCTGTTTTGCATTCCGTTGTTTTTCCGTCTTGGTATCCTTGAAGGCGGCGCGGGCTTGGCCAGTCAGCAGCGCCGACACACATCCACGGACTCGCGTGAACTTTGAGATTGATGAATCCTGATCGCGTGACACAAAACGCTACATGATGAACATGCGACTTTCAAATTCGGTTTACTGTCTGGCACTGGTCGCGCATGTCCCGCTCTTGATTGGCTACGTCCATATCAACTGGAACAAGGGACACTATCAGTTCTTTCCGCTGCTGATCGCGGTTGTCTGCTGGCTCCTCGTTGAACGGCTGGTCGGGTTCACAAAATCGAATCGCGACAGACCGGGCAGTTCGAAACATGGCATTTGGCACAATCTCCTTGTAGCACAGCATCCGGCCGTTGATGCCCGTGCGACAACGGCATCACTGGTTTGCCTGGTTCTCGGTGGGCTGGTGCTGGGTTCGGCAGCTCTGGTTCAATCATCATTTCTGGTCGTTCCCTCGTTGATGCTACTACTCGCGTCCTGGATTCTGGGGCGATTTGGATTGAAGGGATTCATGACGACATTGCCAGCGTGGCTCTTGATGCTCCTGGCGATGCCATTTCCGTGGAATCTTGATTCGATTCTGGTCAATCGGATGCAATTCATGGCCAGTGGCCTGGCGAGTTGGATTCTGGACAGTCTTGGGCAAGTGCATTTTCGCGATGGACTAACACTTGTTACGGCGAAGAAACAGTTTTTCACGGAAGAAGCCTGCAGTGGAATCCGGTCGTTGTTTTCTTCGATCGCCGCAATCTCAGCCTTTGGCGTTGCCAACCGGTATCCCTTGTGGCGACATGGGTTCAACTGGATTCAGGTCGTCTTTTGGGTGCTCTTTGGAAATGCCATCCGTGTGGCAATTGTGGTTTATGTTTCAGATAATTGGACCGAAACAATTGGCTCAGGCGCCTACCACGAGTTCCTGGGAATGGGTGTCTTCTGTTTGATCATTGCTTTGGCACTGAGCACCAATCGTGCAATTGATGCGTTCGGTAGCCGCAACGACATTCAGGCTGATCTTGAGCCAGCTTCCGTTATCGAGGGTGTCGTGAATTCCCCGGAATCGATTGTGGAGCCTGCGTTACAGCGACCAGGAAACATCGTGAACCGGGTCGCCATGATTTACTTCGCGCTGGTCCTGCTATTCCTTGTCAGGCTTGCCTATGCACAGCAAACTTACCGTCCCGTTGCATTCAAAAAAGGTGATTTGATCCGCCTGGACTCAAGTGCCTTGCCGGAACAGATCAATGACTGGAAAGTGGTCAGTTTTGATCACAAGATACGACCAGAAACAAGCTTGTTGGCGCCAAGTTCATTTCTGTGGACGTTGCAAAAGAATAACCGCACCTGTGTTGTCTCGCTGGACGGTCCCTATCGGGCATTCCATGATCTGTCTGTATGTTATCACGGACTTGGCTGGAATCTGAGATCTGCCTACGACACGGCGTCTCCCCAGGGCGCAGAATCTGCCCCGGCCCTGTCCACCCTGTCAATGAAGAAGAGAAGTGAACACGGCGCCGTGATGTTCGCTGCCTTTGGCCGCAACGGAAAACAGACGCTTCGGAGTGAGGCTGTTTCACGAACAAGTAGCGCTCTCAAAAACACGGGGCTGGTACTGGGTTTGAATCAACCTGAAAATGGAATCGGTCAGGGGGTGCAACAGCCCGTATCGCAGATTCAGATTTTACATGTCAATCAACGTGAGATTTCAGATCTGGAAATGGACGAACTGAAACAACTCTACTACCAGGTGTGCAAGTCGCTTTTGGCCACAGAACGGTTTGTCCTGGCTCCAGAATGAGACAATCGTCAAATCCGAGTAGTGCATGGCTCCACTTTCTTGACTAAATTGGATGGAAGGCCGAAACCGAAAAGTCATCGATTCCGCTTGGCCATAGCACCTGTGAAAGGGAACTCAAATTAGCAGATTCGTGGAAATGATGGGTTCGATCCTGCAGATCGTTGGCTCGATTGTGCTGTTTCCGGTCCGCGCTCTGTTTCTACCTTTCGAATGGCTCTTCTCTTTCGATCCTACTTCTGACGACGGCCAGGATGATTCCGACCACGAATTCGGATTGGGGTCGAAAGTTGGGCGATGGTTGAGAAGGGCTTTTGGCTGGGGCGTTGGTTTACCGATTTTGCTTTTAAAATCGCCGTTTGTCGTGATGCGGTCATTGTTAAACGCAAAGCGAAGCGATTTGCTCTTCCTGGCACCGGCCGCGTTGGCGTTGGGTTTTCTCGGATTCGTATCCGTTCAAATGTGGCTTGGCCGGACAAGCATTGAAAGTCGATACCGACAGGGAGCTTACAGTGCAATTCAGGCGGGTAATTTTCCGCTCGCCAAAACTTACTTCACTCGCATGCTTGATGATGGCGAACTGTCACCCACCGATCAGTTGGCGCTTGTTGGAGTTTTCGCCAGGACGGGCCAAAACGAACAGGCTGCGCAAATCCTGGACAGGCTGGCTCCTGACGAAGGACCTGTTGGCTTTCCCAATGCCCATAAAGTCAAAGCCCTGAACTGCGCTCAGCAGATCGGGAAGTCAGACGACCCGGAACTGTTAAAGCGACTCAAAAGACATTTGGATTGTTGCTCCAACGAATCACAGGAAATCAGTCAAGCCTGGGCAGCCTATTATTTGGGCATTGATGACATCGAAAACGCTTTGGCCAGGTTGGCAGACGCAGCTCAGTCACATCCTCAGTTCTGGTTTTCAGTTGCCGACATTGCTGAGCGTGAACGAAAATTTTCCTATCGTGAAAAGGCTTTGCGTGAAGCGAAACTGGAGTTCCAGGCCCGCCTGGAAAAAGATCCTCTGGACACTGACAGTCGATTGAACCTTGCAAAGGTGCTTACCAGACGACAGGACCATGAACTTGCGGAACAGCTTTTGTTGCGAGGCATGAAACTGCAACCCGACAACAAGCTCAGGAATTCGATGGCTGGGTTTTACGTTGCACGGTACGACGATGCGTCAAAGAAAGCGCCTCGGGATTTTTCCCGCGAGTTTTCGTTTCTACAAAAAGCGATCGAAGCCGACGCCAATTATTCGGTGGCTTACGATCGTTTGACCAATCTGTTTTTGGCGGATGCCTCCTCTGAGGAAAGAGATTCTATTCGGGAAGTGTTGCTGTCCCAGATTGCAAGTGACGATCCATCGGCGATGGCACATTTCGCATTGAGTAATCTTCTGTTTGCTGCTGGAGAAAATGTTAAAGCCGAATGGCATCTCGAAAAGGCCTACAAGCTGGACGATCGTTTCGTGGTTGTGATCAACAACCTCGCCTGGGTTCTGGCTCACAAAAAGAAACCTGATCTCGATCGGGCGCTTGAACTCGCCAGCACTGCCGTCAGTCAATCACCTGACAACGCGGAGTATCTGGATACCTACGGCACCGTGCTCCTGAAGTGCAAGAAGTATGACGCGGCGATTACGAATTTCGAAAAAGCGCTGTCAAAGCACCAGTCAAAAGATGAAATTCATATGAAGTTGGCTCTATGTTACCGAGCGATTGAACGGCCTGATCTGGCGGAAATCCACGAGAAACACAGTATAAAAGACGTTAAGTGATGGCTTGGAGGCGATTTTTGCCACCGAATCTCCAATTGAAACCAGTACTAAAGTAACTAAAATCTGGCCTACAGACTAACCGCCAAGAGTCCCTTCCTTGAGAGTCCCTTCCTTGAGAGTCCCTTCCTTGAGAGTCCCTTCCTTGAGAGTCCCTT
>CAYUNP010000176.1:9996-10814 GCA_964446085.1 uncultured Pirellulaceae bacterium
CCATGAAGAATCTGTTTTTTCTTGCCGCCATGCTTGTTGGTTTATCAGCGGGCAACTGTGAAGCCGGGATCGCGATCACTATCAGCGGAGACGCTAACAGCGTTGAGATTTCGTGGCATGGAAGTGGAACAGTAGCCGATTCAGGTAACGTTGGGACAGATTTGGATTTCCTGAATTTTGGGAACATCTTCAATTTGTCCGCAGACAGCGCAGACAGTAGAATCAACATTTCAGGTGACTTGGTATTAACGAACACAACAGCATCGCCGAATGTTGATTTCACGGTGACCTCTATTGTTTTGGCCGAAGGTGGTGCTGGAGACGACCTGGCATTCAACTTTGACTTCACAAACGATTCATTCGGTAACGATTTTGAGGATGCCGACGACGACGGCGACATGGACACAAACGACGCAGACGAATACAAAGTAAGCGGATCGGCGACATTCTCAGGGGTTTCGATCAGCCAATTTGTGCCGGGTGAATTCACAGCAGCGAACAATGGAGATGCTGACAACCTCGGCAAGGGAACAGAGGGGGATATCACGCTCACGATTACTGGCGTTCCCGAGCCTTCATCGATCACGTTGTTTGCATTGGCCGTTGGGGCGATGTTCGGCCCAAGGCGCCGTCGTTCTGTTCGCTGAAGATACCGCTATCTGTAAAACAGCACGGGCGAGATTCTGGAAGCTAACGCTTCTTCTGGCACCCCTTACAGAAAAACGTAGATCGCTGCGCCTGAACGATTCGCAAAATGCTGCCCTTTCCGCAGGAAGGACATGTCTCTCCCGCGCGGTCATAGACTCGATGTTCGTTCT
>CAYUNP010000177.1:0-3247 GCA_964446085.1 uncultured Pirellulaceae bacterium
CGCATCGTGTGGCGGATCACCTGAGTCCAGAACTTTCCAAACCCTTCCCATGTCATCCACTCAGCCGACCAACGATTCTTTGCGTCGCTGGTGAAAGCTGCTGTCATGCCCAATCCGTATCTCCACCAGGCGAGCAACGGGTCACCTTTCTCGGTTGAAAGAATGACTTCGCAGGTTGGCTTGGGGCGTGTCATCACGTAGCCCAACAGAAACGGCGCGGACTCCATGTCGATGTCAGCCAGCGCGTGAGTCGCTCGAATGACTTGCGGCAAAAACGGTTGTTCATCGATCGCCGACTTACTCGCGGTGACGGTTTCCTTGGCGAAGATCTGCGGAACCTGTGAAGGATCAGTGGTGTGATAGTGTCGTCCCTTGCCCACACGTGCGATCGCTTCCAGTAGATCGATGTCCGCTCCATCACCGGCGGCAACGGTCGAGACCGTCATCTTCGACGAGACCATGGTTTGCGTGAGGCCTTCGAAGTCACCCGGCGATGAGACACCATCGGTAAGGACGATGCAGTGTTTCAATTTCGCAGAAGTCGCCGACAGCATCTCATATGCCAGTTCCATCGCTGGATACATCACCGTTCCGCCACCGGCGTCGATGCGAGCGATCTCGTCGCTGATCTTTCCTTTGTTCCTGGCCGATTGCATTTCGCTGATGACGAATGATTCGCCGTCGAATGCGATCACACCGACGTAGTCCCGTTTGCCGAGCAGTTCGACCGCACTGCGGGCCGCCGACTTGGCCATTTCGATTGGCTCGCCGTCCATCGAACCCGATTTGTCGATCACCAACACCATTCCCAGTGACGGATTCTCTTTCTCTTTTTCAAAGTCGCTGCGAACGGGCAGGATTTCTTCCAGTGAACTTTTGTAGTATCCACCGAGCCCGAAAGATTGATCGCCACCAAGCATGATGAAGCCGCCGCCGAGTTCCTGAACCCAGGTGCGGGTGATGTCCATTTGTTGTTGGGAAAGTTTCGTTGCCGGAACGTTGGACACGATCATCAGTTCGTAGTTTTGCAAATCGGCAAGCGATTCCGGCATGCCTTGCACTGGACGAACGTCGGACTGGATGCCTTCTTCTTCAAGTGCGTAGGCCAGATCGCGGATCAGGTTTGGATCGCTTTCGATGATCAGCACACGCGGTTTTCCGGCAGCGTAAACGAGTCCCGATTCGATGTTGTTGTCCAGCAGCGTGTCTTCGGCGAGCTTGGAAATCCGAACGGTGTAGGCAGCAAGCCGCTCTCGTTCGATCGACTGTTGGAACTGGAAACGGTTTTCACCGGTCTTGAGTTTTTTCTTTTCCGAGATGACTTTGTGATCGCCGCGGAAGACTTCGATCATGCCTTCGTCGTCGTGGTTCGACTGCACGACAACTTCGACCATAAACGGTTCGCCTTCACGAACTTCGGCCGGCACGTTGACAGCTGAAAGTTGCACTTCCTGTTCCGATCGCGGCGGTAGCGGCATCGTGGAAACGGGAACACGGCTCTGCGATGCAGCCGCCAAAGCGTCACCCTGAGTTTCGTTTCCATCGCTCAGCAATACGATCCGTGGCACGTAGCCGGGCGGCAGATATCCGGCAGCCGCTTCGATCGCTGCAGCGATGTTGGTGCCGTCGCGGAATTGCTTCTGTTCTTTTTGTTCGGCCAGTTCTTCCGAGGACGCGATTTTAACTTCATCCGGTTTGGATTCTGGATCCGACTCTGAATCTGCTTCAGACTCTGAATCTGGATCTTGTTCTGAATCCGGCTTGGCTGCTGTTTCAGTGGATTTGATTTCTTCTTTTTTCTCTTCGCCGAATTGTTGCTGCACAGCGCCGGGCGTTGACGCGAACGGCAAAAAAGCAACTTTGTTTTCACCGACGGTTTCTTTTGCGGCGGTCAGGACTTCGTCGAGTTTCTGTCGGCCGTTTTCGCTGATGCTGGTGCTTTGGTCGATCAGGAAAACGAAATACTGTTCGTCTGTTTTTTGCAGCCACGCAAATCCGGCCAGGGCCAGCGTCAACAGCAGGACGATCAAGCCGCGGATGCCGAGCGAAAGCTTGCGCTGAAATGTTGGAAAGTCGCTCAGTGACCGAACGAAGAACAAAACCAACAGCGGTAGCGCAACCAGAAGGATGGCCAGTGCCCAGGGTCGAGTTATTTCAAACGGAATCATGTGTTTATTGAGGTGACATGCAGTTCACAGGCCAGAGGCCTATGCCACCTTTTTCAGGATAAAACTCTTCGTTGATGTAACAGCCATTCGACAACGAACAGCACGGCGGCAGTCAAAATCAGGTAGTACCAAACGGGTTTGCCAAACCAGCCGGAGAGTGAAGTTGTTTCGGTGGATCTGTCCAACATCGATTCGGTGGGTCGCAAATCGGTTTCCCGTTCGCTGGCGATGTTGACGGCGAAGTTGGTGATCAATTCGATGGGCGGTTTGTCACTGGCTTTCATTGATGTTGGTGGTCCCTGCTGTCCGAGCGCCCAAACGCCACTGGATTCAAACGGGCCGAGTGTCAGTGTGTCGTTTGTGGATCGCGACTGTGGACCGGTCGCCTGGAAAGTTGCGATGGTTGATTCGGTTTCATTTGGGTCCTGAAGGATCAGCGATTTGCCTTTGAGTTCTTGAGGGTCCGCAGTCCACGAAACAAGCGTGCCGGTCGCCGAACTTTCGCGAAGATCGCCTGAAGATTCGACGAACCAGTTGAGTGCGTTGGTGACCATGATCGGAAACGTGGTGCGGAACGCGAGATCTGATTGATCCAGATCAACGCTGAGCAACAAACACTTGCCGCCGGTGCGTTGAATTTGAGTGTAGACCGCTTCTTCGGAAATGGTTCCGGCGAGAATCTTTGGCTTGTTTTTGAATTCAATGCTGCGAGCTTCGGGCAGAACCACGTTGTCGAGTCGCACATGCGTCATCAAGTCAGACTTTGTGTCGATTTCAGTGACGATTGGATTTTCAATCATTTCGCCAATCGTCCATTGGTCGCAATCTTCGATCGGATCGACAACAAAGACATCGCCAGGCGGAAGGACTTTGGGCACGCGTTGATGCAGCACGATCAAAGTATCCTTGGGCCACGTTTCCGGAAATTCAACAACGGTCGTGACGTTGACCAGCGGATTGGCTTCGAAGACTTTTCGCAGGAACAGGTTTCCTTCGGTGACGATCAAAACGTTTTGAACTTTTTGTTCTGGCAGGATCGCCCACGCATTGTCGTCGACCGTCAGTGCATTGAGTTCATT
>CAYUNP010000177.1:3347-10806 GCA_964446085.1 uncultured Pirellulaceae bacterium
GAATTTTTGCCAAATCGATCGAGGCGGCTTTTCGTCGAAGATCTGTTTCCAGAACATGTTCGTCGAAACGGGAACCTGGCGCAGGCGAACTTTCAAAATGTAAAACACGATGATCGGAAGCGCGATCAACGCGAATGCAAGTGCAGATGGTAGAGCGAGTGACATGCTATCCTTTCGCTCCCGTCTGAGCCGCAGCATGCCCTGCTGCTCGCATCATCATATTCATCACCAGATCATCGAACGGAACGTGGGACGGCGTTTGTGTGCAGCCCATGCCATAGTTGCGACAGTATTCGCGCACCGATGATTGATGTTCTTCGAACAGCTTCTTGTATTGGCGAATGTTCTTTTCGGTGACGGTTACTTTGCGATCAGATTCTGTTTCGACGTCAATCATTTCGACGTCGCCAAGCATCGGAGGGTTCATTTCCTTACGGTCGTAAAGTTGAACGACATGCCCGTCGTAACGCCGGTAACGAAGTTGATCGAGTCCGCTTTGAAAACCTGATTCGTCGAACAGGTCACTAACGACGACCGTCATTCCTGATCGACCACTGCGATGAACGAGCCCCTGAACGCCGCGAGAGATGCTGGTGTTTTCGCCGGTGACTTCCAGGCTTTCGAGAAACTTCATCAACGGCAAAATGCGAGCCTTGCCGCGAGTCAAAGGAAACTCGTCGATGATCGTGTCAGAAAAAGCCATCACGTTGATGCGATCAAGATCGGCCAGCGCGATGTAGGCCAAAGCCGCGACGACTTGTCGAGCCAAATCAAACTTGGCAGGATTTCCAAAGCCCATGCTCTTCGAACAATCGAGCATCAGATAAACGTGCAAGTCCTGCTCTTCCTGAAAACGTTTCAGCAGCAAGTCACCGTGCCGCGCGTAAATGTTCCAGTCGAGATAACGAAAGTCATCGCCTGGCGAATACTCGCGGTGATCCGAGAACTCGATGCCGGAACCCATTTGCACGGTTCGTCGTTGAGCCAAAAGTTGGCCACGGAACACGCGTTTCGAAAGGATCGAAAGGTATTCGAGTCGAGTCAGGAAGTCAGGAGGAAACAGCATTCGTTAGCGATAGAAAACTTGGTGCAAAAAGTTGGTCAATCAATGCTGGTCCGTTAGACCGCGACCGCTTCGAGAGCGTCTTCGCGAACGTGCTCCAGAATCTGATCAATCACATCGTCAGTGCTGACGCCTTCGGCCTGTCCTTCGAAGTTCAGGATCAGTCGATGTCGCAGAACGGGCTTGGCCATCGCTTTGAGGTCTTCGCGTGCGACGTGAAAGCGTTCGTCCAGGATCGCGCGAATTTTCGCACCAAGGATCAAAGCCTGAATCCCACGCGGACTGGCACCAAAACGCACGAACTTTTTGGTGGGTTCGGCGACGAGTTCGTGATCGGGATGGGTCGCCAGAACCAGAGCAATCCCATAGCGTCGGACTTCATCGGAAATCGGAATCGTCCGTGCGATGGCTGACATCTCACGAATGCGCTGGCCATTGAGTACCGCCGATGCGGCGTTGTTTTGCGATTCGGTGGTGCGATCAAGAATCGATTCGATTTCTTTGGCACTTGGATACTTCACCAGCAGCTTGCAGAAGAAGCGATCCAGTTGAGCTTCGGGCAGCGGATAGGTGCCTTCCATCTCCAGCGGATTTTGCGTCGCCAAAACGAAAAACGGTTCATCAAGAATGTGCGTTGTGCCACCAACGGTGACGGAATGTTCCTGCATCGCTTCGAGCAGTGCGGACTGTGTTTTGGGCGTGGCCCGGTTGATTTCGTCTGCCAGCAAAACGTTTGCGAATAGCGGACCTTTTTGAAACTGAAAAATCTTTTGACCATCATCGGACTCGAGGACCATGTTGGTACCGATCAAGTCAGCTGGCATCAGGTCGGGAGTGAACTGGATTCTGGAGAACTCGAGATCGAGTGCATCGGCAAGCGTTCTAACGGTTAGCGTTTTCCCAAGCCCTGGCACACCTTCCAGTAGCACGTGACCACCGGCCACAAGGGCCAGAATGGTGTCATCAAGAATTTGGCTTTGCCCAACGATGACTTTTGAAATTTCGGACTTCAGGAGAGCGAAGTCTTTGCGGAACTGTTCCAGTTGGTGTCTGGTTTCATCGGTGATCGTCATTCAGATTCCATACAAAAAAGGTTGCATATGAGTTAGTCACACTTCATAACAGTAAGGTAGCGCGCACTGTTCCGGTTCCCACCCGTGACTGAACATGACTACCAGTGTTAAGTAGCCGGGAACCAAATGCAACAAAAATATGATTCTTTGTGAATACATTTGAATTGTGCGTTGGTTACTTAATTAAGTAGTGCTGAAATTCTTTCGCTTCTGGAACAAGGTGAAACATGCGTGCCAAGTCTCGTTGTCTGCTGCCAGCTCTCGTTGTGGTTTTGACTGGCTTTGTTGCCAGTTCGTCCACTCCTGCGAATTGCTTCGCCATTTGTAACCCTGCTTTGGTGGTTGCCGGTTCGTTGCAAGACGAACTTTCTGACGAAGAAGCCAAAAGTATCAAGATCGCTGAACGCTTCCTTTCAATTTTGGAAAAGAGCCCTCGTCGCGGCACGGCTCTCGAGCGCGTGTACGGCCACCATGTCGAATTCGGAACGCTCGACGAATTTCTAAAAGGGCTGCGGGATCGAACGGAGAAGGATCCGAAAGACGGAACAGCGTGGATGCTGTTGGGGATGTTTGAATCTCATCGCGGCGAAGATGCCGATGCGGTTGATGCGTTGGCGAAGGCAGAAGAGTTTCGAACCGACGACGCATTGCCGAGTTACTACATGGGTCAGAGTTTGCTGTTGGTCGGACAGCCGGAAAAAGCAGTCGCAGCTTTCGAACGCGCGATCGAGCGCAAGCCGCGCCGCCCCGACATGCTGGAGATCTTTCGGCAGTTGGGCCGCGTTCATCAGAGAGCCCAGCGAACCGAAGAGGCGCTGAAAGTTTGGGATCGTCTGGAGAAAATTTTCCCGGATGATGCACGAGTCCAGGAACAGATCGCCATCACGATGGTCGAAGAGGGCGAATACAAACTCGCGCTGCCGCGATATGAGAAACTTGCGACTCTGGTCAAAGACGATTATCGCCGGGTGACTTTCAATGTCGAAGCTGCCGAGTTGAAGATTCGATTGAGCAAGCGCGACGAAGGCATCGCTGACCTTGAAAAGTTGCTGGCCGATTTGAATCCAACGGGCTGGTTGTTCCGCGACGTGCGGCGCCGCATTGAAGAGATCTTTCTTCGATCGGGTGACCAGGACGGATTGGTGACTTACTATCAAAATTGGATCGAAAAGAATCCCGAAGACATTGGTGCGATTGCCCGTTTGGCACGTTTTTTGGCGTCTTCTGCGCGAGTTGAAGAAGCCAGCGAATGGATGTCGAAGGCGCTCAAACTGGCGCCGAAACGGACGGACTTGCGAAAAAGTTTCATCAACCAGTTGGTCAACGATCAACGTTACGCCGAAGCATCAAAACAGTATTCGCTGTTGGTTGAGTCGGCTCCCGGGAATCCTGACTTCCTTCGCGACTGGGGCAAGCTGGTGATGAAGGATCGCAATGTTGAAAAAGCGAAACGGCGCGAGCAGGCAGTCAAGATTTGGAGTCGCATTGTCGAAGCACGACCGAAAGATGCGCTCACCCACGCGCAGGTTGCTGACCTCTATCGGCAATCGGGACTCGAGGCAGAAGCGATCGAACGATACGAGACTGCGATTGAGTTGGCGCCTGGCGAAGCACAATACCGTGAATATCTTGGTGAGTACTTTCATATTCTCAAGCGATCCGAGGACGCGCTGAAGATTTGGGAATCGATCGCTGAAGGCAAACGCAACACGTCTGAAAACGTGGCGAGGCTGGCGGAAGTCTACAACAGTTTTGGTTACTTGCCGCAAGCAGTCGAGAAGATTGCTCTGGCTTGCAAGCTGGAACCGAAAGAATTCACGCTGCAACTGAGAGCAGCTGAATACCACATGCGCCATGATAAGTTCGACGAGTCGCTTGCCTACAACACTGCGGCTGGAAAACTTGCCGCAAGCGAAGAAGAATCTGAACTGGCGCTCAAGAGTCGGATCGAGATTTTCCAGTCGGATCGCAAGCTTGAGGAAGAGATCGATCGGTTGCGTGAAATCGCGCAGAACAATGCGGAACCCTCCGTTGACCAATGGCATACTCTGGCCAGATACCTCGAAGCCGATCGCGATTGGCCGGCGGCAACCGAAGCGATTGAAAAAGCACTTGCCGTTAATGAAAAGTCGATTCCGGTCCTGACGACGTCTGCTCGCGTTGCTGAAACTTCAGGCGACTACGGTCGTGCGGCGGCTGAAAACAGAAAGCTGGCTGAAATCGATCGACGACTTCGCAGTGAACACCTGATGAACGTCGCTCGCCTGGAAGCTCAGCTTGGAAACCGCGACGAAGCCCTTGCTGCGGGTAAGGAATTGATCGTTTCTGCGCCGGGAAATACGGACAACTACGAGTTCTATTCCCAGCTCTGTTATCGGCTCGGCGAATCAGAAAAAGCGCTCGATGCGTTAAGAAAAGCCGTGCGAATCAACCCGACAGAACCGGCGCTGACGATGTCGCTGGGCCGGGCTCTGGCGGAAGAGTTCCGTACCGACGAAGCGATCGAAGTCTATTGGCGAGCGTTCGAGAAATCGGAAGAGATCGACGACAAAACAAGTCTCGTGCAAAAGCTGACGGCTCTTTACGAACAACAGAACCAGTTCGACAAACTTCTGGAACGTCTCGAACGTGATCGCCGTGAAGAATCCTTGCGTCGCGAAATGACGATCTGCATCGCACAGGCTCATAACAGTTCGGGCGACTATGGAACCGCACGACGCGAACTGGAAAGTTTGCTGACCGATGACACCAGGGACACCAACCTGCTACAGCAGCTTTCGAAGTTGTGCGAATCGGGTTCGGATATTGCCGCGGCGGTCGAGTATCAAACTCAGTTGTCAAAAATCGCGCCCGGTCACGAATCAGAATTCCGCCTTGCGAAACTGCTGTTCACCAACGGGCAGCGTGAAGCGGCATCCGAAATTTTCGTGAAGCTGACGGCTCGTGAAGAGAATCCGGTTCGGTTGCTCAAGAGCGTGGACGGATTGCTGCAGCGGATGAATTACGAAAGCGTCGTCAAAATCACCGAGCCGCGTTTGAGTGAATCGCGCGACGACTGGGAGATGCTGTATCGTGAAGGCGTGGCCCTGGCGAAGTTGGAAAACTATGAAGGGGCGAAGATTCGATTTGAACGAATACTCTCGCTGAGCATTCCTCACGACAAAATGGGCGTCGTGGCAGAGGCAAGGTTCAAACGGGCCAATCAAAAATCCAAATCGAACAACAACCAGGGCATTCAAAGCAAAATTCCTGAACGTCAAAGTGCGTTTCAGCTTGCCCAGAGCCAGGTGGATGAAGCCAAACGGGCGGTTGGTTTGGAGGAGCAATACAACTACGGCAACAATCAACTGCCTCCGCTATGGACACCGAGTCACTATGGCGTTGCAAGGATGGCGTCCTATGCCTGGCTGACGCGTTTTGAATCCGATGCGGAAATTGAAAAAGATGTCGCCAGTGATTTGGAAAAAGATGCGGACGATGAATCAGCTGATCCGGATGATGACATCGACGACGAAGAAGAAGAGCGTGTTTCGTTTGCCGATTCGATCATTGAAAAAGGTAAACGGGACGACGCAACCGTCGAGGACATCAATGACTGGTTTTATGTGGAAACGCTCAAAGGGAACTACTCTGAAACTTTCCACATTGCCAAGCGACTGGCTGTCGACGGCGGTAAACCGGAACAGAAGTTCTTTTTATCTACGTTAGCGCTGCGAAACGTTGACACCGAGTCGATGCGCAATGGGGAAGAAACCAAATTGCCGGATGCCGATCCTCTTTCGGATGACGAGATCGAACTGATGTTGAAATGCTACGAAGCGACGACAGAAAAAGATGACGGGTATGGCAGCGCTGGTGCTGGTACCGGACAAGTCATCTTCTCGGGCGGTCGGATGTATGTACGCGTCGGCAACAGTTGGCAGCAAATTGGCCAGGGCCACACGTCGATGGCGCAGGTTGTGAAGGAACTGAAGCTGGCTGGGAAGGAAGAGCTGGCTGAGAAAATGATCAACGACAAAGTCGCCGCTGCTCAGAGCCCGACACAACTGGTTCAGGCGATGTACATGATGATCTCTGAAAAGAAAGTGGATCAGGTAGAGGGGTTCTTCAAGAAGTGGAAAACGGCGGCTGAGAAAGAGATCGAGCTTGCTCCGATTAAAGTTTCACGTCGCAGAAATTCTTCAAACAAGCATTCGGCCAACCAAACGGTTCAAGCCCTGCCGTTGATACTCAAGTGGACCGGTCCGCTGGCCAAGGAAGAAGAAAACGCGAAAGTGTTGTCGATCATCAACGATGTGCTGGACGTTGAGATGAAGGAGTTGTCGAAGAAAAAACAACAGGCGAAAGCATCGCGGAAAAAAGCGCGCCGGCGTTCGCCAAATCAGTACTACGACAATAGCATGCCGTATCAATACGGTGAAGAAATGAATTCCATGCAGATCGACTACCCGCGATCGAGCCAGTATTTATCGGATACCGGAATTCGCCTGTTGGTTCAGGCGTCGCAAGTGCTCAAGCGGAACGAAGTTGAAGATGACCTGATGTCGCTGCTTCGCGAACGCGTCAAGAAAGCTGAATCGGATTCTCCGGATACGCTCGCGTATGAGCAAATGCTGCTCGCGTCGTTGCTGTATTGGCAGGATGAAAAAGACGAATCCGTTGAGGTTTTTCGAACCGTTGCGATGGGTGTCCAGGATGATGCCGCATTCCAGTTCGAAATTGCAAGCCTGTACGAAAAGTTAGGCGACCTCGACGAGTCACTCAATATTGTGGAATCGATTGAGCCACGCGGACAAAAGCTGGTCGAGCAAAAAGAAACGACGGCACTGCGACTCGCCGAACGGCTTGGCGACATCGATCGGGCACGTACCGCTGCGGAACGACTGTTCGGTCTGCGGCTAAAAGCCCAGACTCAGCTCTCACTGGTTTCAAACATGAAGCGGCTGGGACTGAGTGAAATGGCCGATGCTGTTATCTCCAGAGCACAGCGGCGTAGCGGGCAGAAGATGCCCGCGATGGTGAGCCTGATGGGGCTCTACCAGGGACAGGGCAAAACGGACCTCGCGCAACAGGTTGCTCATCGTATTTTGCAGCGCACGCGATCCACCGTTTCACAGAAGGCGGTGATAAACCAGAACCGTTACAGCAGTCGCAACTCCAACGAATCGTACCGTCAGTCTGCCATCAGTACCTTGCAACAAACGGGGGCGCTGACCGCACTGATTCAACGGCTTGAAAAACAGCAGCAGCGATCGCCGAATTCTCCTGTGATCTACGAGCAGTTGATTGAGCTCTACATGCATTCCAATAACTCGGACAAACT
>CAYUNP010000178.1:0-10732 GCA_964446085.1 uncultured Pirellulaceae bacterium
ATCTATGTTTTTCCGCATGACATGGCCTGGTTATACTCGATGACTCACGAACATGGATTGGGGCCCTATTTCGATGAGTCCACCGCGTAGATCATGTGCCGCAGTCAGACTCACTCACTTTCTTTGTCGAAGGCATCAAAACTTTCCGTCGTCCGCAGCGAGGTTACTTAAATGAAAGTCGATACAGTGTGGACTCGGCTCGGTTCGGTCGAGCATTTAACGTTCAACGCTTCTTCGTTAGCTTCCACGGGCTGGAATGGAGCAGGCGTTGGAGCGGTTGAAGTATCGCAACCTGATTCGGACGTGCTGTTATACCGCGAATCTGGTACCTGGACTCCGACTGACGGCAAGCAACTTTCCTTCACCAACGTCTATCGATGGACACGGCTCGCGGAAACGATCCGTCTGGAACACCTTCGTTTCGGCACCGACAACCCCGTACACCTGTTCGATCTTGGTACGGTGGGCCATTCACACATGGCGTCGATCAAACCTCACACCTGACAACAGGATTTGTACGTCGCACAGTTGTCGCTGACTCCATCCGAACTCAAAATCGAATGGTCGATTGATGGGCCAAAGAAGCAGGAAACCATTTGCTACGTCTATCGGTAGACGAAACGCAATCAGTTGAACGAGGAAACTGTCGATGGGCTCCGCGATTTGATCAAGGAAGCAGAAGAGCAAACGTTAAAGAAGACGCATAAAAAAATCTGGCAAACGAAAAGAGGATACGGCAACGAGAAACGTCCTAGTATCTCGGCCTGAGCTGTAGACCACACTCAATTGATCTTGGTTTACATTCTCTAAAAGAGCCGAGCCTTGATTGCAATCAAGGCTCGGCAGCGGTAGTCCGTGAACTTACTGCAGCCCGGCGAAACGGCAGTCCATTGCCTTTAACTGTGACTTTTGATCGATGATTCTTGCCTTGCTCACTCACGGCGTAATTTATGAATCGTCTTGTTCACACGATCCAGTTTTCAGGTCCAAAAAAGAGGCTCTTTCTCCTATAATACGTGGCCATTAACCAAAATACTCATGGAGACCACCGTGGCGAAACGCATTGCAATCGCGGGAGCAACCGGAGCTGTCGGCACACTTGTGCGACAGATGCTGGAAACTCGTAACTTTCCCTACGAGACAATCACTTTTCTGGCGTCGAAACGATCCGCTGGCTCAACGATTGAATTCAAAGGAGAATCGCATACGGTGAAACTTCTGGAAGCGGATGCCTTCGATGATATCGATCTGGTGATCGGATCGACTCCCGACGACGTGGCGGCCATGTTCGTGCCTTGGGCCGTGGAGCGAGATTGCGTTGTGGTCGATGAAAGTGGCTACCATCGTATGCTGGATCACGTTCCACTGGTTGTTCCGGAAGTCAACGCCGATGCGATCGCGGACCACCAGGGGATTATCGCCAGCCCAAACTGTAGCACGACTCAAATGGTCGTGGCCATGAAGCCGATTCACGACGCCGCGAAAATCAAGCGTGTTGTTGTATCGACCTATCAGGCAACCAGCGGGGCAGGGGTCAAAGGCCAGGCGGATCTGACTGAAGGATCGAAAGCGTTTCTGGATGAGAAAGAGTACGACTATCAGGCCTTCAGTCATCCAATCGCGTTCAACGTGATCCCGCAAATCGGATCGCACAAAGCGGATGGCTACACGTCGGAAGAATTGAAGATGGTCTACGAAACCCGAAAGATCTTCGGTGACGAATCGATTCAGGTTTGTCCTACCTGTGTTCGTGTTCCAGTTTCCAATTGTCACAGCGAAACCATCCTGGTTGAAACGGAACGTCCCGTCTCGGCAGAAGAAGCACGCAAACTCTTTGACGCCGCCGAAGGAATCACGGTAGTCGACGATCTGGAGGCTGGCGTCTACCCAATGCCAAACAACAGTGATGATCTGGACGACGTCTTCGTTGGCAGGATTCGCAAAGACATCAGTTGCGAGAACGGATTGACGTTCTGGTGTGTCAGCGACAATCTGCGAAAGGGTGCGGCAACGAACGCGGTTCAAATTGCTGAACTTCTGGTATCTGAAAAGTACTCGGCATGCGGTACCTCAAACTGACGATTGCCTACGATGGCAAAAACTACGTCGGTTGGCAGGTGCAGAAGAACGGAATCTCGGTTCAGCAACGACTGGAAGAAGGCTGGACCGACGTCACCGGCGAGAACATACGAATCACCGCGAGTGGGCGAACTGACAGCGGCGTGCATGCGCGGGGCCAGGTTTGCTCGCTGGGGACTCAATCCGTGATCCCAAACGCGGGCTTGATTCGAGCGATCAACGCCAGAACACCTGAAGACATTTCGGTGCTGAATGTCGAATCTGTGGTGGAAGGATTCAACGCGATCATTGATTGCCAAAAGAAGACTTACTGTTACCAGATTCAATGTGGTCGAATTCTGGATCCACTGGGAATCGATCACTCGTGGTTCGTTCCGCATCACCTCGATATCGACGCCATGAAAGAAGCAGCAGTTTTCCTTACGGGACAACTGGACTTTGCGAGTTTTCAGGCCACCGGAGGAGTCGTCCGCCAAACGACCGTACGAAATGTCATGGAACTGCGAATCGAAACTTTCGAGCGTGTTCCTTTTACCGATATCCGCATCTACATCACCGCTGACGGTTTCCTCTACAACATGGTGCGAAACATCGTCGGTACCCTGGTTCACGTGGGACGTCGTAGCGAACCGGCATCGTGGGCAAAATGGGTTCTGGATCAGAAAGATCGAAATTGTGCCGGACAAACTGCTCCGTCAAATGGGCTTTTTCTGGAACGGGTTTTTTACCCTTTGGAAACTCTGATCCAGGACCGATGATGCTTCGCCGAGGCATCTTCAAGGGTCGAAAATTCTGGCTTTTGGGTTAGAATGACCGTTCATCGAACACGTATTCATTGTTAACCACTTTTGCCTCCCTTCGGAAATCACAGTGTCAATTGGGCGAGATTTTATTGGACCGTTTCAACTGCTCCGGTTGATTCGCTCTGGAACTTCGACGCAAGTCTGGGAGGCACTTCGTACGGGCGAAAAAGAACGCATTGCCCTGAAGGTCCTGTTGCGCGACTTTCGCAAAGACAAACACGAGATCGACCAACTGAAGCACGAAGCTGCAGTTGGCAAAGGGTTGAAACATCCAAACGTCATTCAGATCTTTGGCTACCACGAAGACATGGGATTTCCGCTGTTGGCAATGCAGCTCTCCAGTGCCAAGAACCTCAAGATCGTGCTACGCGAGCAACCGGAACTAATCGCCGCCAACGTCGCGCCAGTGATTCGCGGTTGCGCCGAAGGACTCAAACATCTACACGACAAGGGCTGGGTTCATTGCGATGTGAAACCAGATAACTTCCTTGCCGACAATGAGGCGAACATCAAGTTGATTGACTTTTCAATCGCCATCAAGGCCCAGAAACGCAAGACGGGTTTGGGAAAGCTGTTTTCACGCAAACCCAAACAGTCTGCCGGGACACGAAGTTATATGGCCCCCGAGCAAATTCGACGTGAGGCACTGGACTTTCGATGCGACATGTATGGCCTGGGATGCGTCCTGTTTGAGTTGATGGCGAAGCGGACTCCTTTCTCAGGTACTTCGCCAGATGACTTGCTGAACCGACATTTGCACCAAACGCCTCCGTCGCTCGAAGCGGTTAGCGATTCATCGAAGGAGTTTGCTGCGATTGTAAGAAAAATGATGGCCAAAGATCCGGAAAAACGCTTCGAAGACATGTCCCAGTTCCTGGCTGTCCTGGCAAAAACTGAAATTTATAAAGCCGGTAAACGCCCCGAAGGCTACCAACGATAAACGACTCCTCTCCAGAATTTAGCGTACATCAAGATGGACTATCTCGATTTCGAACAGCCACTGGCTGACCTCGCCGAACAAATTGAACAGACGATTGCATCGGCTGACAATCCCGATTCGCCTGAACTGGCGGACCGTGTTCAGACGATGCGGAAACAGCTCACGGATCAAACGCGGGAACTCTATTCCAAACTGACTCCCTGGGAAACGGTTCAGGTTGCGAGACACAAGAACCGGCCACATACGACTGACTACCTTTCTCTTGTGTTCGATGAATTCATTGAACTACACGGAGACAAGCTCTTCGGCGATGATCCGGCAATTCGTGTGGGCTTTGCCTCGTTGGGGGACATCAAAGTGATGGTCGTCGGTCATCAGAAAGGCCGCACGTTCAACGATCGTCAAAAGACGCACTTCGGCTGTGCTCATCCGGAAGGATACCGCAAGGCGATGGCCAAAATGCGAATGGCCGCAAAGTATGGCTTGCCTGTTATATGCATGATCGACACGCCAGGAGCCTATCCTGGAATTGGCGCTGAAGAGCGCGGACAGGCACAGGTCATTGCCGAGAACATGTATGAGATGTCCAGGCTCAAAACTCCGATCATTTGCGTTGTGATCGGTGAAGGTGGCAGCGGAGGTGCACTGGGGATCGGAGTCGGTGATCGCGTTGCTGTTCTTGAGAATGCCTACTATTCAGTGATCAGTCCTGAAGGCTGTGCGGGGATTTTGTGGAAAGGCGCCGAGCATGCTGAAAAGGCGGCGACAGCACTCAAGTTCACTTCACGACATCTTCTGGAGATGGGCATCATCGACGATGTCATCGATGAACCGCTGGGTGGAGCTCATCGTGACCACCATGCAATGGCGGCCAGACTTCGACGCTATTTTCAAAAGAACCTGAAGGAGCTAATCAGCACAGAAACCGAAACACTTCTGACTGATCGCTACGACAAGTTTCGCAAGATCGGTGTTTTCCTGGAACAGGCACCCGAAGCGTCTGCGTGATCGCCGGTTGCCTGTCGTCAGTCGAACTTACTCGATCGTCAGTACCTGAATGGTTCTGGCGATGGTATCAAATGCCTCGATCAATTCCTGATCCGTATTGGCATGAAGGTGGCTGCCGCCTGTGATATCTGCGACTTGCTCCATAAGTGCTTCATTCGCTCCATCGCTAAAGGTGATTGTGTGAACAATGATCCCGAGGTCCCTGGCCTGCAATGCGACAGTAACGGGACTAATGCCTTCGTTCTGGTTTCCGTCAGTCATCACAACCACGGATTTCAAACTGAATGCACCGCGTGAACCTTCGTCGTTTTGGACTGAGTCCATTCCGACTTCCATAGCACGTCCAATTCCGGTACGTCCGCTTGGAGTCTGCGATTCGATTCCTTCCTGAATTGCAACCAGCTGACTTGTCATGTCTACGAGCTTCAATGGAAATGTGTCATAGGCTGTCAAAGACACGCGTTCCTCTGCGATAGAACTGTCCAGCTCGTCAAGGAAAACCCGGACTCCATTGAGCAGTGCATCAAATCGCCCGTTTGCTGCCATCGATCCAGATTTGTCCAGCACCAGTGCAATATCACGATCCAACCGGGTTGCAGTTGATGTTGCTGTTGGCGAAAACGTATCTCTACCGAAGAAGGGACCGAAAAAGAGGGCAACGGGGCCATCTGCAGATTGAGCAGTGCGATCCCCCAGGACGCGTACCGAGTTGATCAAGTCGCGGCTTTCCTCAAAAGTAAATCGACCATCAGTTCCCTGGCTCGCACTTCCGAACACAATGTTGTCCGGATCAAGTGTTAGCCCAACACCAGCAACCACATTTCTGTTGGCGATAGCAAGGGCAGCTTCAGTTGCCTGTTCAAGGTTTTGCGACCGACTCAGTGACTCCACAGCAGCTCTGGCCGCTGCGTCCGTGGCCGTACGAAGCTCACTTCTGGTCAGGTGCATTCTCGCAATATCAACCGCAAACGCACATGCGACAAACATGAATACGATGACGACGGCGACCATTGGCAGCATGGCACCTTCGCGATTGGCTTTCGATTTTGTGTTTGAGCGTAGGTCGAATTTGTTGATCATTGCTTTTACTCAGTATTGTAATTCTGTTTGTTTCGATGAACGAACAGCCTGCAAATTGCTGGCCAACGCTCATGGAAAACCCGGAATCTCACTTGAGAATACGTTTTTATTCGAGCCAAGTGAAGAAATTACGCGAATTTGGTTCCTGATCAAATGATTGCGAATCGAAACATCAGGGAGCTTTGATGCCCAAACGCAACATTGGGCAAACGATCAATTATGAGTGTGGCTCCGATTTCGACGAATGCACTCAACATCATGGTCTGACATGACCAGCATTCTGTTTTCAACCAGGCTTTGTGAGGTCAGGCAACCATCTCTGAACTACCTTTCCAAAGGCAACTTTGACTACATCCGTACGGCTTGCCACCCCACCCAAAAGCTTGGCTTTCATCGCCAAAGAACCCTCCCACCCTCAGATGAAAGCCCGCTTTAAACCAACATCCAATATCGCTCATGTCATCGATTCGAAAAGAAATTCTCGTTGCAATTCTTGTTCTTGCGACCTTAACGGTCGTTTTTGGCAACCACACTTTGCGCCGAAAAATCGCGGTTACACCTACTGGAACCTGGAGGCGCGAAGTCAGCGACGACCGCTACAATGGCGGCAATTCCTATGGCGAATGCAGCGTTTCAGATTCGTCTTTTGATCTGCAATATGAAATTGGCGGCGACTTTCACACCCCCTACGTCGTGCTCGGATTTCGCCCTGAAGGGGATGAGATCTTTGATTTTGGGTGGGTTGAACAGGTAAAGATCAAAATCACGGGGTCGCATGAGCAACAGGTTTTGTTTCAGATGCGAAACTATGAACCCCAGTACACGATTTCGCATGATACCGTTAGCAGAAAATACAATGAGGCACTAATCTGTGTTACGCCGGAACCCCAGGAAATCGTTCTGGAAATGGCCGACTTCAATGTTCCCAGTTGGTGGCATCAGGCTTTTCAACCCAAGGGAGCAAGTTCGAGAGTTGATATTAGCCGCTTCGAATGGTTTGAGTTTGCAACGCGGGAACGAAATGGGACTGGATCACTACGAATAGAAAGTATCACATTTGAGGGTCACTGGATCGCGACTGCATCTTTATACCAATTCCTGATGTGGATCTGGTTGGCCGCGGCACTGCTGGGGCTGCTCTCAAGAGTACGTAGCCTGAGAGCAGAACTGGTGCGAAAGAGACAGATCCAGGAACAGTTGAAAGAAATGAACAGCCTGCTGGAAATCAAGTCGGAAGAATATTCAGAAATGGCGAGGCGCGATTCGCTAACAGGACTGATGAATCGCTACGGAGTACACGAGGCGATCGACGAACTCGGTTGCCAGTCTGAATCGACAGGAAAACACTCAATCATTCTGTTCGACGTGGATCACTTCAAGAGAATCAACGATACACATGGACACCTTTATGGTGACAGGGTGTTGGTTGATATCGCAGAAATCGCCCAAAAATATTTACGGGAGGAAGATTTGATCGCTCGTTGGGGAGGCGATGAATTCCTGATCGTTTTTCCGGAAACTGACAAGTCTTACGCTGCGACGGTCGCGGCAAAACTCTGCAAAAGATTTACTCTGTCGCATCTCAACTACACGTGCAGTTTCGGTGTTGCTGAATCCAACGACTACTGTGAATTCGTGGCAACTTACAACCTGGCAGACAACGCACTGTACCGCTCCAAGGCAGATGGTCGCAACTGCGTCCACTCAAGTCAGGTAGACGAACCAGCTACCGAAACAACGACACATTAAACGACGACCCAATGGCTGGCTGATTGTTCAGCGCTGATCCACCAATTAATTTTCGGATTGGCGCATGAAAAAAGGCAGGACGAATCCTGCCTTGATGATTTAGCAAACTGGATGCAACCAGTTATTCTTCGGTTGCTGGTGCGTCGTCGGTTGCTGGAGTTTCATCCGATGCAGGTGCTTCAGCAGCCTCATCTTTGACTGGCTCCTCTTTAACTTCCGGCTCCTCTGTCTTGGCAACTGGCTCTTCTTCAACGACTGGCTTGGAAGCTGTCTTTTGCTTGACGCGGTCGTTTTCGCCGACGAATTCAAGAATCGCCTGCTTGCCAGCATCCCCCAAACGAACATCAGCCAGCTGAATGATGCGAGTGTATCCACCCGTGCGATCGACGAAGCGAGGTGCAACATCATCAAAGAGAATCGAAACGGCCTCTTTGTCGCGAAGCACTGCGAATGCTCGACGACGAAGATTCACAGCCGGAGCGATCGCCTGATTCCATTCTTTCCAGGCATCACTTTCACGCCATTTCTTCCACTCAGCCGAGCCACGCTCTGCAGAAGTTTCGAGATCGTCGGCAGCTTCCTGATGAGGAATCGCTTTCTTGGCAAGGGTGATGCACTTTTCGATCATCGGGCGAACTTCTTTCGCCTTGTGAATCGTGGTTGTGATACGACCTTTGACGCGTGGCGGATTAACGGCAGTTACTCCGTCAGCCTGGGTCATGCCTTCGTAGTACATTTCGTCGCGCTCGGTCAAAAACAGAGCAGACGCCAGGTTACGCAGCAAAGCGCGGCGGTGACTGGAGTTGCGTCCGAGAGTACGGCCTTTTCTTCTGTGTCTCATTTCTTCACCAACAATTTCGCCCGATCAGGGCATGAGTTATCTGTTTGAACAATTCGTTAAGCTGGACTCAGCGTTTAGGTAATTACTGGAGCTTTTGGAACTTTCATGCCAAGGTGCAAACCAAGACCTGTCAGAACCTGACGTACTTCGACCAGCGTTGTTTCGCCAAAGTTGCGAATCTCCATCAGCTGATCTTCGTTGTACTGCACCAGGTCGCGAACGTTTCCGATGTTCGCAAACTCAAGGCAGTTATTGGCTCGAACCGAAAGTCGCATTTCCGCGACAGGCATGTTCAACTTGGCTTCCAGAGCCGCGTCGATACCGCCTTTGCTTTGCGGTTGAGCGTGTACTTGAGCTCCAAGCTCAGCGTACTGAACGAACGGGTTGAGATGCTTGCGAAGAACCTTCGAAGCTTCAACCATGGCCATTTCCGGATTGATTGAACCGTCGGTCCAAACTTCCAGAGTCAGCTTGTCGTAGTTGGTTTTCTGTCCAACACGCGTCTCTTCAACGTCGTAGCGAACACGGGTAATCGGGCTGTAAATCGCATCGATCGGAATGATTCCGATTTCGTGATCACGTCCGCTGTGCTCCGTGGAAGGAACATAACCACGACCGTTTTCGACAACCATTTCCATCATGAAAGGAACATCTTCGGTCAGGTTAACAAGGACATGATCGCTGTTAACAACTTCGACTTCACCATTTGTCTGAATGTCGGCACCCGTCACAGGACCCGCAGTATCCTTCTCGATGGTGATGACTTTCATCTGATCAGAATGATTCTTCACGATCAGCGACTTTACGTTGAGGACGATATCAGTGACATCTTCCAGAACGCCAGGAATTGATGAGAACTCGTGGTTTGCACCGCGAATTTTCAACTGGGTCACAGCACTTCCTTCCAGGCTGGAAAGCAGTACGCGACGCAGGCTGTTACCAATGGTTGTACCGAAACCTCGCTCGAAAGGCTCGGCAACAAATTTGCCATAAGTTGATGTGAGCGAGTCACGATCACAGTTAACAACGCTAGGAAGTTCAAGGCCACGCCATCGAATGTGCATGGAGTATCTCCGTGGGGGATTGGGTGTGTTGGTTCGATCCGAAAGCTAAAGTTGACGCAAATCAATGCGTCAGAAACTAGACGCGACGCTTTTTGCGAGGGCGACAGCCGTTATGTGGGATCGGAGTCACGTCCTCGATCGATTTGATGTTCAAGCCAGCAGCCTGCAGAGCCGTGATCGCACTTTCGCGACCACTGCCTGGACCTTTGACGCGAACATCCACTTCCTTCATGCCGAACTTGACGGCCTTTTCTGCGGCTTGCTGGGCAGCACTTTGACCCGCGAAGGGAGTGCTTTTTCGTGAGCCCTTGAAACCACAGGTACCGGCACTGGCCCAACAAAGAGTCTCGCCCTTGGTGTCGGTGATGGTGACGGTTGTGTTATTGAAAGTTGCCTGAATGTGAGCAACTCCGAATGTAACGTTACGCTTGGCGCGCTTCTTTTTGACTTTTGCCACTTCTAAAAATCCCGAAAATCGGGCTCGCTGTTAGATGGTGTGTAAAAATTGATTGGTGCCGCCGACCGGGAACGACCTGGTCGTCGGGGGGATTGTCCAGCCAGTTTTAACCAGCGTTACTTGAGATCTTTGACGCCCTTCTTACCAGCAACAGTCTTCTTGGGACCTTTGCGGGTTCGAGCATTTGTTTTGGTTCGTTGTCCGCGGACCGGAAGGCCAACGCGATGACGGATTCCACGATACGATTTGATATCGCGAAGCCGACCGATGTTCTGGGCAACCTGACGACGGAGTGCACCTTCAACGATGTAGTCACGCTCAATGATCGTAGCGATGCTACTGAGCTCTTCATCAGACAGGTCACGTGCCTTTTTCTCCGGATCAATTCCGGCTTTGTGACAAAGGTCGCGCGACGACTGATGACCAATCCCGTAGAGATAAGTCAACGAGATGTGGGCTTTCTTGTCGTTTGGAATGTCAACACCGAGTAGACGGGGCATGTATAGCTCCAGCCTGCACCGCAGGCGTATCAAATGATTTGGAAATTAAATCGAATCGAAAATACGTGGATCAAACCTGAGAGTTTGACTCTGCAGGCTCGGCCCGCAGCATGCGATTCGGACGGATGGATGTTTCAGTGATGTGAAAAAGCGAGCCCTAACCCTGACGCTGCTTGTGGCGTGGGTTGGTGCAAATAACGTAGACCTTGCC
>CAYUNP010000179.1:0-10635 GCA_964446085.1 uncultured Pirellulaceae bacterium
ACGGCAGTTTTCCAGGTTTGCCTTGTGCCGCCGCTTCCGCGGCTACCATCCAATACGTTTCGTTTTCATCGGACTAAAGTCCGATGCTATCACATGCCGCCGCGTCCGCGGCTACAGAAAGCACATTGAATTCTCTTTTACTGGCGCGCCCATCTCGATACTCGCTTGCGCCTCGTGCCTGTATTTGGAAATCAGCGTTCCTGCTCACCCTGCCCCGCTGGCACCGGTTCAACAAACACGCCTTCCCGGATTTCCCAATTCTCAACGTAGCGAGTCCATGGATCGTTGGACCCGGGATTCAAACTAACCATTGCCTTTTCCAGAGACGCGGGAAGCGTGGCTCGTTTCCCCTGGATTTTTGGTTTAAAAATCTGCATGTGAATGTGAGCTTGGCTCGAAAATCCGGAATTGCCGACCCGTCCAATTTTGTCCCCACGTTCCAATCGCTGTTCAACGGCGACATCGAGTTTATTTTCCTGGATGTGAAGCAACTGTAAAAAGTGATCCGACCGGCCACGCAATGCGATCATCACGCTATTGGCGGTCTCATCTTTCTGTAGTCCAGGCGCCTGATCTGGCTGCTTGCTTTCAGTGAACACAACCGTTCCTGCAACAGGGCTGAGAATTGGTTGTCCGAAACTGTAGTAGTCTTCGTTGCGAGTGCTCTCCAACGGCGAAGAAGTTTTCCTCCACCGATCGGCGATGTAGAAATCGTAGGCGTATACATCCTGGTGATACTGATAGCCAAAGGCACCATTGGCAACCAGTCTCTTGCCCCTAAAAGGTGCCGCAACAGGCACAGCTCTTTCTCCAATGCCCGGCGCGGGAGCGTCCAGCGGATACTCGTTTTCCAACAGTCGATACGACGTCACCGAAGGACCGTGTTGAAAATATTTTTTGTTCAGCGAGTCGTACGAAGCGACTTCGACTTGCACAAAAGGTCGGGCCTTTGCCCCGGAAACGAACTCGACCATATTTTCAGGTAACTCGGCACGTAGCGACTTCCACGGAATCGAAACTTCAATGACGTCGCCAATGCGAATGTTGGTTCCCTTTAATTCAGAACGGGAAATTTCAGTGCCTTCTGATTCAGAATAGACAAAGAAATTGGTTGCTGACTGGGAACCCAACGCGAATTCACAATCGGCTCTTCGTTGACGGAAGAAATCAATTCGAACATTGAACGCATAGTCGGTCGTCGATGGTTTTCCGCGAGTCTGAATCATGACGACCAGATCCGATTCACGCGGCGCGATTCCAATCCGTTCAATATCTATCGAAGCGTCATCGAGTCTTATCTCGTCGAAAAAAGTCGGAATGTCTTCCCAGTCTTTCGATCGTCCATCAATGCGAATTTTTTTTGCCGCCCTGGCACATTGCTGGATTCGCTGACGAATCGCACTTTCACTGGCGACTGCATCGAGTGGCACTTTAATGGTTGATGCGGCACCGGGTTCAGATCGAACATGGTTGCTCTGGATCGCGACATTCTTGAAGCGAGCTGACTCCTGATCTTCAGAAGCCAACGTAATCAAACTGACACGGATCGGATCGCCGTCGATGCGGGTGAAACGAGCCTTCGTTCCTTTGATGCCCAGCAGTTTGCCAACGAACCAGTCTTCTCCCGATCGCTTTCGCCACAACTGGCCCCAGTTTTCAACTCGCGACAGATACTTCTGATCGGCCAGACACAAACGTTTTACTGGCACGTCTGATTCCTTGCCTCCATCCTGAACGAGTTTGACTGTGAAGTCTTTGAACTCAACCAGTTTTGCGCGGACGGAGAATTCATCATTCTCGCTGGTCCACTGACGGAATTCATGGTCTGGTTCCTGACCTGTTGAAACCGACCAGACCAGGGCACAAATGGTGAACACAGTCGCCGCGAGTATTCTGCATTTGCCGCTCATTGAGTCTGTCTTCATTTGGCCGCGTATTGATTCAGTCGCAATGCTATCAAATACAGTTTAACTGTCCTGTCCATTCGCGGTTGTGGTTGCATCGGTTTTACCGGATTTTCAAGGGTCGTTTCACGCGGTCGAAACCTGTATTGAACCCGGCCAAGCCCAGATGGTTTCGAATGGCTTGTTGCATTACAGATTGACTGCAAAAACGGCCTCAAATGAAGGTTGGCAATAGGCGAAACGAAAGCCAGAAACTAGAGTTAGGGCATGAAACCCACTTACATCCATCTTCTGAGCTACCTTTGCGCCGCCGTCATTGTGACAGGCGTCTTCTGCGCGCCTGCCATTTCCCAGGACGTGAAGTCTGTCGTTGTCGCAAAAGTAACCCAGGCAGATGTTCGATCCGGGCAGCGAGTTGTCGGCACCGTTAAGCCGCTTCGCACCAGCACGATTGGCAGCGCCGTCGATGGAAGGGTCGGAGAATTTCTGGTCAACGATGGCGACCTCGTAACCAAGGGCCAGACCCTGGCACAGCTCCACATCGAAACGTTACAGATCGAACAGACGGCCTCCGAAGCAGAACTTTCGCTGGCCACCAATCGGCTCGCCGAACTTAAAAACGGATCCGTTCCGCAAGACATCGCTGAAGCAGATGCCAACAAGCGCATGGCAGCGACGTCGCTCAAGAACGCGGTCTCGAAACTGCAACGAATCCAGTCACTCGGCTCAGCAGCCAGCGGCGTCGAAATTGGCGACGCACGAGAAGAAGCCAACGCTGCGAAGTTTTCACTCATGGCAGCCGAAGCCTTACTTGATCGAGTCAAAAACGGGCCTCGTAAAGAACAGATCGCTCAAGCCGCGGCTCAAGTCGAACTGCAGAAACAGAGACTCAATCAGATCAAGGACCGAATCAACAAGTGCACCATCGTGGCTCCTTTCGACGGATTCATCTCCTCGGAGTACACCGAAGTCGGCAACTGGATCAACCGCGGCGACCCGATCGTCCAGATCATTCAGTTGGACGAAATCGAGATCCATGCTCCGGTCACCGCCGAATCGGTTGTGCGGCTTCGCAAGGGCGATGTGATCCGGGTTGAGTTCCCGGAATTACCAAACGAGATTTTTACTGGCACGATTGCCCGAATTGTTCCCGTTGCTGCCGCTCGGGCCAGAACTTTTCCGGTTCACATCCGTTTAAAGAACAGGATCGAAAACGAGACGCCATTACTTTTGGCTGGCATGCTCGCTCGCGTGGAAGTCCCCGTTGGCCAGCGGAAGTCGTTGCCACTGGTCCCGAAAGATGCCCTGGTGCTCAACGGAAACGATCGATTCGTCTACGTCGTCGAATCCAACGGAAAACTGGAAGGAACCGTTCGAAAAGTTACGGTTGACCTTGGTGTTGCGGTCGATAACCAGATCCAGGTGATCGGAAAGCTGAAAGTCGGCGACCTGATTGTCGTCGAAGGCAACGAACGGCTCGTTCCGAACACAAAAGTCAAATTCGCTTCCATTCCGGAATCGAAAACACAAACACAACCAGCAGTCTCTGTAACCAACTAGTTGTACCTGCCTCAAATGCTGGTCGCTTGAACGCTCAATGAAGATCTTCGAATCATTTATTCAGAACCCGGTGAAGGTCTCGGTAGGGATTTTGATCGTGGCGTTGTTTGGCTCGATCTCATTGATCACGATGCCCAAGCAACTGATTCCCGCGGTTCAGAATCCGATCATCTCCGTCGACACGCGCTGGCCCGGAGCAAGCCCGCGCGAAATCGAACGCGAGATCATCCAGGAACAGGAAGAGCAACTCGCGGCGATCGAAGGCCTGGTCAAGATGACGTCGCGCTGTCGTGACTCGCGAGCCGACATCACTCTCGAGTTCGCCGTTGGCACCGACATTCAGGACGCGATGTTGCGAGTCAACACGCGGCTGCAACAGGTTCGCGAATATCCGATCACTGCAAACGAACCGGTCATCGAAGCTTCCGATGTTGCCGACAGTCCCATCGCCAGGTTTGCGCTCACCGGACGTCCCCCGTCGATTGAAAAGATCGCTGCGTTTCAGAAAGATCATCCCGAACTGGCCTCTGATCTGGACTCTGCGATCAGTGCCAGCAACACCGGCCTGCGAGTTTTTCGCCTGACGCAGCTTTTCAAAAAGATCGGAGACAAACATCCGGAACTGGCTGAACTGCTTCCGCCAGAAGTCGACCTCGAAGAAGTTAAGAAGATCTCAGAGGACGTGATCGAACCGCAGCTCGAGCGAATCCCTGGCGTCTCCGAAGCCGATACTTACGGCGGTCAGGAAGAAGAACTTCAGGTGATCGTCGATCCGGAACGCCTCGCGGCGCGGCAGCTCACCATCAGCGACGTTCGCAATGCACTTGGCGGACAGAACAAAGACACCTCGGCGGGCAACGTCTGGGAAGGCAAACGCCGCTGGGTTGTTCGAACGATCGGTCAGTTCCGTGACCCCGAAGATGTCGCACGCCAAATCCTGGCGGTTGAAGACGGCACGCCGGTTTACGTTTCCGACGTGGCAGAAGTGAAACTCGCCTACAAGAAACAGGAGAGCCTTTCGCGACGCTACGGAATCACCAGCAATGGCCTCAGCGTGCGACGTGCTTCGGACGCCAACGTGCTCGAAGTCATGGACGGAGTTCGACGAGTCACCAAGGAACTTAACGATGGCGTGCTGAAACGTTTGGACCTTGAACTGTTTCAATACTACGACGAAACCGAGTACATTCGATCCGCCATCGGCGTCGTGCAGCAAAACATTTTCGTCGGCGGAGCACTCACGATCATCGTGCTGCTTTCGTTCCTGCATCTGAGCCGCCGGACGTTGATGGCCGTTCCGCTGATTGCATTCAGCGCGTGGGCCTGCGTGGGACTGTCGCCCTGGTTCTTTTTGGTCACACTCGCGTTGACTCTGGGCGTCGGATTCTGGTTTGGCCGTGGTGCCCTGGTCGTTGGAATGGCGATTCCGATCAGTATCATCGGCACGTTTTTGCTGTTGGGCCTGATGGGCCGATCGCTGAACGTGATTAGCCTGGCAGGACTTGCCTTTGCCGTCGGTATGTTGGTGGACAACGCGGTGGTCGTGCTGGAAAACATTTACCGCCGTCGGCAAGCCGGAGAGTCTGCCTTTCACGCCGCGGCGAATGGAACCAAAGAAGTCGCCGGTGCCGTCGTGGCTTCGACGCTGACGACGATCGCGGTCTTCGTTCCGGTGCTGTTTGTCGAAGAAACCTCTGGTCAACTTTTCCGTGACATCGCCCTGGCGATCAGCTGTGCGGTTGGACTTTCGTTGATCGTTTCGTTCACGATGATTCCCACTGCCGCGTCGAGACTCTTCAAAGGAAATTCGTTTGATCAACAACTGGCCAGCCGCGAAACATCGCGCCGGTCGCTGGTTGGATTGATCGGTGGCTGTGGAGCATTGTTCTCCAATACCGTCACACGTTTGAACCGCTGGATCATTGGAAGGGCATGGCGAGCAGCAACCGTTGTGGTCCTGATGGTGGCGCTGGCCGCGAGTGTGTCCTGGTTGCTGTGGCCCAAAGTCGAGTACTTGCCGACGGGTAACCGGAACTTTGTTTTCTGCAGTCTGTCGCCTCCTCCCGGTTACAACATCGAACAGTTGATGGAGATGGGCGAGAAGCTGGAATCCGACCTTGAGCCATACTGGAACGTCGACGTCGACAGCCCGGATGCTGAGTACCCTGCGATCGACTACTATTTTTATTCGGTTCGCGGCACGTCGGTGTACATGGGTTTCCGCACCACCGACCCGACACGAGTTCGCGAACTGATTCCGCTGGCGAAGAAAGCTGGCTCGCAGTTTCCTGGCACGCGGGCGATCGCAAAACAGTCCAGCCTCTTTGAGCGTGGACTCACCAGCGGCCGAACGGTCGACATTGAAATCACTGGCGGTAATCTGAACTCGCTGATCGATATCGGACGTCGCGTCGTTGCGGACGTCAACAGATTGATTCCCGATGTGCAGGCCTCGCCGCAACCGAGTCTTGATCTTTCGAGTCCCGAGATTCACATTCAGCCAAAGCTGATCGAGTCTTCCGAGATGGGAGTCAGTGCGGCCGATTTGGGATACACGGTGGACGCGTTCGTTGATGGAGCTTTCGCGGGCGACTACTTTGTCGATGGCGACAAGATCGATTTGACGATCATCGGCGACAGCACCTTTGGCAATCGAACTCAGGATGTATTGTCGCTTCCGGTGGCAACGCGAACGGGTGAAGTCGTTCCGTTGTCTGCGATCGCGGATATCGAATACAGCAGTGGCCCGGAAGCCATCTATCGTCGCGAGAAGCAACGTGCGATCACCGTTTCGGTGACTCCTCCGCTGACGATGCCGCTCGAAGAAGCGATGCAAATTATCGAAACCGGAATCATCGACAAGCTGGACGAAGAAGGCGTGCTCGATGGCGATACAAGAATGTCGCTTTCGGGAACCGCTGACAAATTGCGTTTGGCCTGGGATGCCTTGCGATGGAATCTGTTGCTGGCCCTGGCGATCACTTACCTGTTGATGGCGGCGCTGTTTGAGTCGTGGCTCTATCCGTTTGTAATTCTGTTCAGCGTTCCATTGGGAGCCGTCGGCGGATTGCTTGGCCTGTGGGTGATGAATTTCTTTGTGTATCAGGCGCTCGATGTCGTCACGATGCTGGGGTTTGTGATCCTGATCGGAACGGTGGTCAACAATGCGATTCTGATTGTGCATCAATCGTTGAATTACGTTCGCGACGGCATGTCACCACGTGATGCCGTTCCAGAAAGTGTAAGAACACGGATTCGTCCGATCTTCATCACGACAACGACCACCGTTTTGGGTTTGCTTCCACTGGTCGCGTTTGCCGGCGAAGGAAGTGAACTCTATCGCGGCCTTGGATCAGTGGTCCTGGGCGGGTTGCTGTTTTCAACCATGTTCACCTTGTTCCTTGTCCCAGCCGTATTCGCTTTGACGATGGACATGAAGAACGCGATAAACAACTTCTTAAAAGGCAAACCAAAAGTTGAGGAAGCTCAACCGCTGCCAGAACCAGAGCCAATGCTCGAACCGGAATCAGAGCCAGAGCCACTCGAGCCAAGCCCGGCCGTTTCCTGATCGACAATGTGTCGTCACACCGTTCACTGGTGGTCGATAAAATGTTCGTAGCACCGGCTTTAGCTCAATACCGCTGAATCGAGATTTGAAATCTCCAGTTTTTGAGAGCGCCTTGACACTCACTGGATTGAGCAGTATCGGGCTTTAGCGATACTACAAACAACAGCTTCAAAAATTCACAAAATTGACCGCCGGGGCTCTAAGTCGTGCCATTTCAAAATCCCAACGCGGAAACAGCGGTCGATTCACTCGCGCGAGCTTCGTGCTTGTATTTTTGATGCCACCCAGACTTCGAGGCGCTCGCCCTTCTGATCACAGCTTGGCATATTTATCTTACGTTCGTCACTTCCAACCAAAAGGATTGAATTCTTTGCCCATAGTCGATTTGGTGTTTACGGAAGACTTACGTCCCAAAATATACGCTGGGCCAATATGAGGGTGGTCGTGCCAAAACCCCAAAGCGTATTGAGCATAGTTTTTGGCACCCTGAGCATTCGTTGGTGGGAACAAGTTGAACTGATTACCTTTGACAAAGTGCTTGACGTATATACCGCCGGCGAAGTCAGCGCAGGCTGCAGCGGCATCCAGCAATTTTTTGATTGGATGCGAGACCATTGCTGAGCCTAAGTCAATGCCACGAGTGTGAGTGGCGATCTTGTCTAGCATACCGACATCTCTGAGGTTTTCTTCAAAACGGACAATCGCCTGTTTCGCGTATTCTGTTGGAATGTCGCTGCAACTATTCAGGTGAGAGAACATAGTCGCGCTAATTGAGTTGCCAAAACCGTATCGGCCAACTGTAAAGGCAATTGCCGCTTTTTTGTTGTCATATACGGCTCCTTGCCAACCAACATAGTCCCGTCGGTAGTCGTCAAACTCATTGCCCGTCCGTTTTCGAACTCCACTTGAAACTTTGAACTCCGTGAATTTTTTAGACATGAATCACCTGGCAATATTGGAAAATGATGTCGCGCTGAGCCAACCACTCCGACCGACACCTAACCAAACGCAAGTTCATGTTTAGAGCGGACACGAATTCTCTCTGTTTTTTGGAATCACGGGAAACTGTGGAATTCGTACGGCACTCGGACTAATCGGAGCCACACAATGCAGATAAACCTTACAAAATGCTCGACCTCGACTTCGGTGGCTCTGGCCTCAATTAGTGGGTCCATGAACCGCAAAAGCTGCGATTTCCTCGACTTCACCGGTCTGTCAGATTCCGCAACATATGTAGAATTGCACGATCAATTCTACGACTTTCAAACAGACTTCATTTGACGAACCTTCTTCAACTCCATTCCCGATGGGCGATGAAGCTTGTTGCTAATCAGAAACTGCAAAAACTGATACGCATCCAATGGATGACGGCGATGTCCTTCGGGCCAGTGTTGATTGGCGTAGAACATAAACAGGTCCCTGGCTTCGTCACCAAGATCACTAACCGTTCCAGGAATCAACTGCCGAACTTCATTCCACCGTTTGCTCAAAAGAGTGGTCGCCTGACTTTCGATTTGATCGATATCCAATCCAACAAACATCGCGACGTGATCGGGTTGCAGATCGATTTTCTCAGCCACTGAAACGGGATCGTTTCGAAATTCGTCACGCAGGCTCGCGTCGCTCAACAGCCGCCCAATCGCCGTCGTCAAATCTGTCATGCTGCGGATTCCGGACAATGCCGCTCGATCACTTCATTCAATCGCTGCAACTCGGATTCAATTTCGTCAACCGCTTCAAGGCGCTCGTCCCGCTCCAGAGTCACGGCCTGAACATCGGCGTACTCCAAAACATCCTCAATCAACTCGAAGACGGTTTGAAGCTGTCGACGGTGAGGGCAACAAAAGTCGTCGGAAACAAGTGCTTCGCCTTTGCGTTTGCAGAAGGAGAAGGACTTAAGGAGAGCCTGCTTGTTTTCGAACTCGACCCCAACGGAGATCGCTGTTTCGACGATGCAAAGCTGGCTAACACGATCGAAGTTGGTGCCAGCAAGCTTGAAGGCCACTTCGGTCATCACGGAATTGCGTTTTTAGGGAACCGAAAGACAGCCGTCGTTACCAATCCAGGTGATGGCACCCTGTCGGTCATTGACCTGGTCACGCAGAAAGTCATCCAAACCGTTGGCGTCGGCGGACAACCGACGCATTTGATTTGCTATGGCGAGGCCATGTAGCCCGACAGGCCTACGGCTCTGTTTTGCGGACGCGTTTGCCACGGTAGTGGTTCAGGTGGCACTCGCGTCTGCTTTTTTCGTTGCTTAAACATTCGGCTCGATACGATATAATCTGAAACTGGCAAGAACGTCATGGAAAATGTGAGTGATCAACTCCTTGGACAATCGGCACTTCAAAATCGATCCAACGGCTACGAGAAATCGTTGCCCTATGGATGCTATGAGAATTCTTTGATCGGCGAATACGCTCGAATGTTACTGTTGCTTGTCGCCATTCCCTTGCTGGTGTGGTTGGGGCAGCTCGCAAACAGTCAACATATGTCGCTGACATCGTTGATCGCCGCGGCCGTTTTGTTGGCGTCACTGGTCACGAAACGCGGCAACGTCTGGTTTCGAGTGATTCTGCTTGCTGCGATGACATTCAATGTGTTTTCTGCCGTCATCAATCCGAACGAAGTCTGGACTGGCACTGATGCAACGAATCCACTGGCCATCCCCAATGTGATTTTGTTGATCAGTCTGTCGGTCGCGAGCCTGTTTGAAATCGGCGGGCTGTTACAGAAAAACGATCGACAGGCTTCGATCAAGCTCCTGTGGTGGGGACTGTTGGCGATTCCGGCTTTGGGTTACATCGTTGGAATTCCGTTGTTCAATTCTTTGTGGGAAGCGCTGTCTGGCGAAGCTGTCGATGTGGCTGGCAAGGGACCTGACTGGACGATCGCCAAAGAGATGATGTTTCGAGCTGCCAAGTTTTTGGTGTTCGGCATTTTCACTTATTTGGGCGCCTGTATCGGAAGCTTCCTGAACGTGGTGGCCTATTGTGTGCCCCGTGGCGAATCGGCTGGCTTGCGCGACTCAAGCTGTCCGAAGTGCAAAACGAAGATCAGTCGAATGGATAACCTTCCTGTCTTCAGCTACATCAATCTGTCAGCTCGTTGCCGAGCCTGTCAGGTACCGATCCCGGCGCGATACCTGATTGTTGAACTGCTGGTTGCTGCGATTTTCGGATCGCTGTTTCTGTACGAGCTCGTCACAGGCGCCGCGAATATTCCTGCGATGGGCAAAGTTTCCTACACCGGCATTCTGTGGATCGTGCTCTATCCCAAATGGCACATCATCAGCATCTACTTCTTTCACTGCTTCTTCATGAGCTTCCTGGTGGTGTTGTCGCTTATAGAATGGGACCGTCAGAAACTTGCACTGCGATTTTCGATTGGGCTCGTGTTGTCGTTTCTGATTCCTGCAACCGTTTTATTTTCACTTCAGCCAATTCCCGCTCCCGGGTTCCTGTCTTCTTTAACAGGTAGCATTCCCGCGGTTTCTCAATTTGCCAAACTTGCATTCGGTGGGCTCGTGGGAGCTGCCGTCGCCGGGCTTATCGGTGCGGTGATAAAGCAACCAAGTCACAGCACGCTGATCCCCGCGATGGC
>CAYUNP010000180.1:0-10528 GCA_964446085.1 uncultured Pirellulaceae bacterium
TACCCGTCCACGGCTTTCATGCCTTCGATTTTTTCGGCGATCGCGACGATTTTGTCTTTCTTTTCGTCAGGTTCAGCTTTGTCTTTTTCTTGAGCCCCAAAGCTGGTGATTGCCTGGGTCAGCAACAGGAAAAGAACGGCGAGGATCGTTATGGGTTTCGTCATATTGGATCGCGTGTTGAAAATCGTGTTAACCTTCGATTGATTTTAGCCTGGCTGGACTGGGTCGAGACGAGAAATCGAGCTAGAGGAATATTATGGTCATCCCATGGTTTTCGATTTCAAAAAGCTCTGAATTCACGATATTCAAGAATGTGATTTGCGAAACAGCCACGATCTGGCGCTGATCTCCAGCATCAGTTTTTACTTCCTGGAAATCGTCGAACCTGTAGTCCCCAAAACGGAATCCAGAAAAGATCAGCGAATTAGCCGAGGAGCACAAGCTCCATGTGACTCAGATTAACCTTTGGAAGGAGCAACAGATCACAGGCGCTGAACTCGCCTTTGAAAGCAATTCCAAGTCTTCAAACGAGGCTACTGACGAGCCGAAAGTTACTGAGCTTTACGAACAGATCGCTCGCCTGAAAGTTCATTTGGAATGGCTCAAAAAAGGTTCGAATTGATCCTGATCCAAGCAAAGTACAACTGATGGCTCTCGCTCCAATAGCCCCGCGGAAAGTCTTGGCACATCAGGTATTTAACAAGCTCCAGCCAAATTAATTGGCAGATAGCAATCCTGGTTGGTTAGTTGTTGAATAGTTTTCACTCCGATCTCAAAGATTGGAGTGTATTCAATGCACAAATCATTTTTTTTGACAACAATCACATATGTTTGTGGCTGGCAATTCAACCTTTAACCTCTTCGCATGGTGATTGATGAGTTATCGCATTTTACTCCTATCTGTGATTTTGGGCCTATGGTTTCTCTCGGATGCAATCGGCCAAGAGCCCAAGAAAAAAACAGCAACAGCCTTGAACAAGGACCAGCCAATGACTGGGGAGCTGTCTTACGAAATTCGACGAGCTTGGGCAATGGAAGTCGCAGCAACTTTTGGCGCCATCGCGCTTTCGCCAGACGGTTCTACTGTACTTGTGTTTGAGGACGAATCGGGAACCTTGAAGCTGTTAAGTTGCTCAGATCGAAAAGTGTTGTGGAAGCAAGCCTTCCCCCGAAGCACCTTCCAACGAATGGTTTTCGCGAGGGATGGTTCCCGTGTTTGTCTTTACGATGTCGCCAAAAATCGCTTGCTGCTGGTTGATCCAAATGATGGAAAGGTTCTCAAGACACAGTCTGTCGAAGGCAAATTGAGCTTGCTGCGATACGCATGCGGAAGCAATGACAAGAACGATTCAGAAACTGTCTATGCGGTTGTTAATCGAGACACCATCCTCAAATTCGATTTTAAGCAAGGGATGGTCGAAGAAGTCCTCAATTTCCATTCGATCGAGAAAAAAGCTCTTCCCAAACTCTCTGAGTTATCACCCTTAATCTTTAAAGACTTTGATGTATTTGACAATCTCCTGGTCTCAGGATTTGCAGGATACGTATTTTGTCATGATTTGACCCAACAAAAAATCTTGTGGCACAGTAGATTTGGTGAGACCTACGGATTTTGGATGAGCTCTATCAGTAGTGAAAAAACTTTTTCAGGGCTCTTTCTATCCGATCCGTTTCGTTGCCGAACTTTCGATGTCACCTCGGGTGAAATCATTTCAAAATTCAAATCAGCGCCAGGTACTCTCCAACATGCCTCCGGAGAATTTTTGATTTTTCTCCACGATCAAACGACCAACAGCCCGACTTACATGTCTATTGTAACCGCCGCTGGCAAAGTCCTCGTTGATAAACATAGTTTGATCGATCACCCTTTGGCTAGCGTGTTTGCCAATTGCTCCTACGCAGATGATGGCAAGACTTGGGCCTGCCTCAGTAAAGAAGGGGAACTATCTCTCTGGAAACTTGTGATCAAAAAATGAGCGACGAAAGAAATTAAAACAACAGAAACCAGTGCGATTGCGGCAAGCAACACTCCAATTGAAAATCTCAAATACGGGAATTTCCTTTTGCGAATTAACGTACC
Organism: uncultured Pirellulaceae bacterium; assembly: GCA_964446085.1. Lineage (GTDB taxonomy): Bacteria > Planctomycetota > Planctomycetia > Pirellulales > Pirellulaceae > Mariniblastus. Next base: position 2,081 of record CAYUNP010000180.1, read on the forward strand.
TTTGGGTTCCCGTATTTTCATTGACTCAACAATCCAACTGCTTTACTTTTAGCATCTCAAGTCCGAGTTAAGCGAACTTTCTGATCTTCATCGGGGACATTGGCCGTTCAAGTTTGAAATGCCATTCCGCTATTCTACCAGCCAGTCATTTCAACGACTGGTTATTCGCAGTTCGCATTCCAAGCGAAGACAAACCCGATAAACCGCTAAAATTAACTTATGTCCACAGCTGCACAGGAACAACTGTTTCAATACCCATTCGTTTCCAGCCTGCAAAAACAGGATGCTCAGCAGACGTTACGCTTGGCCACGTTTACGGTCGGCAAACAACCACGACCGTTTTTCTTTCAAGGCCAATTGGCCCGCCCGCGTCGCGTCGCCGACCAACTACGTTCCGTCATGACGATTGTGAAATCACGGTTTCACATTCCAGCTGCGATGTTAACGAGAATTCTGGCGGAGTCGGATCCAGTTGTCACCGGGAACGACGACCTGTTGAGATTCGAAGGATTCTCAGCATGCTGCGGAGCCTACGTCCGAGTCGATCTGCTGCCGGATGCTTTTACGGGTCAAGCCACTGGCAGAGGCACGACGAATGTTGACTTCAATCAACCAATGCTGGCCGCACTGGCCAAAGTTCGAGCAACCGACAAAGTCTCGTTGGCCGTAGGTGCCGACAAGGTAGTTTTGAAAACGCTGGGCGCGGAGGTCGTTGAAAAGAAAGTTCGATTGCCACAACGATGGATGAAAGGCTTTGTGGAAGTTCAGTCAGTGCAAAGTCGAATGCAACATGCCTGTCAAATCCAGGGACCTCAGGCGTTTCGATTCTTTCGAGGACTTCCCCGCATGAAAACACATCGTCGCGAGACTTTCGTCACGCAGTCCGGACAAGGCTTGAGGCTGACTCAACTGGCATCCTCTGGCGGCGTTCGCGTCGGTGGCCTGGAGCGATTACGAGTCCTGGAATCTCTTTCGCGAGATGCCAATACGTTGGACATCTACTCCGATCAAACGACAGGAGCCTCCGGCTGGGTTTTGAGTTACGACGATTGCCGATTTCAATTGGTCATCAGTCCTGAAGTGTGGCGTGGATTTTCAGGCGAAGGCCAGGCGCTTGATACTCTGGCCAAATCTGACAAGGATCATTTATCGAAAGTGCATGCGAATCTGAAATGGCAATCGGTGGACGTTGAGCAGATCGCCCGTTCAACAAAATTGAAAGCAGATTCAGTCCAGTCGGCTTTGGCGATGCTGGGCACGAGAGGTCTGGTTGGATTTGACTTGAAAGCAAACGCCTGGTTTCATCGTGAGTTACCCTTTGACGTATCGCAAGTCGAGAAACAACAGCCGCGACTGAAGGCCGCGAGAAAACTGCTCGCAGAAAAGAAAGTTCGTCTGTTCAAACAGTCAAAAACCAGGGCCGAGTTTCGTATTAACAGCTCGGATGTCGAGCATCGAGTGAAAATTGAATCGGTGGCAAAGTCAGAATCAACGATTTCGAAATGCACCTGCCCCTGGTTCAACAAACACGAACACAGTCGTGGCCCCTGTAAACATATTCTGGCAGCCCAGATCCTTCTGGAGGAATCATTGGAGAAACAATCCTGATGGCCAAGAAAAAAGCAAAGAAGAAACCTGCCAAAAAGAAGACCACGAAAAAGAAAACGAGTACTGGCAAGGCGACTAAATCCGCTGCATCGAGCGATATGCAAAGCCGACTGCAGGCTCTTTTGGAAAAGCCCGGCACTTCCAAAAAAGTGCTTGCGATGCTGAAACCACTCAACGAAAAACAAAGGCAGGAACTGGCTCCGTTCTGCGACAAGTGGTTGCGCAAAACCGGAAAGGATCAATATCTGACAACAAAGAACGGATTCAAACTCAACCCGCTCATGGAATCAGCAGAGATCGCTGCCTTCTGTGTCTGTGGAATCACGGCGATCAAAAAGAATGGAAGATGGTGGCTGCCAGACGACAAGATCGTTTTGGAAGTCATGAAACAGCGCAAGCCAAAGTGGGCACCCGAACTGGTTGAGTTGCTTTTGAACTCAACGTACTTCTGGAACAGTTGGCGCCTGGTTCGTGAGTTGATACGAGCAAAGCTATGCCCGAAACCGGACAATCCGCGTTACTATTCGGGCATGATCAGCGGATTGTGCGCCTACCGGTTTGAAAAGAAGCGACGCACCCTGACCGCGGCCCTGAAAGATGATCCAGATCTATTGAAGGATGAAGTCTGGCGATTGTTCGAACTGGAGGGAGAAGCCGAAAACACTCTGGCGAATGCGGATCGATTTGAGAACACCAACTGGTTGGGCACCCTGGTTAAATATTGTCGTGACGGAAAACTCTCCCGCCCCCGGCTGCTGGATTGTTCGCTCTCAGCGTTGGAGCTTGGTTTCAATCACTATCGATCGAAATGGTTCATGGACTTCTTTGATCAGTTGAAACCGGACAAAAAGGAACTGAAGAAACACTCCGACACAATCCTCAACCTGACATCCAGCCCAACGCCCAACATCACCAAATGGGCATTTCAGTGGTTGCAAAAATTGTTCAAGGACGGAATCGTCACCGACTGCAACGCCATCACCAATGCTCTTGAGCCGCTTATGCAGGTTCGTCAAAAAGGCAGTGTCCTGGCAGCGCTAAAGATGCTCGCCTCAGTGCTCAAAGACAATCCTCAAAACGTCAGTCAGATCTGCAGCCTCGCTGCTGTTGGACTCAGCCATGAAAAAGCCGATGTGCAGAAAGCGGCTTTGAAATTCGTCACAACGAACGCTCCTCCTGATGACAGCGAATTGCGAAAAAGTGTTGAAGACTCGTTGCCGCTGGTTTCGGCATCGGTGCGAAAGCAGGTCAAGGCGTGGTTGAATGCTGAGGAAGCCAATGCAAAACCCAAACCAAACGAACCCAAGTCAAAGGCAGCAAAATCCAAAGTCGCACCATCGAGTTCAAACACTAAAAAGTCAGCTGCAAAGTTTGACAGGAAACGAATCTCCGGTTTTCCGAAACAGCACCTGGAGCTGGTCGCATTGAATCAACTGGTCGAGTCCTTCGATTCGGTAGCAGACGGTCCCTTTGTCATTCCCGCAACCAGTTTCGACGGCACCGAGTTTCCTCGCCTTGATTCGGATCGCGCTCTCACGCCAATCTCTGACATCGAAGAGCTACTGGAAGTTTGTGGTCGAGCCATTGAAAACGACTTGATTGACGATGGCGAACGAGCTCTGGAAGGAATTGCACGTCTTGGTCAGAAAAAGCCTGGAGACTTTGAAACGCTGGCAGGCCCACTCCTGAAACGAGCGAAACAGAATGCACCGCGAGAATCCTGGCCGTTCAGTGGTCTGAGTTTGAAGGCTGATCTTTGCGGAATCATCATTTGCTGGATCAATGATTCCAAAGTGACGACGCGACAATTCAAAAATGAATACAACATGTCGCGTCTGGAAGTCACAGGCGTCCTGGATGAACCGTATGACTGTTGGTACGAGGAAGGACTGCCGCTGGCGTTTTTCTCGGCCCGATCACTGGAGATTTGTCAGCGAATCGAGAAGGGAGCTTTCATTCTGTTGAGTGCCCCCACGCACCAGGGAGGTTGGATCGATCCGCGAACATTTGTCAAACGAATCAACAAGCTGGACAAGCCGCCTGGGGATACGGATTTGATACAGGCGCTGTTGCGACTGGCTCCCGAGCATCGTGAGAAGGCACGTAAAAGCCTGAAACCAAAATTGAAAGGCGAGTGGGTCAACGTGGCCAGGTATGGCTTGGGCGATTCCGTCTCGCGACTGGGAAAATCGGCAGCGCTGTGGGCGGCCGCGGCCCGTTGCCGAACTCCCTTCGACGATGACGAGAAGGTGATCAAGGCGTTTCCCAAATTGGGGCCTGGTGCAGGCGAAGCTGCGAAGTATATGGTCGATTTGAAAACTGATGACTTTGTCACCACGCAAGGCAAAGGAAAGCAAGCCAACGCCCTCTTACCGACTCAACTACTACAAAGAAACAACTGCCATTCGTCCATCAGTTTCCATGATCTGGGCACAACCGCCGGATCCATCAACTGGCTGGCAACTCTGAGGCCAATTGCATTTGAGTCATTTTTTGCCGGCGGTGCCACTTGCCTCTATTCAAACCTGGACTGGTGGGAAGCAGCATGGCACAACCGAAATTTTATGGAACCGTTACTGGACTCCGATGTGCCGCCGCTTGAAGTCGGCATGTTCATGTTGTTCTGTGGACTTGCGGCAAAAGAACCTGGCGAACACGGTTTGGCGGTCGATGTGACGATCCAGGCAATCAACGATGGGCGAATCGGCACCGACAATCTCGGTAGAACTTTCAGCAAGTATGCTCATGAGCCAAATTTCAATTTGACTCGACTGTCAAAACGATTTGCGGACATCGCCACGGCTTCGCAATTGCACGCCGCGGTGTCATTTCAGGCTTGGGCCGATGCTTTGACCAGCATGCCGGCAAAACGAAGAGGGCTGGGCGACATCGTGGAGTTCCTGATCGAAACGGGTACTGAGTTGGGGTGCGGCGTGGTTTGCGAAGAAACTCGCAAGCACCTCGAGTCATTCAAGGGATCCGGCAAAGCTGCCAAAGCGGCGCGTCTACTGCTGACTCTTCCACATGAGTTTGATGCTACCGACTGCCTTCACCAGGCGATCGAAGGCCGTTTGGAACGACTTGCCATCTGGAAGTCTCGCAAGTGAAATATTGAGCAGCAAGGGCTTTGCTAGCCGCCGGCAAATCAGGCAACGAACCGGCGGCCAGTTAGCGAATTGCCGCTCACAAATTACTGCTGTCTCAGTAAACGCTACCACGAATATTATCCGCGAGTCGATTGGTCTTGACCATTCCATTACAGTTGTAAACAATCATTTACAACTGTAATGGACTTGAGATCCAAATTGGATTCACTGAAATCGCTTTAACGGAGCTAGAAGCGTGGCAGATCGGCCAGAGATATCGCCATCGGAATGGCAAGTCATGAATGTCGTTTGGGAGACGCAACCGACGACCGCAAGCAAAATCATCAAGCAGCTTGGACCTCTCAACGAATGGACTGCTGCGACAGTGCGGACTTTCCTTCATCGGCTCGTCAAAAAAGGAGCCCTGACCTACGAGCAGGACGGGAATCGGTATCTCTACCGCGCGGCGGTTACCAAAGCCGCGACGATCAAGCACGCGAGCAAGTCGTTTCTTTCTTCGGTTTTCTCAGGTGAAACGGGGCCGTTGCTGACGCATTTTGTGAAGTCGAGCAAATTGACGGCTGAGCAAATCGAGGAACTCCAATCACTCCTTCAAGAGAAGGACCCGCGATGAACCTTCTCCAATCGACAACTCAATATTTCGCTGGCATGTCCAACGCAAACGAATCGCTGGACTCTTTCGGTAGCCATGCGTTTCAAATGCTGGTGACGATTTCACTAATTGGAAGCCTGATCGTTTTGGTCTCACTGGGGCTCCATTTCCTGCTTCGAAAGCGATTGTCGGCAAAGTGGCTGTATCTTTTGTGGCTCGTTGTGATCGTTCGTTTTGCTTTGTTCGCGGTTCCGGAAAGCCCAACAAGTTTTCTCAATCTTGTGGCTTCCAATCAGGAAGTTTCAACACAAGCCGACTTTGAACTTGAAGCGCCGGTGCGCGCAAACGATTTTCAATTCGACGTTGCCAGTTTCGATAGCCTGTCCAGTTTCGAAACGGCCGGATTGCCATCGGCCGAACTCCCGGAAACGGAATCGACAGCGAGTGGCTTCGATTGGTGGCAAACTGCGAGGATTGTCTGGCTGATCGGATTCTCGTTTTTCATTGGCTTACTGGTTGCTCAGTGGCTCAGAGTGCGAAGATTGATTCGCAATTCGATTCCCACTGATGCTGACCTCAATAAACAATTCACAATGCTGAAACGGGAAATGGGAATCAAACGGCCCGTTTCACTTGCTACAACGAAAGAGCTCGAGGTACCTGCGATGGCAGGACTGGTCTCAACAGTTGTTCTGCTTCCTGATTGGTGCGTGTCCGAGTTGTCAGCCCGCGAACTCAACATGGTGATGGCTCACGAACTGACGCACATCCGCCGCCACGACGGCTTGGCACAACTGTTTGTCTATCTGGTTAAAGCCGTTCACTGGTTCAATCCGCTGATCGGCATCGCCGAGCGACTTGCAGCCCAATATCGCGAGCTATCCTGCGATAGCAAGGTTGTCGATTTCTTTTCTGGCGAGAGCTTACTGAAAGAGCCTTCCAAACACGCAGACAAAGAAGGCATTCGACGCGAGTATGGAAAGACGATTCTCAAAGTCGCTGGCCGTGCTGCAAACTCGAAAACAAATCATCCGGTATTTGTCGGACTTTTTCTGGGACACAATCATTTAATCAAGCAAAGGATTGCAATGTTAACAAAATCAAAAAGCAACTCGAAAACGGCAACGGTCTTCGCGTTCGCATGCCTCCTGTCGATCGTGGCTGTCGGATTCACGTCCGCCCAAACACCTCAGGAACCTTCACAGGATTTAACTGAGAGCCCGGATTCGCAGACAGCGAAAGAAGCAAAACCCACCAGCGACAAAACTCTGTCGGAGAAAGTGGCTCAACAACCACAAGCCGCAGAAATCAAAGCTTCAACAGTTAAAGTCCAGCGCAAGAAAAGTGAAACGCGCGCGTCAAAACATCTCAACAAAAATTTTACTGCCTGGCATAAAATGGGGCTCGACCTGGTTCCCATGGCAAGCTCTGAACCGAAAGTCAGTTTTTCGCTGATGGTCATGAATGTGAAAGACGGGAGTAAGGCGCAACAACAGGGAATCCAAAAGGGTGACCACCTCTTTGCAATCGACGGCTGGAACACCGATTCGCTGGAAAACGTTGCAGTCGTCTTTGATCGAAAAGAGATTGCTCAACCGAATTCCAAAGGGATCACGGACCTGAGATTCTTTATCCACCGTTCCAAAGAACAAAAACTGATCCTGGTAAAACCTGTCGCAAAACCACTTACGATCGCACCAACGTCTGATCCTGAATCCCCAGTTCGGGAAGAACTCGTACTTTTCGCTGGTGATGACAAACGGCTTACTTATGATTTCAAAATTCCATCAGTATTGGTCACTGACCCGGAGATTTTTGAAGTAACTCCGGTCTCACCGAACACCATTGTTGCCAAAGGACTAAAACCAGGTATTTCCTGGCTTGTTTTGAGCAACACCAAAAATGAGTCGACGCATCACCTGGTTCGCGTGATGCCCAATGTCAAAAAACGGGACAAAGCACTGAAGAGCTACTTCCCCGACAGCGAACTTGTGGTCGAAGAAATCTCTGACACGAAGATAAAAGTCACAGGATCCACTATTCACAAAGACCAGGTTGAAAACATCATCACGATTTTGAAGGACTACTATCCTGACCACGCAATTGCCAGCGAAATCACGTTTCCTCCTGAAAAACTCGTGGCAGTCAAAGTGCAAATCTTCGAAGTCTCGACCACAAAACTGAATCAATCCGGAATCGACTGGTCGACCGTCGGTCTTGAGGCGGGCACAAAAATAGAAACCCTGGACGAACTCGCTTTGATGCTGCTTAACAAAAAAGCGAAAGATTCAACCGTTGGCACAGCAACCAATCCGAAAAAAGCTCAAGCCATTCTTGCTGCTCTTGAAGAGAAGGGAGTAGCAAAACTCCTGGATCAGCCTGTTCTTGTTGGCTCTCCACGGCAACCGATGACGTTTCTTTCAGGAGAGGAGATTACGGTGCCGCCTGCAGAACCCAAAGCGAAAATGGAGTTTCGAAACATTGGGACCAAAATTGAAATGGTGCCGAGTCTCGACGGCAAGGAAGAGATCTTGTTGGATCTGCGAGTCGAAGTCTCCAAAGTCGAACCAAAATTCGCCAACTCTGATGGCGTTCCTGGATTTTCGGCCAGAAGATTGAATACGGGCATCAGAGTAGGTGAGAATGAAACAATCGTTCTCAGCAACAATTTCAGTGGACCGTCCAACAAAGACGATACCGAGTTGTTGTTTTTCCTGACACCAAAGTTTGTAGAGAAGGCCGAAGTAATGAAGACAGAAAAATTCCGATAGATGATTTTCTGGCTACAGAGATCGTCTGGCTCAACCAGGCGACTTCGATTCGGAGAATCGAGCGACAATGTCGCTCAGCTCTCCGAGCTGTTAGCGGAACGACGTTTCAGTACGCAAGTGACTCTCAATGAAATCGCCGAGAACGAAAACTACAGGTTTTTAAGCCGGACGATCTCTACAGAGTTGACAGGAGTTTGCCGGCGACGGATAGCGCGTCCTCGCCGCGAACTCTTTTGAACAGGACGGTACTTTGCTGGGCAGTTTGATTACCTGTGATCAAACTTTATCTAACCAAACTCGATACCCTGGGCCAAAGGCAAGTCGTCTGACCAGTTGATCGTGTTGGTCTGACGTCGCATGTACAGCTTCC
>CAYUNP010000181.1:0-10432 GCA_964446085.1 uncultured Pirellulaceae bacterium
GAGGCTCGGCACAATGTTAGTCTGCCTGCTACGAGAGCCGGAGGCTCGGCATGTGTTAGCCTGCCACTTTAGTGGCAGGTGGGCAAAGCTCCTTCATTGCAGCGTTAGTCCCGAAGGGACGGCAGATGGATCGGCCGCGGTACTCACTCGCTTGAACTTCGTGTTTGTATTGTGTTGCGAGCGCAAAAAACAAGCGAGAGAGTTTAAAGTTAACTCACTCGCTTGACGTATTTGTGTCGGAGACCATGAACCAGTTCCTTGACCAATTCAACGCTCTACCTGGTTCTAAGCCGTTGCTCCGGTGCAAGCGGCACAGCATCCACAACCACCACAGCCGCCGATGTCCGTAGATGATTTCTCCTGGTATTCGCCATTTTCGCCAGTCATTGCCAGCTCAATCAACGTCCCCGAAGTTTCACCAGAAGTTTGCGAGAAATCGCTGCTTTGAGCGGTCGCGATCTGGCTGGCATTGAGTTCCCTGCCGTTGTCCAGCAAATTGTTCGGATCGTTGACATGACCCAATCCGAGATTGTGGCCGATTTCATGAGCCGTCACGCGGGCAATGATGTCGCGACCACTACCAAAATTCAGCAGATTCTCACCGTTGTGAACTGCAATGCCGTTGGCCCCGACAAAGGCAAGTCCATTGGCTGTGTTGGCCGACGTTACCCCGAATCCAGGAACGCGATTTACGAAGTAGGTGTCAATGATAAGTCTGTCCGAGTTACCAACACCATTTGCGTCTCCCACTCGAACAATGGTCGACAGATCTTGCTGCGCCCGCGTTCCACCGCCTATGCCAGAATTGAAGAAAGTATTGTCTGTGGTTCTTTCGTCAAGGAACTCAATGTTGATTCCGGCTTGAAGGAAGATCTCATCGATTTCACGGCGGATGTCAAACGACTGGTCGTCATTTCCAAAAAAGGTTGCCGTGTTGGAGCCATTATCATTTGAGACAACGATTGGCTGAATGTAGACAGTTCTTGTTACTTCAGCGGCGGCTTCCCGAACGCCATCAGAAAAGACGAAACTGTCTGCGCCAGTAATGCGATCCAGGCCATCAGTACCGGTCGTGTCTCTGACTACAAGTTCTCCGCCATCGTCGGTGACAACAAAGTTATCGAACTGACCTGCGAAGGTGACGCTGTCGTTTCCGCCCTCTGCAAGTTGAATCAGGTCGTCACCGCCACCGCCAAGCACCCGGTCACTTGCTTCGCCAACGATTGTGTCATTTCCGAAATCTCCAAGCAAAACATCGCTTGCTCGGCCCCCTTCGACACGGTCATTGCCAGCGTCTCCATCGACGCGGTCAGCATTGTCGCCACCGGAGAGCGTATCGTTTCCGTCGTTGCCACGAATTACATCGTTGCCGGCTTCTCCAAAGATTTCATCATTGTCCTGGTTGCCAAAGAGCAGGTCGTTTCCTTCTCCACCGCGAATGATGTCGTTTCCTTGACCGCCGAAGACGATGTCATTTCCGGCTCCAACCGAAATCACGTCATCACCTTCATCGCCCAGCGCGCGATCAGCTCCGCCGTTGCCTTGCAGGACGTCATCACCAACTCCGCCGCGAACCACATCTTCTCCGGCACCGCCATTGATGATGTCGTCATCGTCCTGGCCGAACAGTCGGTCATTTCCATTGCCACCAAAGATCTCGTCGTTTCCAAAGTGGCCAAAGACAAGATCGTCACCACTGCCGCCGAAAACGACATCGTCCCCGAAGCCTGCAACCAGTGTGTCGTCGCCGCCTTCTCCATGAAGTTCATCATCGTCACCGAGACCGAAGATCACATCGTCGCCTTCACCACCAAAGAGAATGTCGAAGCCATCAAAGCCGATCAATCGGTCATTGCCGCCAGTTGAAACCAGCAAGTCATCACCTTCCCCTCCAAACAGCTCGTCATTTCCGCCAGCGGTTCGGAGTTCATCGTTGCCCTGGTTGCCCGCTGCGCGGGTGTCGATATCGGTTGTGTTTTCAAAAAAGTCATCACCGGCGCCACCAAAAAACTCGACTGCCTGAACTTGCGAAAGAGTAAACTGCTCGTTGAGGTCACCGCTAAGGAATAGCGTATTTGCAGATGCATCAATGTTGACCGTATTGGCTGAGCCATCACCGAAGATCGAGAGTGTGCCGCCGGATAATGATGCAGAAACTGCGAGTAATCGTCGGTCTTCCAGAACGCTGTAATTGAGTTTGCGTTTTTGGTTACGTGACATAGTTGGCCTCTCTTTACGCTGACCTTATCGTATTTTGATTTTCTGTTCCGTTGCCTTCGATTTGCGTTTCATCCCGCCGCAATCATAAAGGTTTTCGCCCTTTGAAGCCCGAAGTTTTCAGTGATCATTACTGAATGCATGATCGTGGGTGAGCCTTCTTACGAAATCATTGCTTGAAATGCTGATTCCTTTTTGCCTGAGACTTCATCTGAAACATAGGTCGCGGATTGAGTTTTTCCGATTGAAACTGCCGCTTTGCATTCTAAAGGCTTATTTCATGACATTTGAATGTGCCAGTTTTCGCAGTGTTGATTAAATGCAACATCGTTGCAGCATTGAATCACCAAACAACAGGACGCATGTCGACGACAAATGGAGTCGACGTTTCCAGGTGTGTTGCAGTAATCAGTCTCCGTTGATTCGCGACGTGACATTGCCAGCGGCGCTTCGCGGTGAGCGTTTTTCTGTCAACGGGACGGTTCATGCTTCTGGAACCAGCATTTTAAACTTGTTGAGACATGGGGGTGCCATTAGCAATTGTGGCAATGGACAGTTGAGTTTAAAAACGGCGTTGTGGAAAAACGAAACGAAATCAACTCAACCGAGCCGATAGTGACCAAACTCAAACTTGAAAACAGCCAACGCGAATATGCCCGCGCGAAATCGTTGATGCCCGGCGGTGTTAACAGTGCAGCCCGCGCCTTCGGAGCTGTCGGTGGCGAGCCGATCGTCTTTGAACGCGGTGAAGGGCCGTGGCTGTTTGATATCGATGGCAACAGGTATCTGGACTACATCGGATCGTGGGGGCCGATGATTCTTGGTCATCAATGCTCTGCCGTCAGCGAAGCGGTCCATGCGGCAGTCGATCGTGGGACCAGCTTTGGGGCGCCCACGGTTGCGGAAAACGAATTGGCGGAATTGATCATCGAAGCAGTGCCCTCGGTCGAGATGGTGCGACTGGTCAATTCAGGAACCGAAGCCACGATGAGTGCCATTCGCGTTGCTCGTGGATACACAGGACGCGACATCGTTATCAAGTTCGCAGGCAACTATCACGGACACGTTGACAGTTTGCTTGTTGCCGCTGGTAGTGCAGCTGCAACTTTGGCCGTACCGAACTCGCCAGGTGTAACGGCTGGAACAAGTCAGGACACGATGGTGTTGGAGTACAACAGCGTCGAAGGGTTGGAGAAAGCGTTCCTCGGTTACGGTGACAAAATTGCGGCCATCATCCTGGAGCCGGTTTGCGGAAACATGGGATGTGTGACTCCAACACCGGAATTCCTGGCGGCGCTTCGGTCGCTAACGGAAAAGCATGGCGCTGTTCTGATCTTTGACGAAGTCATGTGTGGATTTCGAGTTGCCCGCTGCGGGGCTCAATCGCTCTTCGGCGTTACGCCCGATATGACGACGATGGGCAAGATCGTTGGTGGTGGCCTGCCGCTGGGGGCCTTTGGCGGCAAGAAAGAAATCATGCAACATGTTTTACCTGCCGGTAAAGTTTTCCAGGCGGGAACGCTTTCAGGCAATCCGATCGCGACGGCGGCCGGTATCGCGATGCTGAAATCGCTGCGGGACGATCCGCCCTATGAATATCTGGAGACCGTCGCCGATCGGCTGGCGAAAGGACTCTCGCAATCGGCGGCTGATTTTGGCGTTGAGCATTGTGTTAACCGGGTTGGCAGTATGTTAACCCTGTTTTTCCATCCCGGCCCGGTAACTGACTGGGCATCGGCATCAAAGTGTGATACCGAAAAGTTCTCTGGATGGTTTTGGGGGTTGATCCACCGCGGCGTTTACATGCCATGTAGTCAATTCGAGGCATTGTTTGTCTCGGCAACGCATACCGAAGAGCATGTTGATCAAACAATCGCTGCTTCCCGTGAAGTTTTCGAGTCGTGGTCAAAGTAGGGTCGACCTGGGCGATGGCGACCGTGCGGCACGCGCATGATACCAGCACCAATGCGTGAAGATGTTGGCTTGGCGGAGACTCATGGCCGAACTACCGTTTTGACAGCAATCCTCGATTCCATGTACAATCAGGACTGCCGCCTCCACACTTTCGCTAAGATGACATGAGCAACAAAGAGAACATTGATCTCGATGCCCTTGTCGCGGCGGCGGACTCCTTGCCGCCAGAGTTGCGTCATCAATTCGTTGCCTTGGTCCCTCCGTCGATTCGCTCCCTGCTATTGGATCGAATTGGTCAAGTCGATCCTTCCAAGGCGACCATGCAGGAAGATGCGGGTAGCCTCAACGAGCGCGTTCTCCCTCCAACAGTCATCGTCGATACGGATTCAGAATCGGAGCCGGGGGAATGTGCATCCGCTCGTCAACTATCTGCGAAGAAACAGGATGCAGGAAATGCAAATTCCAATAACGTAAGCCTTGTGAAGTTACACGCACGCGGTGCCGTTGGTGAAGTGTTTGTTGCTTTTGATGATCAGCTGACCAGAGAAGTTGCGCTCAAAAAAATCCGCGAAGATCTACCTGAGAACAAGCGGCGATTCAAACGATTCATTCGGGAAGCCAAGATAACGGCAAACTTGCAACATCCGGGAATTGTTCCGATTTACGACCTGTCGGTTTCAGGCAGCAAAGCGCATTACACGATGCCCATGGTTTCCGGATCGACTCTTTCCGAGTTGGTCCAGCAAGCGCATGGTGAGCTCCATGACCGCTCCAGTCGCCAGCAGTGGACCGCGAAGATGCGTCCATTGTTGACCAGCTTCATCGCCGTTTGCAATGCAATTGACTATGCACACTCCCAGAATGTTTTGCACCGTGATCTGAAGCCCGCCAACATTATGATTGGAACCCAGGGACAAACCCTGGTTCTCGACTGGGGCTGCGCAAAGAACCTGAGCGAAGAGAGCAAAGTTGATGAATTTTCGTCAGGTATCGAGAACGATGAATTCGCGAAGATCTACGGTATCGCTCCTGGCAACGAGATGACGTTGATGGGTTCGGTGATGGGGACGATTGCCTTCATGAGCCCGGAACAGGCGTTAGGAGACAGCCGCAAAATAGGTATTCCCAGCGACATCTTTGGGCTTGGTGCGACGCTATTCAATTTGTTGACCAACGAAGTTGCCTACGAAAGCATCGAGACCAAGGGCAGCAGTGTCGATCAGGATCTTGACGCCGTTAGTCGCGGAAAGCACCGGCGCATCGAAGAAGTCGATTCCCGGGTTCCCGCGCCACTGGCTGCGATTTGTGCTCGATCGATGGCTTTTAATCCGCAAGATCGCTATGCAACGGCTGCTGAACTGGCCAAAGATATCGATCTGTTTCTGGCAGGCGAGCCAGTTTCGGCGTGGAAAGAACCAGTCTCCAAACGAGCCATGCGTTTTGTAAGACGACACCGGGCTGCGTTTGCGACTTTGGTTGGGGCATTGTTGGTGGGATTTGTTTCATTGGGTTTTTTCGCCTGGTCGACGAATCAACAACGAGCTGAACTGGCTGCGAAAAATACAGAATTGGCCGATGTGAACCAGCGGCTTACCGGCTCACTTAAGGCGGAAAAACGACTGAAGTCCAATGCGGTGGATCGCGAAAACCAAAGCCGACAACAGCTTTATGAAACGGAAATGCTGCTGGCAAGTACTGCCTCCTCCTCGCCAGGCGGTTTTGGTCGCATGCGTGAACTGGTTCAAAGATGGGACGAAAAAGAATCCGGGCTTGTGCCAGGTTGGGAATGGTGGCACCTGAAAGAACTTGGGAGTCGCGAATACTGGAAAGCGGATCTCAATGCGACCGCCAACAGAATCATGTTTACCCGGGATGATCCGGCAGGAAGAGTATTTGATTCTGATCGGTCGCTACTTTTTAAAATCGATGTGGACTCCAGGGAAGTATGCGAACGCAGGAATCTGCCGCGCGGCGCAACAGCAGTTGATTTCAACCGGGACCAGTCGCTGATGGCAATTGGTATGCAGGATGGTTCCGTAAAGGTCCTGTCAGTGGAAGACAGCAGTGTCGAACCCGTCGTGTTTGACAATCTTGAATCGTCGGTCATCGATATCCGCTGGAATATCGGAGGAGACTATATCGCCGCCTGTGATTCATCTGGAAAAATCGCGATCTGGCAATGGTACGAACGCAAAAACAAGTACACCGGAGAAGGGGTGCTCAGGCAATCGAACAAGCAACTGCTCAACTGGTCTTACGACGGAAAGAAGCTTTGCTGGACAACGCAAAGGGAAATTGTCGAACTGACGGTGGCCAGTGGTGAGGAGAAGGTGCTGACCGATGATGGCTGGATTTTAAGTCCCTGTTGGAGTCACGAAGGGAAACTGATGGCTTACATCGGACCTGAAAATACGATTGTTGTGAAAGACCTGGCGGCTGACAAAACGACTCGATTTTCCGGCCATCAACTTTTCATTGAATCGCTGCAGTGGCATCCTGACAAACACTATTTACTTAGTTCCAGTTCTGATGGATCCGTTTGTGTTTGGGATGCCGATACGGAAAAACAGGTTCGACAGCTTTTGGGGCATGACTTGCAGGTTTATTGGGCCGCTTGGAGTTCTGATGGGACAAAGGTTGTATCTGGTGGGCTTCCCGAAGATCAACTTCATGTATGGGATGTTTCGGATCTTGGAACGAATCTCAACAAGGAACTCCAGAATCATCCGGCATTCGACTGGCATCCAGACGGCACTGGATTCGCGATGGCGAAGGGGTCCGAAGTTGTTGTTCACGGTAGTGGCCTTTCATCGAGAACGATCAGGCCGTTGGATGCAGATGATTCTGAAATTTTTGGAATTGCATACAACCCGGCGGGAGATCAAATTGCCTGCATCTCGCAATCGGGGCGAATCTGGACGATCGATGCCAGGAGCGGCGAGCTACTTCAACTGTATGATTCGGGAAGCGACGAAAACCGGTATCCCGAAGTTACCAGCAAAGCAATTGCATGGTCTCCTGGTGGAAAGTATCTCGCTGGTGTCGGTGGGAAAGGGAAGATTCGTGTTTGGGATCTTGTGACGGGCGACGACGTCGGCGAAAAACTCGCTCGGCGATCCCGGAAGCCTTTGGCGATTGACTGGAGTCCGTTGAACGGAGACGGGAACTCAAAACTTGCGATTACCGGTACCGACAATTTTGTTTTTGTTTTCGATCCAGCAAATCAAAAGATCACGGACAAGATATCGCTGCGTGGATGGAAGTCAGCGATTGCATGGTCGCCCGATGGGAAAAAGATCGGTGTTTCAGATCGTCGAAGCATTGCGATATGGGATATCGCTCAAGGTCAATGGATCGGAAGCTGCGATGGGCCCAGTGCGATGGTCCGTGATATATCGTGGAGTGAGTCCCAGAATCGAATCGCTGCTCTGGCAGAAGACGGAACCGTCGGTCTTTGGAATGATGTTACCCTGGCTTACAGTGCCAAATTCCAGTTGCATCAGCGGGCTCCGTACTCCATCCGCTGGAGTCCTGATGGAGAGCGATTGGCCTCCACATCCAGGCATGGCCGGTTGGTTTTCCAGACAACGGTTGAGGCGGCAAAGATTGGTTCGGAATAGAGGTATTTCTTGCGGAACTCTTTACGGTCGCGTTTATGCTGATCCGGCGGCTCAGTTGGGGCCGAATTCGAATACGACGCAGGCTGTGATTAATAGAGAAGTCTCAAGTATTATTTGTTTTCAGCGGCAAACTGTCGTGTGAGTCAAATGAAACGTGGTTTCAGGTTGGCTCCAGGGTTGATGCGAATTGAGCCACGAAAATTGTTCTGATGGGGTCAATCTGACGCACCACAGACAAAATGTTTGCCAATTTTCAGGCAACTGCTGTTAAGTTTTCGATTTTTCCGCTATCTATACCTAAGAGCCTTTATTGCGACCGAGTTGCAGGAACTAAACGATGTTGAAAACTCCCGAAACAAACGAAAATTCAAATTCAGAATCCACGTCGAAATCGAGCGATGACGCGATGGCGTTGATCCTGCAACAGGCAGGAAAATCTGCCGATGAAGTCGCTGCTCTTTCGACGCTGGACGATGCCGACCGCAGTGCCGAAAGTCAGTTTTCAGGTGAGGCTCCCACCATCACGGCCTTGTTCGGCAAGGGCAAGGCTCGCGAGTTTAGCGCAGGTGATTTTTCACCGTCTGCCAAAGTTGCCAAAGTTATGGGCGATTGTCTCGACTTTCTGATGCAGCGCAAGAAAGATAAAACGCTTTGTAATAACGAAAAGATGCTCTTTCGGGACGACATCATCACGGGCTTGGCCGATCGCGGCTTCTTTGGGTTAGCGATTCCTGAACAGTATGGCGGAAGTGGCGCCAAGCTCGGCGATCTCGGTCCCCTGCTCCGGGCTTTGACCTTCGTGCACCCGGACCTGGCAGTCATGTTCGAAGTCCACAATTTCCTCGGCCCGGTCACGCCGATTCTGGATTTTGGTACCGACGAACAGAAAGAATACTTCCTGCCCAAGATGGCCAAAGGTGAACTCCTCGGTTCGTTTGCTCTGACTGAGCCTGGCGTTGGAGCTGATCCGAGTAAGCTGTCGATGACCGCCAGGCTCGAAGGAGACCATTACATCGTCAGCGGTGTTAAATGGCCAATCACGAACGTGATTTACGGTGGCGTATGCGTATTGATCGTCAAGCTTGAAGGTCACGATCTGAAACCGGGTCGCGATTCGGGAATGATTCTGTTTGAAGTTCCTGCTGCCGATAGCGACAACTTTAGTATGAAGCGAAACGACCTGACGGCGTTCGACTATCTCTGGAACGCTCGCTTTCGTTTGAAAGACTGCAAAATTCCGGCGAACTGTTTGTTGGGACCTCCGGGCCGTGGTTTGGCTCAGGCGTTCAGTTCACTGGCCAAGGGACGCGGTGGCATCGGAGTTAACAGTGCCGCGAAAACGTTCAAACTTTTGGCTCACGTGATTCTTGATCCGGAACTCGAAGGCTCGGAATCGAAAGCCCATGAAGAAGCCCCCAATGGTGGTGGCTGGACCAGTTTCCGCAGTACCTTCGGCAAACCGATTGGTGCCGCGCCGCGAATTCAAACCTGGATTGGTCGGGCGACGGCTCATGGCTTGGCTGCTCGTGTGTTGGGTGACCTCTGTTTCCGATTGGCTGCTAACGGAGTTCGCGACGAAACACAGGGAATGATCGCCAAGGTTTACGCGACAAAGTGTTTGCTGCAGACGGCGATCAACTGTTATCAAATTCAGGGTGGTCGTTCGGTTCACACGGACGAGAAACGCAAGTTCACTCGCATGAAAGCCGCTGGTTGGACTGATCCATCTGCGGACAAATCGCCAACGGGTCACAACGCGGCAATGCCTGATCACGCGATCGAAAATTACATTGGCGAAAACATGCATGAGTTCACGATTGCCACTGTTTACGAAGGCCCAAATCCTGTGCTTTCGGACGTCGGTGCTCCCAATGCGATGACCCGCAGCATTCGCGGAAAATTCCTTGAGCCGATTGGTATCGCAGAAGTCAACGGAAGCTTTGGCTTGATGCCAAAAGCAAAGTTTGGTGCATTCATTGCGAAGACGGTTGCCGGTTCGTGGTTTTCGTCGTGCGACATGTCAGGCGTTCAGAATCGCTTCGAAGAGAAGGATACTTATGTTCGCAAGGCAATGAAACGAAATCGTGTGCTCGGTCGTCGCATTCTGATGATCATCGCCAAGTATCAAAAGTCGTTCATGGATCAGAGTTTTCTGCTGGGCGATGAAGGCGGGATTTTTGACCAGTTGTGCCACAACCTTGCCTCATTGTGCTTTGCCCTTTCGATGGACAAACGCGACCCGGAATATATCAAGGTCGCAGCGGCACTCGATCTCGAAGCGAGTCTTCGTCTCGGTGGCCAGGAGAGTTCCCCCTGGCTGCAAAAGCTGTGGGCTGAAATTGGTCAGTTGATGATGGATCGTGATTCAACGCTGCACAAGGATTTGATCGCTGACATCGAAGTCCAGCCGATTCCATTGGATCCTCGCTTCATCGACCGATTTATTTAGTCGATAGTCGAACTGCTGCAGCAGGTCGAAACGTGTGAATTTTGAAAGGTGCCGTTTACTGGCGCAAAAAACAGCTCTCCGTGGAATGCCACGAAGAGCTGTTTCGATTCGTTCTGATTGCTTGAACTCAAGCAGGGACTATCGAGGTCAGCCGCCGCTCATGCAAACAGGCTGATGTGTGGAATAGTGTTTGACGACTGGTTGAATGGTCGTCATTTCATGTACTGCTGGA
>CAYUNP010000182.1:0-10415 GCA_964446085.1 uncultured Pirellulaceae bacterium
GTCAGGTCACCAACGATACCACCCTGGAACTGGTCCGGTGATTCGATCTCGACCAACATCACTGGCTCAAGAAGAACCGGCTTTGTCTTGGGCATGTACTCGCGGAACATGCCGCGGGCAGCCGTCTGGAACGCCATCTCCGAAGAGTCAACGTCGTGGTAAGAACCATCTTTGAGATGACACTTCAAACCGACAACCGGGTACTCGGCCAAAACACCTTTGACGATCGATGTTCGAAGCCCCTTTTCAACCGCAGGAATGAACTGCTTGGGAATACGACCGCTGACGATCGAATCTTCGAACACAAAACGCTCGTCGCCGCCCTCTTCATCGTCCTCAGGAAGAACTTCCAGAGCACCTTTGATATGAGCAAACTGACCAGAACCACCCGACTGCTTCTTGTGCTTGTAATCAAACTCGGCAGTCTTGGTTGGCATCTCGCGATAGGAAACTTTCGGAGCACCAACAGTCACCTCAAGCTTGTACTCACGCTTGATACGCTCGACGTAAATGTCAAGGTGAAGCTCACCCATTCCAGCGATCAACGTCTCGCCAGACTCTTCGTCCGTTGAAACACGGAACGTAGGATCTTCCTTGCGGAAACGCTGCAGAGCCTTACCAAGCTTCTCGCTCGAACTACGCTCGGCGGGTTCGATCGCAACGGTGATAACCGCTTCAGGAACGAAAATGTTTTCCAACGAGCAAGTCTTGCCGGCGTCGGCGTAAGTATCACCCGAAGCACTGTCGATCCCCATAACGGCAACGATGTCACCGGCATGAGCATCATCAAGCTCTTCACGCTTGTCCGAGTGCATGCGAACGATGCGGCTGAATCGCTCTTTACGACCGGTACGCTGGTTGAAGTAAGTCGAACCTTTGCTGATCGTTCCCTGATAGATACGCATGTAAGTCAGCTGACCGAAAGCGTCCTCAACCAGTTTGAAGGCCATGCCAACGAAAGGCTTGTCCTTATCGGGTACCAATGGGTAATCCTTATCCGGATCTTCGTAGTCCTTGGCTTTGATCTCACGCTCAAGCGGAGACGGAAGGTAACGACAAACGGCGTCGATCAGAGGTTGAACACCTTTGTTGCCAAGAGCCGTACCCATGTAGACAGGCGTGATGCTCTGAGACTGAATCGCTTCGGTCGCCGTCTTGTAAACAAGCTCAGCTGGAACATCTTCTTCGCTGAGAAGCAACTCCATCATCTCATCGCTGAACATGGAAAGCGCTTCGAGCATTTCCTGACGCTTCTCAGCTACCTTTTCTTTCAGCTCATCAGGGCAATCCTTCTCAACGACGGTTTCCCCTTTGGCACCTTCGTGATAGTAAGCCTTCAAAGTGGTCAAATCGACACAACCTTCAAAAGTTTCACCGGCACCGATTGGGTACTGGAACATGACAGCGTTTGCATTCAGCTTGTCACGCATTTGAGCCATCACGTCGAAAGGATCAGCTCCCGTTCGGTCCATCTTGTTGATGAAAGCCAAACGAGGCACACCGTAGCGACGCATTTGGCGGTCAACGGTAAGCGACTGAGCCTGAACACCACCAACCGAGCAAAGAACCAGGACGGCTCCGTCGAGTACGCGAAGCGAACGCTCTACTTCTACGGTGAAGTCAACGTGACCGGGCGTGTCGATCAGGTTGATTGTGTGATCACCCCAGTTCACAGTTGTCGCGGCACTTGTAATCGTAATGCCGCGCTCCTTCTCAAGTTCCATGTGGTCCATTGTCGCGCCGTCACCGCCACCGCGAACTTCCTCGATCTTGTGAATGCGACCTGTGTAAAACAGAATGCGCTCACTGAGAGTAGTTTTGCCGGAGTCAATGTGGGCAGAGATACCGATGTTTCGGACTTTTTTCAGGTTCATTCAAGCACCGTCAACTAGCGTTGTCCCGTAGGGTGAGAAGTTTAAAAAATAGACAATATTTCAATACGGTTGATGTCGGCGATGCAGCTGTAGACCGGTAACGCAAATGTTGCGTTGATGCAAAAGGAGTCGAAGAAAGCGACGACGTCGGACGATCAAAACCGTTCCGAGTGGAGACTCCTGGCCGCAGTGGTCACGAACTAGCTAAAGGCCGAATTTATTCCGCAGCAGAATCTTAGTTGATTCCGCCATTTAGGAAAGACCATTTGTCGGGAAACCGGTCAGTTCAACACCCCTGCCCTACCCCCAATTGAACTTCCACGACCGAGCTCGCCGCTGCTCATTGGTTCAGTTTATCAGACTTGGCACCTGTTTCTGTCATGTCGCAACGTCCCGTCCGCCAACCCCCTCTATCGGTCGCGATCTTCGCGTAGAGTCCTTCAAGACCGCCGGGGTGTGAGAAATTGGGCTATATTAATTAGTGGAAAGCAAGCTTGCCGCTCTCCAATGACGCTCGAAATGGCAGGGAATTCACGATTGGGAACGTGGTGTTTTGATGAGTTTGATACGTAATTCGAAGGCCTGCTGCAGCTGGAAGTCCGTTTTTGAGTACTCGCTGGTCGGAATGTTCGGAGCTCTCTCGGTTGCGTTGATCGCGGCCAGCCTGTTCAGTGATGTATTGGCCACCGAGCCAGTAACCCTGGCGGTCGAAGATATCGAAACACCAGAACCGGCTGAACCCGTGTTGGCAGCTGCCAGCGGCGACGGCTTGGCGGCGATCAGCTCTTTCAAATATCCGGGGCTGAAATGTGAGCTCTTCGCAGCAGAACCTCAAGTTGGAAACATTATTGCGATTCACCGCGACTACCAGGGCAAGCTGTTTGTCTGCGAAACGTATCGTCAGGGAAAAGCCATTGAAGACAACCGCAACCACTCGTACTGGCTCGACGATGACTTGCAGGCTCAGACCGTTCAGGATCGCATCGACTACATCCTGAAACATCACCCTGACGCAAAAGAAACCTATACAAAGTTCGACGACCGCATCCGTGTTCTTGCTGACAACGACAACGACGGCAAAGCCGACATCGTGAAAGTTTTCGCCAATCGATTCAATGCACTGGAAATGGGATCCGGTGCCGGCGTACTTTCCTATCGCGGCAACGTCTACTACACCTGCATCCCGGATTTGTTCGTCATGAAAGACACCGACGGCGACATGGTGTCCGACGAACGAAAGTCTCTTTCAACGGGTTACGGAGTTCGGTTTGCGTTTCGCGGACACGATTCGCACGGTCTGATTGTTGGACCCGACGGCCTACTGTATTTCAGCATCGGAGACCGCGGCTACAACCTGGCGCCAAACATGCGCGACCCAGCCAGCGGCGCCGTGTTCCGCTGCGAACTCGATGGGAGCAACCTCGAAGTTTTCGCAACCGGCTTGCGTAACCCACAAGAGCTCGCCTTTGATGACTATGGAAACCTGTTTACCGGAGACAACAATTCCGATGGCGGCGACGAGGCGCGTTGGACTTACGTTGTGCCCGGCGGCGATTCTGGCTGGCGAATGTACTTTCAGTATCTCGGCGATCGCGGCCCGTGGAATCGCGAGTTGATGTGGGACGACGAAAACGAAGACAAACCGGCTTACATCATTCCGTGCATCAAGAACATTTCGGATGGCCCGTCTGGCCTTGAATATTATCCTGGCACTGGATTTTCAGACGACTTCAACGGTCGATTTTTCCTTTGCGATTTCCGGGGCACACCCACCAACAGCGGCGTGCGATCGTTCCGCAACAAGCCCAAAGGCGCGTTCTACGAATTGGTCGACGATGAGAAACCGATTTGGTCGACGCTGGTGACAGACATCGACTTTGCTTCTGACGGAAAGCTCTATCTTTCGGATTGGGTGTTTGGCTGGAACGGAGAAGACAAAGGTCGCATTTACACGTTTTTCGACGAAGAAAAAATCAAAGATCCGATCGTCAAGGAAGTCGAATCCATTCTGCGAGATGGTTTGGCCGACAGTGCCAGCGAAGCGTTGACTTCATATCTTTCCCACAAGGACCAACGCGTTCGACAGGAAGCTCAATTCGAAATAGTGCGGCGCAAGGAAATGGATCTGCTGCGCGCGGTTGCATCTTCTTACGACAGGACGCTGCCACGGATTCATTCCATGTGGGGACTTTCGCAACTTCTTCGCAGCGGCATGCCAGCCAGTGAAAAAGTTGAAAAGGACGTTTTGAAATGGCTCAGTGACAAGGACGAACACGTTCGCCGCGAAGCAGTCAAACTGTCGGCCGACTATTTCCCACATTTTCTTACCCACGTCGAACGACTCTGCTCAGACGAAAGCAGCAAAGTACGTTACGAGGCCACTTTGGCGATGAAAAAGATTGGAACAGAATCATCGGCTGATCCAATCGTAAAAACACTGATTGCCAACAACAACGCGGATCCAATCGTTCGCCATGGCTGCATCATGGGAATGCTTGGCCTGGCGATTAGAGAACACGAAAAAGGTGAATCAACGTTCATCGATGTGATGGCGACTCACGAGTCAGCCGCCGTGCGAATCGCGACAGTCGTTGCGCTGCGAAAACAGTTCGAATTCAACGTGCTCAATGTTCGTGACAACACCTACGTCGTTCGACTGCTTGCCAAACTTGTTAACGATGTAGATTCAAAGATTGCTCTTGAAGCCGCTCGCGCAGTCCACGACCTACAGATGGACGACGCGATGGAGCCTCTGGCAAAACTGGTCACCATGCCGGGACTTTCGGATCACATGATTCGCCGAGCCATCAGCGCCAACAATCGAATCGGCGACAAGGACTCAGCGGTTCGACTTGCGAAATTCGCAGCCGAGTCTGACTATGATGCAAAACGAAAACTCGACGCACTTCGATTGCTTGGCGAGTGGGAAAGCCCGGATCCACATGACCCCGTGACCAATGCCTACCGGAAGATTGATGCATCAAAGCGAAAAGTCTCCGATGCAAGCCTGGCGGTCAGTGATGTGTTTGAAAAACTGGGTGCCGGTGATTCCAAAGTCGTCCAAAAAGTCGTCGACATCGCCGCCAAGCTTGGCGTCAGGAAAGCATCACCTCTGATCCTCAGCATCGCCATGAACGAAGCAGAGAGCGCTGCGACTCGCGCATCGGCACTGGCATCTTTGGAGAAACTTGAATTCGAAGGCCTGTCATCCGCTCTGGAAACACTGGATAAAAATCGTGACAAGCTCGCTCCCGAGTTGGCTGCGGTTTACGTCGACGTGCTGTCGCGAAAGGACCCGGCAAAAGCGGCAGCAATGCTGAGCAAAGTCGTGACTGGCGATGCTAAAGCACAACAGAAACAGGATGCTTTCGCTACGCTGGCAAACATGTCCGATGAAACGAGTGCGGCTTCGCTTTCAACTGCTTTGAAGGCGTTGCAAAATGGCTCGCTTGCTTCGGAACTTGAATTGGACGTACTCAAAGCCTGCGAAACTCGTGGCGGCAGTCTTGCCGAAAAAGCAACTGCTTTCGCGAAGCAGTTGATCGCCAAACCAGTGATTGCCGATCGATACGTTTGGGCAATGAAGGGTGGAGACGCCGCTGCTGGTGAAAAAGTGTTCCGCGAGAAAACAGAAGTCTCCTGTGTTCGCTGTCACCGCATCGACGGAACGGGTGGTAAAGTCGGCCCCGACCTTTCCGGGGTTGGCAAGCAGTATGACCGTCGCGCTGTCCTGGAATCGATCGTTGACCCGAACCTGAAAATTGCTGAAGGTCACGGCCAGATCATCGTTGCGACCGACGATGGATTGACGCATATCGGCGTCGTCAAAGAAGAAACCGACACACAGCTTGCTTTAATGGACAAGGACGGCAATGTCACCTGGCTCGACGCGGACACGATAGAAGGACGTAAAGAGGGCAAGTCATCAATGCCCGAGGGTTTGGCTGAACTGATCACGCGGGACGAATTGCGTGATCTGGTTGAGTACCTTTCGCTTCGCGTAACTCCCATCGAACCTGCTGGCGACGTTCACGAATAGATGGCCGGCTTTAGCCAGAATTTAATCGAAACAGCTTCGCTTAAACGCAACACCTTTCAGCGGGCATGAAAGGTGGCATAGGCTTCCAGCCTGTGAACACACTGCAGCCCGGCGAAACGCAAACCAACTTTTGACAGGCTCGAAGCCTGTCCCGCCTTCATTGAACGGTATTGCGTTTAAACGCCAGTCAGATGGTGACCACTGCGAATTCTTCAGCATCGATTAGCCCGGCGGCGTCATAATTTGACAGCCTTGATCCATTTGGTTTTGTTCCTCCTTCACAAAATTGAATGTACCAAAGGCGATTGCTCTACTGGCTACTCTGTACCGGAAGGACGTTGATACATGTACCAGATGTTTCCAAAAACAGCCCACACTATCACCCCAACAGCGATCAGCATTCGTGCCAAGTCATCGAATCCGGTTAGCCCCAGGAAAATCCCAATGAGAGTCGATGCAACGCCAACTGTGAACAACCATGGAGATAACAGGACTACGCGATTTACAAAGGTCATGGTTCTCGATTCCCTTTCAGTTGAATTTCATCATTGTTCGCCGGACCTCACGAAATATTTGGTAGCAATCCGATGAAACACGCGATATCCGTTGGGAATATGCTGCAGCTCGAGTCGGCAGTGGGAAACGCTCCACGGAGCGTCATTGTGCCATCGCGATATTTGGCAACACCCATTGCCATTGAATAGTCATCAAAATCGATGGCGAAACACGCTGGTGCAAAGTAGTAGGCAGCCCCAGGAAATGCCAGTTGAAATCGGTTTGCAAGTTTCGGTCAGAATCGAAATCGACACCAGGAATTGACGCATCACCATCGCTGGCAGGAAAGTTGAAGAACTTCGAACTTACGAACCAATCCGGTATTCCTGACAACTTACCTTCCGCGTTAACTCACTTCCATATTCGCCTCAGTTTGGCACCACACCGCCAACTCATCAAAGGCACAGGGAACATGACGTCCCGTTGAATTTTTGCCTGGAAATTCTATACTGAGTTCACTCAAAAGGCCGATCATTCAATTCGCCACAAACGAATTGGCGTTCACTTTTTTAACATTCGGCCCTTATAAACCTCTTACACAATTCAGATCTATGGCACTCGACACCCTCAAGACGTTTCAGACCGGTTCTGGCGCAGACGCAAAATTCAACTCGCTTCCTGCGCTGAAAGACCTGGGCATTGGCGATGTCTCACGACTGCCGATCTCCATTCGGATCGTACTGGAATCGGTGCTGCGAAATTGCGACGGCAAGAAAGTCACCGAAGAGGACGTGAAGAATCTCGCCAACTGGAAAGCCAAATCGCCAGGCGACTACGAAGTGCCCTTCACCGTCGCCCGCGTCGTCCTGCAGGACTTCACTGGAGTTCCACTGGTCGTCGACCTTGCCGCCATGCGAGACGCTGCAAAAAATGCTGGCGCTGATCCCGCAGTCGTCGAGCCTCTGGTCCCGGTGGATCTGGTCATTGACCACTCGGTCCAGGTAGACTTTTCCGGATCACAGGAAGCCCTGAATCGGAATCTCGAAATCGAATTCATTCGCAATCAGGAACGCTACGAGTTTCTTAAATGGGGCCAGCAAGCCTTCAGCACTTTTGGTGTCGTGCCTCCAGGAATCGGTATCGTTCACCAGGTGAACCTCGAACACCTCGCCAAAGGCGTGCTTGAAAAAGCCGGCGTCTTCTATCCGGACACGCTTGTCGGCACCGACTCTCACACGACGATGATCAACGGCATGGGCGTTGTCGGTTGGGGCGTTGGAGGCATCGAAGCCGAAGCCGGAATGCTGGGTCAACCTGTAACGTTCCTCGTTCCAGAAGTCGTCGGCGTCTACTTGCACGGCAAGCTTAACGAAGGAGTCACCGCTACTGACCTGACTTTGAAAATCACGCAAATGCTTCGAGCTCACGGTGTGGTTGGCAAATTCGTCGAGTTCTACGGCCCGGGCGCGGAAGCTTTGAGCCTGCCGGATCGCGCCACGATCGCGAACATGGCACCTGAGTACGGAGCCACGATGGGTTTCTTCCCGGTCGACGGAGAAACGATCAACTACCTTAAAGGCACTGGTCGCAGCGAAGAACTTTGCACAACGGTCGAAAACTACTTCAAAGCCCAGGAGATGTGGGGCATCCCGAAGAAAGGCGACGTTGACTACACCGACGATCTGGAACTTGATCTTTCCACCGTTGTTCCGGCTGTCTCTGGACCCAAGCGGCCGCAAGATCGCATCGACGTTCCTAAACTGGGCACCAAGTTCGATGAGCTATTCACTGGTTCAGTTGCAAGCGGCGGCTTTGGCCGAGAAGCTTCAACACGTAACGACGCGGCTGACCTTGAACTCACGACGCCAGCCGGATTCTCGCCAGTTGGTGCTGGATTGCTCAACATCGGTGGAGCAGCGGTTGCCACCAAGCCGATCAGCGAACAGATCACACTCAAACACGGCTCGATCCTGATCGCGGCCATCACTTCTTGCACCAACACCAGCAACCCCAGCGTTATGCTGGCCGCTGGACTGGTCGCCAAGAAAGCGAACGCTTTGGGACTCAAAGTTGCTCCTTACGTAAAGACTTCACTCGGTCCGGGATCACGCGTGGTGACGGATTACCTCGAAGCAACCGATCTGCAAAAAGAACTGGACCAGCTCGGGTTCGAAACCGTCGGCTACGGTTGCACGACGTGCATCGGAAACGCGGGCCCGCTCAACCCGGAACTCGAAGGCGCACTCAAAAGCAAAGATTTGGTTTGTGCATCCGTGCTGTCCGGAAACCGGAACTTCGAAGCCCGCATTCACGGTTCGATCCTGGCCAACTTCCTCATGAGCCCGCCGCTGGTGGTTGCTTATGCCCTGGCCGGTCGCGTCGATTTGGATCTAACCAACGATCCGCTTGGACAGGACACCAACGGCAACGACGTTTTCCTCAAGGATCTGTGGCCAAGTTCCAGTGAGCTTCAGGAAGTCATCGGCGCTGCATTGAAGCCGGAAGTGTTCAACCGACTTTACAGCAACCTGGACGTTGCCAGTGAGAAATGGGTGGATGTCAAATCCAGCACCGGCGACACGTACTCGTGGAATGACGACTCAACTTACATTCAATTGCCGCCATTCTTTGAAGGGTTTTCGAGGACTCCAGCTTCTGGAGGCACCGACATTCTTGACGCCCGTCCGCTGGGGATCTTTTCTGATTCGGTAACCACGGATCACATTTCACCAGCTGGTTCGATCACACCAACAAGTCCTGCCGGTCAGTACTTGATCGACAACGGTGTGGAGAAAGCCAAGTTCAACAGCTTTGGTAGTCGCCGCGGAAACGACCGAGTCATGACGCGCGGAAGTTTCGCCAACGTTCGCATCAAGAACTTGATGGCAACCTCCGGTGGGAAACAGGTCGAAGGTGGCTACACGCAATACTTCGGCGACGCCGATGTTCCCAAACCCGATACAAACGTCGATGCGATTGCTGACGGCAAGCCAACGTTCATCTACGACGCCTGCATGAAGTACAAAGAAGAAGGTCGCGATTTGATCGTGATCGCCGGCGCCGATTACGGCATGGGTTCGTCGCGTGACTGGGCCGCGAAAGGAACGTTGTTGTTGGGCGTCAAAGCGGTCGTGGCGACAAGCTTCGAACGCATTCACCGTTCAAACCTGATCGGCATGGGCGTCCTTCCGCTCGACTTCGTCAACAAAGCCGACTACGACAAGGTAGCTTCACTGTTTGATGCCACCTTCAGCTTGACCGGCTTGACGGGCGAGATGACACCGATGCAGCAAGCAACGCTCACCGCGAAGTCCAGCGACGGCACCGAAGTCAGCGTTCCGTTGACGGTTCGTTTGGATACTCCGGCTGAAATCGACTACTACCTCAGCGGCGGTATCCTGCAGTACGTCCTGAACCAGATTCTTGATAACGCCGAAGCACAGGCTTGATCGGGAACGCGATTAGAGAGTGAAGCCAGATCCATTAATTTTCCTGCGTAATAACTGCCACCACTTTGGTGGCAGTTATTTCGTATTTGGCGACCCATGTCGTCCATAATTCCGTTGTCGGGACCTGGCGATTTCCAATGTCCACCGATGTTCACGAGGATGGTATCGCTGTAGTGCATTGCGACCCGTTTACCGGTATCGTCCTTGACCCGAATCCGCCCTTCGACAAATACAATATCAAGCCAAACTCTGGTCGAATCCCGTTCGATTCTCGCGATTTTGCAGTGCAATACTGCAACTCAATAGTCGAACAGTTTCCACACTTGGAATGCCATGTGATCGGCTTGCCAGACGGTGATGGCTATATGCTTACGGACCCCAGCTGGATCGAACGTGAATCTGAACGTCCCGGCTTCGCGTGCATCACATTGTTATACCGCGTTCAGCTGGTGGCCAAGCGGTATGATTCAGCAATTTTTGTAGCGTAGACTTCGAGCTGTTTCCAGTTTCCTGACCTTGCGTAGTCATACGGATAGGTGTTCATGCGGAACATGAAAT
>CAYUNP010000183.1:0-10282 GCA_964446085.1 uncultured Pirellulaceae bacterium
GTTAGAGGATCAATCCCACCACCACTGGCCTTCAGCCAGGTCGTCGAATGTGATTGAATCACGAACTGTCCCGATTTTGCCTTCGGTATCTACCGAAGCCCTGTCGCTGTTGAGCGCGATACGAGCCTGAATGTTAACGCCACCGCCAATTGGAGTCATCAAAGCACCTTGCTTGACGACTGCATTGACAACTGGTGCAACCTTCTTGGGAGCAGGATAGATCTCGATTGGGAATTGCTCTTCGTCACCGAAGGTTGCCATGTCCCAGTTCGCTTTACGGTAGAGGTCTGACTTCTGAATGTAAGCAGCAACGATGCTCATGTCGATCAGATTGCGAAGCTCACCGAAAACGGTTGCTCGCTGAGCCACCTTTTCATACTGCTTGGTGAACGAAGTGCAGAACCTGCGGCTCGCAACGTTCGCTTCACCTTTCTTGTTCTTTCGCTGACCACTTGCGTTAACGCTTTCGTCTGCAGCGACAAGCTTGACACCCTGTCCATCAAGAGACATCGCGGTGCCTTCCTGATTGACCGTGACGCAATCGTAGTTTGGCTCGAAAAACCAACGCTGAAGCTTGCCACGACCACCTGCTGCAGGCGATGCTGCCTGGATAAAGGTTGTCATGCGAACTGGCGGCTGCTCAACACCGATACCGTAGAGCTTCATGCGGTAATCTGCTTCCGCGAGAACCTGAGCGAATCGGGTTTTATCCGAGACACCATTAATGGTAATGGTCTGTAGGCCCATTGCATCGTAGTAAGTTCGTCCAATGTGATTTACGATCTGGGCAGTGAATCGCTGAATTCCCTGGTACTGTCGGGTGATCGCAAGTTGAGCTTGCTGAAATCGCTTGAGACCTTCCTGAGTTGGATCGATTGAGCAGGAGATCACTGCAGTTCGCCTGCCAGGAGCATATGCTCGCAAAGCAGCAACAAGGTCTTCGAGGTGTAGTGTTGCCTTGCCAGTTTCCATTCCCACGACACGATTGGCACCGTTAAGGAAATAACCTTCCGCCGGACCCGCGATCACAATGTCATTTTCTTCAGGGTAGTAGAAGACGTGTGTGATTCGAGTCAGACCAGCAAGGAAGCGAATGTCATCGTTGATTGACTTGCCTTCTGCTTTTAGACGGGCGACTTCATTTTCCAGTCGTACAAGTGAGACTTTGCGAAGCTCACTGACTTTCTGGATCTCTTTGTTGACGTTGATCTGAGCGTGCTGCCAACGTTGGCGAGACAACGCATTTGTATTTGCAACCACCTTGCGAGTTGACAAAACGTTCTCGGCATCGATTGTCACACCACCTGTATCTGGTGCTCCGTCATCGGTACCGGCACCGGCACCAGTACCGCCAGTTTGACCGTGTACCGTGGCCGTTCCGATCATCATCAGAGCCGCGATGGCCAAAGCGAAAATCCTGTTTGATTGAGCCCGCATTGAAGTCTCCAGTTGCGTTTTGTGCGACGCAAGTTCACGACGCAATTGTTTGGTGTTTTTTCTTGTCGATTTGATTCTGCGGAGTTTAGTCTTTGGCGCAGAAAATCCCTTCTTGAATATTAGTCACCGCTAGGGAAACAAGCAAGAAATTCCCGAGTTTTCCCGGTACTCAGCGGATTTTAGCCTGCTGCGGGTGGAATTGCGGATTTTTCCTGATTCGACGGCTCAAAGGGAAAGAACCGACAGCATCTTCTCTAATTCGACAGGTCGATCCCCATCTCTTTGACCAGCATCTGCATGTCTTCCCAAACGTGACGTTTCGCACCTTCGTTGCGAAGCAAATAAGCGGGGTGGTAAGTCACAACCAGCCTCGCTCCCCGCCATGTATGGAATTTCCCTCGAAGTCGCCCCAGAGACTGCGTTGTCTGCAGCATCGTCTTCGCGGCCACACTACCAAGGCAGCAGATGAATTCCGGCTGGATGACTTCCAGCTGTCGCTGAGCGTAGTTCCAGCAGTTATGCAGCTCGGTTTCAGTAGGATTTCGATTGCGGGGTGGTCGGCATTTAACGGTATTGAGGATATAAACCTCATCGCGTTGCAGCTTCGAAGCCGCCAGAATCTTGTTCAGCAGCTTTCCGGCAGCCCCGACAAATGGCTCGCCCAATCGATCCTCATCCGCTCCCGGCCCCTCGCCGACAAAGACCAGCCTTGCTGATGGGCTGCCGACACCGAAAACAGTCTGAGTCCGCGCCGAGCATAATTCCTCGCACTGTGTGCATCCGCGAACCTCTGCGTTGATCACATCCAGAGCCGCTGGTCGGTTCTCGTGAACCGTTGTTGCCGGGCCCCAAGTGTCAGTACCCGCGGAAATCGGAGCAGGCGTTGGTTTTTTAACATCCGACTTGGACACCGCAGCATTGGCGGCAACTACAGGCTGCTGGACAGCACCCACCGGATCGGGCTCGGCCTCATGAAATTGAAACTCGAAATCACCGTTTCCGGCTGGAATCTCCCGAACGCCGAACTGAGCCAATGAATGCAGCTGCTGCCGGAGCAACTTCTGAAGATCGATTTCGTCGGGTTTTGATTCCATATTGTCCGCCATCGATTTGAGGTTCCTGTGTCGAAACCGTGTTTTCTCCCTGTTAAATTATCTGAATTCGCTAACATTTTGAACGGGCAGATTCAGAATTCCGCTCTCTTCATTCGAACTATCACCAAATCGTCATGTCTCTGCCTCAAGTTTCCATCGTTGGTCGCCCCAACGTCGGTAAGTCAAGCATCTTCAACTGGTTAGCTGGCCGCCGCCTGGCGATCGTTGACGATATGGCCGGCGTGACGCGCGATCGAATGACGCACCTGCTCAACGAACAGGATCGCTATTTCGAAATCGTCGACACTGGCGGAATCGGAATCAATGACGTTGATGAACTGGACGAAGAAATCGAACAACAGATTGAACTTGGCATCCAGGGTGCCGACGTGCTGATGTTCGTCGTCGATGCGCGCGATGGAATCACGCCACTGGATCGAACGGTTGCCAATCGTCTTCGTAAACTGAAGAAGCCCGTGCTGCTGGTTGCCAACAAATGCGATGGCGAGAACTGGGAAACACAGGCCGGTGAATTCTTTGCGCTGGGTTTTGGCTCGCCCATTCTTTGTAGTGCCAAAAACAATCGGCGCAAGTCCGAACTGTCCGAATCGCTGCATGAAGCGCTTCCGCCAGAACAGGAACCCGACGCCAAAGAGATTGAAGAACCAGAGATGAAGTTCGTCGTCGTCGGACGTCGCAACGTGGGAAAGAGTACTTTCATCAACACGCTCTCTGAAGCCGACCGCATGATCGTCAGCGAAGTCGCCGGCACAACTCGGGACAGCGTCGACGTACGTTTTGAACTTGACCAGAAAACAATGCTCGCAATCGACACGCCCGGTTTGCGTCGCGGGAAAAGTCGCACAGACATCGACTTTTATGGAACCCATCGAGCGCACCGTTCCATTCGACACGCGGATGTCGTTTTGATGATGTTCGATTGCACGCATCGTATCAGCAAAGTTGATCGCAAGCTTTGCAATTACATCGAACAGAACTACAAGCCTTGCGTCTTCGTGGTCAACAAATGGGACCAGATGGCCGAGCACATGCCGACGCAAAAGTGGGCGGACTACATCCACGACAACTTCCCGTCGATGGCCTGCTGCCCGATCGCTTTCATCACCGGAGAGACAGGACAAAACTGCAAACGGTTGATGAATCACGCACAGATGCTTTTCAAGCAGAGTCTGTACCGCGTTCCGACTCCGCGACTCAATCGGATTGTCAAGGAAGCACTCGTAAGGCATCCGCCGCCAATGGCCAGCAATCGTCGACGCCCAAAGATCTTTTACGCGTCGCAAATCGGAGTTTCACCTCCAACCATCATGCTCAAATGCAACAATCCGGATTCGTTCTCGAAAACGTATCGCCGTTACCTGCTGGGCGTATTCCGTGACACGCTGGACTTCGGAGAAGTTCCGATTCGGATGGTGCTGGAATCCAGAAGCCAGTCTGAGCCAGACGAAGAATTGCTTGACGAATAGTCTGCTTTGCAGAGCGGCTGCATGGACCTGGTGGCACAAGGCAAGTCACTGGCTTGTGATCTGCATGTCCACAGGTTAGAGGCCGATGGCGACTCACTCACCCGTCATTGGCAACAGCTCTTCCAGGCTGAACGAAAAGTCACGGCCTTCGATGCGGGAGTTTCCATTGAGCACGCCTTCCATCTCAATCGCCTCGCCATCAATTGAAAATTCGGCGAACGAGCGACAGTGCCACTGATCATCGCGACGCAGCAAAATGACTTCATGCTCCCAACGCGAACAGCGAATATGCGATTGAGCATTGGGGCCGAGGATGATCGTGTTTCCGGCAATCAAAACGGCATCGGACCACGGGTAAGTTCGATTGCGGGACTCAAAACTGATTACCGCCGTGGTACTCCAGGGATGCGGCTTGCAATAGTGCAGCGAAACAGATTCCCCCATTTCGAAGGTGCGATTGTCGCCAAGCAATTGTGGTTCGGTGACATCGTGTTGGTCAATTGAAACCGGGCCGACCGGATGCAGCAAATGCCCATTGTCGACCGACTGAATGTTGGCATGCAGTTGCTCAATGTCACCGCAGATCGGAATCGAAACGTCGTTTTGCTGCGTCGACTGCCCGATCGAGTTGGTCGTGTCGGCACAAACCATGTACCCACCGACTCCGTCTACCCACACCATGAATCGTGAAAGCGTTTCTGTTGGGCTGGTTGAATCCGGTAATTCCATACGAGTCGAATGCATTGTTTTAGCGCCAGTTCAGTGCTCAAAATCATATCCGGCGAGCGGATCGTTGAATAGAATTCGCGGCACAGGTTCACTTCTTGGAAAAGTTTCCCAGTTTTTTTGGCACTCGCCAGGAGCCCTCAGGTTCGATCTTCGGAAATCAGGTTGCCTTCCTTGTCGTACCGCATCAATCCAAAGTAAACAAACGCGAAGGCACAAATCGGAATCGATGAAAGTGCGATCGGCATAAAGATACCCGCAATGCTGCCACCGCCGACGAATATCAGCCAGAGCCACCACGTGTCCCGGAACAGTCCTTTGTATCGCTTCATCGGTTTTCTTTCGGTGCCTTTTCTTTTGCTCTGCACAAATCCTGAGTCCCTTCGGAGGGACAGCCAGGTAGCTATCGCGGGCTGATTCTAGTTCAAACACACCGGCCACGAAAAGAGACTCAAGCCCTCAACGCCGTGGTTAGCTGGAACAACCGCATTATCTTACCAGCCAAATGCCGTTTGGATGGGTTATCCGTGATTTGTGTTTTCCGGAAACTTGGACCGTGCATTCTCGGTTTCTGAATAGAAACGAACCTGACGACGAAGAACAGTGCTACGGCCTGTGATGTGTAGTTTGGTTTTCCGATGCGAAGGAAATCACAGGAAGTGTCCGCTATTATCTCAAGGATGAGAAATGAAACCTTGCCTGAAACTTGTGCTGATTCTGTTTTCTGTCGTGTTCGCTGTTGGGTCTTTCCCAATGGACGAAGCCGCTGCTCAGGGACCAATCATTCGTCGCATGCGTGAGAAGCTGAACCGGGGCAAGCCGTTGCTGCCGTTCATCTCTGAATCCGCAGCACCGAAAGCCAAAGCTCCTGCAAAGCAGCCTACGCTGGCAACAAGAAATCCAACGCCGACGCGAAAAGCACCAACTCCAGCGCGGAAGGCTCCAACCCAAGCCACGACGCCGACGCTTGCGAAGCCTAACGTGGTCGGCAAGGGCCAGAAAAAGTATCCCAGCATCAAGCTGCAATCAAATCCACAGGCGGCCGCGAATGCTACTGTAGGCAACGCTGGTGTGTCCCGGGAGTTCGGCATGAAAATCCAATCATCGGGCGAAGCATTCGTTGTGAGCCAGGTTGACCCGCGTGGAAATGCGGCAGCGGCAGGCATCCAACGTGGTGATGTCGTTACCGCAATTGGTGGAGCCAAGCTGCTTGCTGTCGAAGAGTTCGACGCCATTGTCGAAGCCATGGGAGGTGGTGATCGGGTCGAGTTTGAAATTTCGCGACGTGGACAAAAGGCTCAGAAGATGGTCGTCCAGTTTGGACAACATGAGGAACCAGAGGCAGATGAGGAAGTCTCGAAGTTCGAGGTTGCACCTTCCATAACTTCGACACCCGAGGGTCACTCTGATCGATATGTGCCATCCGTTGGTAGCGGCCTAAAATCGGTTTACGATGGATCTCAAAAGCCTTCTTCAGTACTAACGCCGACGCCAGCTCCAAATCGGGTTGAATCACTTGAAGCTCTGGATTTCCCGGCGCTTGACGGTGGCAGATAGTTTGCAGTCAGGTTTCAGCCTGACAGTGAGTTCTACTTACGTGCTCGAGTCATTTGCTCGTGCACGCAACAGAACTGGCTACTTTGACTTGGCCTTCATGGCCTCTTTCTTCATGGCTTCTTTCTTCATGGCCTCTTTCTTCGCGTAGGTCATTTCAAAGACCTTGATTTTCTGGTCATCGCCCGAGCCAGCAGGTTGCATGTGCATCGTCATGACCCGTTTCGCGTCTTTGTAACAGGTAGCCATCGTATAGGTGAATGTTGAAACGCCATCAGGGCCTGGGTTGTCACCAGCAAGCGTCAGCGTTTCCGTTTCCCTGTCGTAAGTGCCTTCGGTGAGCATCATGAAAGGTCCCAGGGAATCCATCCAGGCACCAACGTACTTTTTCTTTTTGGTATCGTAGCCGTAAGTCCCGTGTCCTTTGAAGTCAAAGCCCATCATGTTGCCTTCAAAGTTGGTGATCGTCCAATAACCACCAAGCATACGAGTTGACTCCTTGCCTTTACTGACCGCAGGTTCAGCATCCGGCGACGACCAGACTTTGATTTCGACGTCCCATTCACCAACATCTTTTTTGAGAAGATCCATCTCTGGGCCCGGCGCTGGCATCTGAGCGTTGGCTTGAGTGCAGCAACTCGGTGCAATCATCAAGGCTGCAAACAGTAGCAAAGAATTTCTGAAAACTGGATTGAAAATCATGACGATGCCCTTGTTGGTGAAGTTTAGCTCAGTTCGTTGCATGAGATTCTCAGGCATGGAAGATGTCGATGCAAACAAAAAGCTAACTCATCGAGTCCGAGTCCTGATTTTTCGCTCACCAGTGATATCTGGAGTTCAATGCGTTCCCGGGTTCGCCGTCATAGCCTCACTGGTTTGCCTGTTTTTCGGTACGTCGTGGCTTTGGCGGGAAAAACATGGATTTTGTTCCTGGCCCCGAGTTCGCCTGACTATTAATCCGCCTGTCGCGTGGCTAGATTAGAGACCGAGAAATACCTTGGCCACCAACGGACCCACAAATGTCAGATCAAGATTCGACAGCCACTGACCACGACACTTCATCAGTTGTCCCCAAAAAGTATCTCTATCCATTTATCCTGGTGACCACGCTGTTCGCACTTTGGGGTTTTGCCAACGACATAACCAACCCGTTGGTTAAGGGTTTCAAAGACATCTTTCAGATCTCGAACGAGCAAGCAGCCTGGGTGCAGAGGGCGTTCTACGGGGGCTACGCCACGATGGCGATTCCTGCTGCTTTGGTGTTGAGGAAGTTGTCCTACAAATGGGGTATCCTGATTGGGCTGGCGCTATATGCGGTTGGAGCCCTGATGTTTATTCCGGCCAGTATGAACATGCAGTTCTCCATGTTCCTGGTCGCGCTCTACGTCCTCACGTTTGGCCTTGCCTTTTTGGAAACCACTGCCAATCCCTACATTCTTTCAATGGGGCCGCCTGAAACTGCAACGCAACGGCTGAATCTTGCACAGGCTTTCAATCCCATGGGTTCGCTGACGGGCATGCTGATCGCGGCAACCTTTATCCTGCCAAACTTGAGCACTGAAGGATTTCGCGCCAAAGAAAGAGAAGCCCATCCCGAGTACGCAACCATGTTGCCTGGCGATGTCGACGGAAAACTTAACGACTCACTCGTAGCGTATATTGAAGAATCGCCCGACGAGTGGAATGAGATGCAGCAACAGGATCTCGCGACTGTCCGAACGCCTTACGTGGTCATCGCCTGTGTCGTTTTGGCGGTGTTGGCGATGTTCGTTGTCAGCAAAATGCCGGATACTGGAAATGAAAACAACAAAATTGAGCTTGGCGATCTGATTGTCAAATTAATGTCGCTTCGATACATCGGAGGTGTGATAGCGCAGGCTTTCTACGTCGGTGCGCAAATTATGTGCTGGACCTACATCATTCATTATGGCATGACATTGTGTGGACTCGATGCCGCAACGGCTCAGAAATACAACATTGCCGCGATGGTGATCTTTCTGATCAGTCGCTTCATCTGCACGTTCTTGCTCCGCTATGTAAATGCCGGTTTGCTGTTGGCCGTTCTTGCCCTTGTTGGCATGGTTTTGACTTACCTTGTGATCACGTTGCAGAACATGACCGGGCTCTATTGCCTGGTTGGCGTCTCGGGATGCATGTCGATGATGTTCCCAACGATCTACGGCATTGCGTTGCAGGGACTCACACCTGAAGATGCAAAACTCGGTTCGGCGGGACTTATTTTTGCCATCGTCGGTGGAGCGCTGACTCCACCCTGGCAGGGTGCTCTGATCGACGCCAAAGGAGACAGCTTTATTGAAGGCGTTGTGGGGCCGCTGAAGAGTGTCTTTGGAACTGACCTGAATCCAGTTGGGTGGTCTTTCATCCTGCCACTGATCTGCTTCCTGGTGATTGCAGTTTATGGTTTGATCACATCGGTGATGAAAAGTCCAACATCTGAGTGAGCAAACTGGTCGGCGACCTGATCCAAAGTAAAATGCTCTGTGAGATTGGAAGTCATCCAGTCGAGAACCGGACCAAAACCTTCGTCTTCGGTTGAAAGAACCGTCGGCTCGACGTACCGAGAACGACGTGCAAAAGAGACGATCTGTGAAAAATCTGTGTCGATCTGTGGCCAAAAGTGCCGCGAGGAGAATTTAGTCACAGATAAACAACGATAAATACGGATGATTTGAGAACACTAATTTTCACTAATCTCCACTAATTCACACGCTCGATTAGTGTTGATCAGTGGAGATTAGTGTTCTCCTGTTGGTCGCCCATGAATGACGGCGATTCTGGACTGTAAATTCCTGGTGTGCAATGAACTCGAAATTCTATTCCAGATTCGAAGCATTCTCTAAAGAGCTTCTGCACACATGCCACATTTAAACGACGAGCATGAGCGTTGGATTTCCGCTCATGTCATTCAACTTGCGGTCCTTGTTGGCGTGCTGTTCGCCGTTTTTGTTGCAATGGACATGCTGATGTCGTCCTGTTTTCATGATGCCTGGAGTGGAGTCTTCATGATGAACATTGTTGTCGCTCAGCTTACCTTGATCTGCATTTGGGGCACGCTGGTCGAGGGCACGTTTTGGATTCGTTTGCCATGGACCATTCTGCTGCTGGTGATATCGTGGGGCGCACTTTGCTACGGTGTTAAGCTGGACCATGGAGTAATCAGCTCAGCAGAGGTTTGGGGGATGGGTTTGGTTTGGGTCTATGGATTCGTGGTTAGCTACATCCCGCTCAAACTGGCCGCATGGCTATTTGGATGGCGTATTTTTCAAAAAGACAAACCGGACAGAGGTGCGCAGGTAAACCGGTACGCAATCCGTGACATGATGATGGGGACCGCAATTCTCGCGGTTACGTTAGCAATTGGAAGGCAATTTATGCCAGGTGATTGGCCTACATGGTCGGCCGTGCTGACTGAAAGTGGGCTGGATGACCCTTTACCAGTCTTCGCAATGGTTCTCTTCAGCATCATCAGCCTGATCGTAAAGCTCCCCTGCATCTGGATCGCGCTGGCGATTTCGAAAGAAAAAATCCCTCGCTACAGTTTGATTTGGATTGTCTGTGCGGGAGTACTGGGATTCGTCGAACTGGGGATCCTGGCTGCCGTCGTCAAAACACTGGGAAGATCAGAAACACTTCAATTCATGTTCGGTCTCGTCCTTGGCCATTTGGCAATGGCCGTGATAATGATCGGCGTCCTCTGTGTCCTGCGCCGGTTTGGCTACCGTATGAGTCGATTGAAACAGCAGTCAATCGAAGCATCCTGATTTGTTACTTTTCGTGTATTTTCGCAGCCATTGCACGATTTTTGCCTTTTGGATTGGCTTGCGGTATTCGCATCGTCAAAGCCTTCATCGAGACTGCCAATATCGCGTTTCTGACAGCAAAACCCGCAATTCGCCGAGTTTTGGCAGCCTGAGCAAATCTTTCCCGTTTTTTCCAAAGATCCAGCCGGCTGCCACGAATTAC
>CAYUNP010000184.1:0-10061 GCA_964446085.1 uncultured Pirellulaceae bacterium
GCTACTGCGGCGAGACGCCGCAGCCACATGCCGCTAGCAACTGACAGATCCTCTACATGCTTCAGCCGCCAATTCATCTACAGTCCCAGACCAAATTTCAGGGACATACTGGTA
This sequence comes from uncultured Pirellulaceae bacterium, assembly GCA_964446085.1. GTDB lineage: Bacteria > Planctomycetota > Planctomycetia > Pirellulales > Pirellulaceae > Mariniblastus. The sequence goes on from CAYUNP010000184.1 coordinate 115, forward strand.
CAGGATTTTGCAGGCGGGTTCAGAAAAACCGGACAAGCTCGTTGTTGTCGTTCATGGTGTGGGAGATCCACAACCGGGAGAGACGCTGAGCCTCTTTACGCGCTCAATTGCCGAAGAAAATCGACCGCTCTTCGAATCCCAACAGACCCTGTGGCTCAACGAGAAACCGGATCTCAGCGAATCGGTAACTCAGGTCAAGACGTTTCCGGCTCACGTTCGTCAGCTACAGTTCAAAAACGGATCCATCGAACTGGTCGAAGGCTTCTGGGGTGACCTTTCGCAAGTCCGCCGCGGGCCCCTGGGTGTCATCCTGGGCATGTTTCAAATCCTGTTCGGCTTGCGCTACGTGGCTTACGTCGCGGCAGAACAACCGGGCATCGCGGCTCACTGGCTTAAACGGCTGGGGTTGATCAGTTCGCGAATTCTGCACGGCCCTGTCATGGCGGTGACGTTTTACCTTGCCATATTGACGTTGGCTGTTGTAGGGACCGAAGTGCTGTGGCCGAAATCGTACACCGGAATGATGTGGACCCAGGTGGTTCTGGCTTGTTGTGCCGCGATCGCAATTCTGGCGTCTCAAGTCGGAGACAGGATCACTCGCAGCCGCGTTGTCAAACGATTCTGGTTCTGGGTCAACATCACGACTGCTTTCGTCACCGGGTTGATGGCGATCAAGCATGTTACGATCGACTGGCATTCGACGGTCGCTCAATACGCTGGCGCCGTTCATCCAGGGCTGATCTGGTACTGCCGGGTGCTGGTGGTTTTGCTGGGGCTGTTGTGGTTTGTGGAAACTCTGGTCGTGATTGCGATGGGTGGCCTGTGGGGTGCAGCGCGGTTTCATCCCCGGGCCAATCGGGCTGCGCTCAATGTGGCGTTTCTGTTACCGGCGCTAACGGTGGGCATTTGGGGGCAGTGCATACCACTGCTGTGGGTGTCGACGAAAGAGGTGATCGTCCGATTCGTCAAAATGGAAGAATTCAAAAACCTTTTCGATGAAGCCATCCCCATGCTGGGAGTTCAGTTTCTGATGGCGCTGGTGATGACGGCAGTGACGCTGGGCCTGGTGATTGACTATATGCGAAAGCGATCGACGATCAGTGCTGAGTCATTCAAACAGGGGCAACGGGTGCCGCGATTGTTGGTGCATCCGGTGGTGCAATTAACGTTGGGCGTTTGCACGATGATCGGTGTCTCGATGGTGATGTGGATTTCGATCGTGGAGAACCGGGGAGGATCCTGGGACGAGGACCGGCTGGGTCATATGATGGGAATGGCCAACAGTTATGCGATTGCCGCACTGATGCCGTTGGGCGGTTTGGTCCTGTTCGTGTTGCCAAAGATGCGTGGCGTGTTGGATATCATTCTGGACGTAGTGAATCATTTCTATTTTCGTGCCACCAAGATCAAGGATGTGCTCGACGACGATGACGAGTTTGATATCCGCGAGTCAACTTTCGAGGACGGTTCGCTGTATTTTTCACGTCGCGACCAGATTCTCCAACGGATCAAACGGATCCTTGCCCATTACCGCGACAAGTACAATCATCGCCCGGAACTGGTGATGGTGGCTCACAGTCAGGGAACGGTCGACGTGATTGAAACGTTGAACGATCCGGAGATGGACTGGCTACGAAACAGCTTTGGAAAGATCACACTGGTCACGATGGGCTCGCCGGTCACTCACCTTTACCAGCATTACTTCGGGCATTTCTATCCACCGTTTTCGGATCGATTCTGGAGCACACTTCACCAGCAAGTTGATCGTTGGGTGAACATCTTTCGCGTCGACGACTTCGTTGGACTGGACATCGACTTCGGCCACTTGCCTCAAACACACCAGGACAGCGTTTCGATGAATCGCATTTCAGAATCCAGCCAGTGCAAAATCCAAATCGCGCATTGCTCCAACCATCCCGTAGGCGCACGCGGACATGTGAACTATTGGGCAGACGCCGAAGTGCTGGAGATCTTGAAGCAGGAGTTGGCTTCAGGAATGGAGTGGGCGGAGAAAAAGGCAGCTTGATTCGTAGCTGTGACGATGTTTTTCACGTGTTGATACAGGTTTTGCTTTCTCAACTCACGTGCGTAAAATAAGAGGGAGGAGTTCACCTTTGGGAGACTAATGATCAGTTGGCTCAAACGTGTTACAAAAATGATTCGATACGGTATTGGGTTCCTGTTGATCCTGTTTGCCCTGCGTGAAATGACCGGGATCCTGAGCGAATATCGTTTCTACTTTCCTCCTGATTTTCAGGCGGCAGGATTTCTGCAGGGTCGCGAGAGTTTCTTTCACGGGACTTACAGAATCGCTTTCTACGTTCACATTGTCTGTGGCCCGTTAGCAATTCTGATTGCAACATTTCTTGTGTGGTCGGGACATCGAAAATTCCAGGTCCGATTGCACCGCACTTTCGGAAAGGTTCAGTTTGTACTGGTGTTGCTGCTCGCTCCCAGCGGATTGGTGATGGCGACGCGAAGCTATACTGGAACGGTTGCGGGAATCGGATTCGCGCTTCTGGCAGTTTTGACTTTGGCCTCCATGGGTATGTTGCTGGCTCAGGTTAGACGCGGCGAATTGGCCAGGCATCGCGTTTGGGCAACGCGACTGTTCATCATGCTGCTTTCGCCGATCCTGCTTCGAATGATATCAGGAGCTGCAGTCCTGACTGGAATGGAATCAGACGGGCTGTATCAATTTAGTGCCTGGGGAAGTTGGCTGGTGCCATTGATCGCTTACGAGTTGTGGATGCAGCCAACTCAAGTTAACGGTACACGGGACGCAAACCATTCGAATTCAAACCTGACTGGACCATTGGAGAACTTCACATGAATCGTTCATCGAATAGCCGCTTTGGGTTTACGTTTCTCGAACTCCTGATTGTGATTGCAATCATTGGTATTTTGGTTGCCATATTGGTGCCTGCAGTCAACGAGGTTCGCGAAGCCGCGAGACGAACTCAGTGCTTAAATAACATCCGGCAACAGGCGCTTGCGATCCTCAATTATGAAAGCGCACATCAACGTTTCCCATCAGCGACCGGATTCGCATCGGCAACAAAAGAGCTACCGTCAACGACCGATGACTACAGTGGGTTTCTTTCGTTTTTGATGTTCACAGGTCGGTATCCTCAAACTTACGATCGCGAGTTCGTGCACGAAGGACAGCGTTTTCCAGCTTATCCTGATGTAGATACAGCAGACTATCCAATGTGGTCGGAACAATCTCTTGGGCTGATTTGCCCAAGTGTTGCCGACACGGATTCAAAGTTTGGCATAACCTCCTATGCGTTTTCGATCGGCGACGTTGCGAAGAACGTTCACGACCCCGCAACGATTCGTGGTGCGTTTGCCGTGGGCAAATCACTGACCACTGACGAGATCACCGACGGCTCCAGTATGACGATTGCACTCGCTGAGATTGGTGGGGATGGTTTTCGATCAGCAGGGCGTCACTTCGCGATCAACCAGCCGGGAAGATTTCTTTCCAATCCTTCGCTGACATCGGAGCTGGTGGACCGTTCAAACCGATACTTGGCGGACGTAAAACTGAGCGAGAAAGTGCGGGGCGGCAATTGGGTTGAAGGAACTGGCGGTCCGGGACTGGTCAACACAATCTTGCCTCCCGGAAGCCCTTCGTTGCTTGTTGGCGGACAGGCAAAAGTTGATGGCTTTTTCTCGGCAAGTGAAAACCATTCAGGCTCGACTGTGGTTGCAATGTGCGATGGCAGCACGCACTGCATCGACATCAATATTGATGTCGGAGATCAGAATCACCCTGCCAACTCAGCCGTCGAACTAATTGGTCTCGAAAGCCACTATGGAGTTTGGGGCGCATTGGGTTCGAGCAACGGCGACGAGAATCCTGAAACCGATTTTTGATCAACCAAAGGCGTCAATACGAAACGCTTAGCCTTCGCGCTTTTCGTAACCAAGCGACTTGATCACCTGCAGCAGCTCTTCGTAGGTCACAAAACGGCGGTGACTCTCAAGCTTGTACTGGTCGACTGCCCGCCCAATTTCGGCCGCTTCGGGAGAGAGATTGTTGTGCCCGTCGGAGAACTGACGACGCTCCAGCCCGGTGCTTTTACGCTGTCGGTTTGGATCGCGACGATCCTGAAACCCAGCCGGAGCATTGCTTGAGTTGGGAAGCGATTCTGGAGAGTTTTGAGTTGTCATTTCAGTTCACCGGTTCTGGAGATGATTCAGGTGGGGATTCACAACTCTCTCCTGTTCGGTTTGCTGATGTATGATTCGACAGCCACATCGTATGAGGTCGCCAAAGAGAGGTAACTTCAAGCGGGTTGGGCAGGTCGTAGCAGATGTTCATTCGCGATCCGGCCAAAATCGACGAATCAACGCCGCAGTGAACCCAGTTTTCCCTGCAACAGAGGATTGGTCAATTGATCAATCGAGAGCAGGCCAACCGGTTTTCCGGCCGGGTTAACGACGATGGCCAGCGTCTGGCGCTGGGCCTGCATTTGCATCAACGCTTCAGCAACCAGCTCGGTGCCGCGGATTTTGGTCAAGGGAAGCACCTCGCCGATTGGTTCATTGGCTGCTTCATCGTCGTCGATATCTTTCAGCAATACATCAATCGTACGGACGAAGCCAATCACGTGGTTGGAACGGTTTTGCACAATCGGAATGTCGGGTAGCTGCTTGCGAACGGCCAGCTTTCTGGCATCGGCCAATGTTGCGTTTTCAGTCAACACGTTGGCGCGTCCGATGGGAGTGCAAACCTGGCTAACTGGCGTCGATGCAACCGACGCGAAGTTCTGGCTCAGCAATCGTTGCGACGGTTGCAGGATTCCGACTTCCTGTCCTTCTTCGAATAACTGTCCCAGCTCTTTGCGGGCCAGCGTCAACCTTACCCGGTCCGGAGATTGTCCCAATGACTTTTCCAGCACGCGGCTGAGCGCCCAGAGCACCGCAACGGCCGGCGCAAAAATGGCCGAGAAGATCAGAAACAGGGGGCCGATCAGTTTCAACAGCCGATTGGGCGCCTGAAAGAAAAGGTTTTTCGGTAGCAGCTCTCCGTACACGAATAGCAGTGGTGACATCAAAACAGGAGCCACCATTTCCAACAGGCTGGACGTCGATACGCTTCGCGTCAGCAACACGATCGCCATACTGGTCAGGTAGTTGGCAACATTGTTTCCGATCAGTGTCGTGGCCACAAACAGGGACGGATTATTGATCAACCACAGCAGGCTCCGCGCGATTCGGTCTCCGTCGAGACTTGAGAGCACCAATCGAAATCGACTGACTCGATAAAAGCCGGTTTCACTACCACTGAAAAAGGCGCTCAGAAAGATTCCGCACACCAGCAGGACGATCGAAAGCAAAATCATGATTCGCCCTCCTGGTCAAGTTGCAACTTTAACTCAACCAACAACCCGGAAGTCGCATGGAAATCGATGACTCGCATGGCAAACGGTCCCCACTGACAGCGGTCGCCTTTTTCGCAAAGCTTCTGCAACACGTCCTGCATCACGCCACCGATGGTCACGCTGTCGGAATCAGGAAGTTCAACCTCAAGCTGCTTCGACAGACGCCTCAGACTCAGAAGCCCCGAAACGAGCCAGATGGAGTCTTCGATTTTTGTGATCGGTTCGACGTTCAACAGCCGGCGAGCACGGCTGGGCGATTCGTTGAAGACTGTTTCCAGAATATCTTCGATCGTTAAAACGCCGATCGTGTCTCCGTACTCGTTGACGACAACGGTGACTTCGCGGTTACGCTGTGACATGCGTTCAAACGTCTCGGCCACCGTGGCACACCAGGGCATGTACTGAACCGGTTCGGAAAAGCGTTCGATCTCTTCGTCGGGCAATTCGTACTGGTTGTCCAAACGAATCGCATGGGAAACTTCGATCGAATCGGGTTCCGACACCAGCAGATAACCGCTGTCGGGCATCCCGTGATTTACCAGATCCTTGCGACTTACCGGCGGCTGAAATGTGACGAACTGGGTTCTCGGTCGCATCCATTCGTCGACGCGAATCGAAGACAGTGCCACGATGTTCCGCATCACGGTTTGTTCCTGCTTGATCAGTTCCGCATTGTCAGCAGTGTGTTCGATCGCTTTTTCGAGGTCGGCGACTTCCATGTAGGACTCCGGTTCGAAGCCTGGCCAGATCAGGCGACGTGAAATCAGGTTCACCGATCGAAGCAGGGGCATGATCGGATCGACGGCGCGAACGGCGAACGAGAGTGGAATGCTGAACGCGCTGGCCAGATGCCGCGGACGCAGCACGGCAACGTTCTTGGGCAGCATCTCGCTGAAGAAAATGATCGCCAACAGCGACATGATCGCGAACAGGATCGATGCGCTTCCCGATTCTGATTCTTCCAGGCGAATCGCGATGATGGAGCTGATTGCGAAGTAGGCGATGTTGATGACGAGGTTCCAGAACAGGATCGCCGACAGAAGCCGTTCGGGCTTTTTGGTCAGCTGAAACGCCATCTTTTCGCCAGCGTTTCCGCTCTGCATTTTCTCGCGAATTCGCGGGCGAAGGTAGAACAGGGCTGCTTCGCTGGCAGAGAAGAATCCTGATCCCGCCATCAGCAAAGCCATCGTGATTAGCCACGGCCACAATTCCAGGAGACTAGCCATCTCCGGTCGTCCTGGCTCGTCCGCTGGAGACCAACCACTCGTTCAGGCGTGGCAACATCATGGCGAACGTCGTGAACCCGTAGGCCAGAACAATCACAATCAAAACCGCAAGGTAACTTTTGAGAACCGCACCGGTAAACGAATAGAACATCGCCAGCGGTAGCAAACCCGAGGCAATGGCGATCGCCTTGGAAGGCATGTTGTAACCGAGGGTCACGAACAAACCGATCGCTCCGCCAATCAGGAACGCGAGAAACGGAGCCAGTTGACCTTCCACGTTTCCTGTAAATGAAATCATCATCAGGATCGTGGTCACAACCCCCAGCGACAGAAAGAACACGGTTCCCAGGCTGGCACCGATTCCCTGGCGACTGCTGTCGTAGCTCATGCCGCAGTGAATTCCCAACATCACCACAAAAACCTGCAGCGCTGCAAATCCAATGATCAGGAACAACAGGTTTTCGCCGGTGATCAATTCGTTGAACCACAGGTATCCCGCCAACAGGACCGGCAGCAAAATCATGTCGGCCGAAATCGTCAGCACGCCAAAGAGTTTTCCAAACAGGAACTCTTTGGGAGAAATGTCCGTCACGCGAAGCAAATCCAGCGACCGTCCATCCCGTTCGTTCGTGATCGACGTTACCGCCAATGCGTTGACCATCACCAGACTCAACAGCATGAACGGCATCAGTGGCTTGGCGATGATCGGAATCGAAGTTCCCGCATCGGCGACGACTTTGAAAGCTTCACCGGAAGAGATCATCGAATACAGGGCAAAGAAAACACATGCCGCCAACACCCAAAAGACGCCTCGGATGAAGAGGATCTTTTTCCCGTAAGCCCAGGTTCGGACTTCGCGCCACAGGACTGGATTGTCCCAGACTTTTCGCGTCTTCGTATCGATGGTTCGCTGGCGAGCATCCACATGCCCGGTGCGGAATTTCTCCGATTCGCGAACGGCGCCCTGACCTGTTTCGGCGGTGCCCGACGCATCGTCGACCAGTTTGCCCGTGAACATGTCAATTTTAACTTCGTCTTCCTCTTCGCTTTTCTGGCCCATGCGAACATCGCGACTTGGATTCCAGCGTCGTACTTTCAGGATCGCCACGGCGGAAAGCAAAACCGACAGCCCGCCGGCGATGCAGAGGAAGGGAATGATCTTCTTTAGCCAGGTCGAGGTGACCGTTGGGTGGCTGGCGTTGATAACCGCTCGAAACGGATTGGTGGCTTCGGCGATTTCAATTCCGCTCAATCCCGCGATCGTGACACCCGAAAGAGCCAACGACTCTGCGATGCCGATCCAGAAAACGATGGCCATCGCTACCAGGGCCAGCGTCTGGAAAGTTTTTTCTCGCCACAGGGCAACGATGGCTCCAAGACTACCGGCAGCCAGTGCGGTCAGTGCGGTGACGGCGAAGGTCCAGCCAACCTGGGTGAACGAGGTGCCTCCAAAGAGCACAATCAACATGAAGATCGGCAAACTGGTCAGCATCAATGCGGCAATGTAGAGCAGGCTCGAAAACAGCTTTCCCAAAACCAGCTCGCTGTTGGTCATGCGGCTCATCAGCAGCAGGATCAAAGTCTCTTTGTCTTTTTCGATGGCGATATTGCTGGCCGCCTGAATCGCTGCCAGAAACATCAGCAGTGCCAACTGCAGCGGAGCAAGGATCTGGAACATGATCGATCCGAATCGTGCCATGTCGCCCGCATTCTGGATGTCCTGCGTGTTGGTCAGCAACAGCCAGGCCGTGCAGATCAGAACCAGCAGCGAAATTCCGTAAACCGTGCGGATAATAAAATGGCGAGGCCGTCGCGGTGTCACGACGGCTTCACGGGAAAAGATAGGTCCGATGAACAAGCCGCAAGAATCCTGTGTGGAGTACAATGGTTCGATGCACAATATAAACAATCGCTGCCATTTGGCTTGCCCTGACTGAGTGTTTGTACGCAAATCCCGGGAATTCCTGCCAAAACCGGGAATTTGGAGAAAAGGTCAATAAACGGGCCGCCAGGCGCATCATGTCATTGTCCTACGTGAAACTGGGCAACCGGTTCTGGCATCTGTGCGTTAAATCGTTTAACGATGCAAAGTTGTTTGTCGTAACGGCTTTGGCCGGAATCACGCGGGTTGCGTATAAATGCGGTACTTCAAACACGTTGATGAATGAACATTACGTTTGACGGCAACCCGCTGGCGAAGACGAAACCTATTCGATGGACGCGACAGAACCAACCCGAATCGACATCGAGGCTGCTTACCAACAGCACGCCGATGCGCTTCGTTGGTTTTTGTGTGGCGTGCTACGGAATGATGCCCTGGTCGCGGATGCATTGCAGGCGACTTTCCTCAAGCTGATGGAAAAGGGAGAGAGGCTGAGAGATGTTGCTTCACTGAAATCGTGGCTGTTTCAGGTTGCTTTCAATGAAGCGATGTTGGTCAAGCGAAAAAACAGAACGGCTCGGGACCATAGTCAACAGGTCGCGTGGCGAACCGAAGCGATTCGCACTGGAGAACGTTCTCCGGAGGAGTCTGCTTTGCTGGATGAACAGATGGAACAGATTCGTGAAGCGATTGGATCGCTGTCGGCTGACCAGCAGATGGTGGTTCGCAAACGGATCTATGAAGGATTGAAGTTCCGTGAGATTGCGGAGGAGCTGGATGTGCCCCTGGGCACGATTTTGGCCCGCATGCAGTCGGCACTGAAAAAGTTGAAACCATTTTTTGAGTAACGCAACCAGGCGACCACTTCCAATTGTCGCATTGCAAAGATGATACCCATGAACAACGACAACCCAAATCCGGACCAGCAAAACCTGGACGTGTTTCGATACGTCTCAGCCGAAATGTCTGTCGATGAAGAACAGCTTTTCGAGCAGCGGCTGTCGCAGGATCAGGCGTTGCGTGAAGAAGTTGCCAACATGGTTTCGACGATGGCGGTGGTCGACAGGAGTTATGCAACGGCGAAGGTCTCGCCGGCGACCGCCAAACGCAGCGCGAGTGTTCGCGTTCGTCGGTTGATCGTTTCGGCCGCAGCACTGGTTGCGATTGCGGTTTTGGCGATCAACCTGATGCCGTCAGGGACGCAGCCAGATGTCGAGTCCGATTCGGTGGCGCTTGTGTGGGCGGAGTCGGTCGAGTTCGAAGAGTTTGAATTGCCGGAGCAGGAAGATGATTTTGAGTTTGCCTCGTTTGAGTTCGAAGGCGATGACGATTGGATTGATGATGTGGTCGCTGCTGTTAATGAATCGCCAACAATTTTGAATTGAGTTTTTAGCAGCAAGGTGCCAATCATAACCCGACGCGTAAGCGAGGGATCGATCCCTCGCT
>CAYUNP010000185.1:0-10030 GCA_964446085.1 uncultured Pirellulaceae bacterium
AGGTCCCTTGTTCCAAGAATTGATGACGCAATTCTAAAGGATTGGGAGGCCAATGTGGATTGCCCCAACGGTTCTTTCCCAAAGGTTCCTTTTCACGGCTGCCACGGTGTTCAACTTCGCCCACCAGGACATACGCAGTCGTTTGCTGCGCTAGTTGGCGGTAATTTTCGCACCAACCGACGGCTTGCCTGCAAGAAGTGGTATTTAGGGTGACGCTGCGATGGCACGCAACTGTTCGATTGCTTCGTGGTTGGTACTGATGTGATTACTTTTTCCATCAATGTAGTCGTAGACAGTACGATGTAGCAGATCGTGTTCTGCTTTCGTGTCCAACACATAGCACCCTGTGGTTACGTATCGCAACACAACCTCACTGTCTTCGGTGTTTTCTCGGTTCTCAGGAATTTCCGACCCATCGGCGTAGATGAAGCGAAGATCAAGCTGATCGGCCTTTCTCAACAGCGGAGTTTCTATGATCGCGACGTACCCTCTTTCGTTGATCGGAAACCGAAAATTGCGTCGACCAAATTGCTGCGGATCCGACTCATTTGCGTTCGTTCGTTCGATCAGGATTCGCCCGCGATATCCGTTGGGTACCACAACAGAAACAATTGGCTCGGGGCCCTGGTACATTTGTATGACAATTTGACCATCGATCAGCTTTGCGTCACTGCTGCCAGCGATCAACGGACAATTGCCAAAGATGGATCTCACTTCCGGCAGGTATCCGTCTGATTTGCAACCGAGGGACGCATTGTGAAAATCCGCGACTCTGAGAGTCGTTTTTCCATTTGCGTCGGTTGTTACCATTCCATTTGAGGGCTTATTGATTGTCGCGTTGAAAGCAAATATTTCAGGTGACATAACGCCAACATTTGGGCTGTAGCTGGGCTGAATCTTTGCTCCTTGAATCGGCTGGTTGGATTCTGCGTCCAGAACCAGCACATCGATTGGCTTGTTACGATACAGCGAAACACAACCCGTTTGCGCTGTTGCAAACAGTGCAGCAAGCGAGCAAAGAATGATCTGTCTTAACATGAGCGAGTTGGGCTGAACTCGAATATCGAAAATCTATCTGTTCCGATAGAAAGATCGTCCCAGGACGTCAATATCTCTGAGTTCAGGCCTGAAGCTAGCAGGCAAGCAGCCGTTAGTGACTTTTTGCCATCGCGCTGATCAATTTACGCGGTGGCAAGATCATGGCGACCGGGACGCCAGAGATGGTGGCGAAGTCGACAACCAGTCACACCGGGAAGTTTCTGAAGAAGTGTTTGTGAAAGGTGGCATAGGCTTCCAGCCTGTGAACGCGCGCCGACATCCTGATCACAGGCTCGAAGCCTATGCCACCGCGGCTACTTCGACAAATCGATCACTTCGCGTTTGAGCAGATCGTAAACTCCACCCTCAGGCAGCGCCGTGTAGTCAGGCTTTCCTTCTTCTGTCGGTTTGCTGCGATCGTAAAAGTAAACTTTGCCGGGCCCCACAACCTCTGCTCGCGACTTTTGAACAATGATCGCAGTGGTTTCATCCAGGCCGATTCCCAGCAGTTGCGGATACTTTTCAACCAGACCGGTCATGTCTTTTTGCCGGCGCCGTTGTGAAAAGTGTTGGTCGATGGCGACGCCCGACAGGAAACCCAGTCCGCCCCGTTCATAGCCGGGTGCCAGAATGTTCGAGTTTCCAATCGGTGTTGCCCGAGCCAGAAATCGTCCCTGAATCGAAGCTCCAGCAGACGATCCGCCGATGACTCCGCCTCGGTGAAGAACTTCCTTCATCAGTTTGTGTGCTTCGGTGCCGTAGTAGGAATCGGCGAAGTTCCACTGCCTGCCGCCGCCGAACCAGAGCAGTGTGGCGTCTTTGAGTGGTTCCAGAAACGCATCGTCAGAGTTGGCTTTGTTGCGATCCTTCGTGTGAAGGAAAGTCACGTTCTCCACGCCGAACCTTTTCCACATTCTGACCATCGATTGACGTCGTCCAACTTCATCCGATTCACTGCAGGGAATGCAGACGATCTTCGCCTTTTCGGTGCCACCGGCTGCTTCGATCATCTGCTTCATCAATCCTTTGGGCATGCCACCGCCACCGATGATGAAGAGTGATCCTTTTTCAACAAAGGGAGACTTTGGTTTTTCGACAGGGAAGGGCGGAAGACTTCGATCGATCGCCATGCGTCGCCACTGAGTCAGGTCGGCAGTCGATCTCTGTTGACCTGAACGTTGCGCTCCAATTTTTTGAAACGTCGCTGGGACAAGCTCACTGCCCCGAATCGCCAGAGTGCTTGAGCCGTCTCCCAGAGAGAAAATTCGCCGACCAGAAAAGATCAGCATCGTGTCGGGTTCGATACCAATTCCCACCGTTGGATCGACTTTGGAAATGCGTTCGATCAACTGCTGCTTTGAGGTCTCGGTGTCATCAAACGAACTGTTGATATAGCAGTCAGGAATCAGGTTCAGGCCGGGAACATTGTCCGAATGAACCGATCCAAAAACTTCGCCAAGCGACGCGTCGGCGAGCAAGTTGCCGCCCCGTTCAATGAAGGTTTTAAACGGGTCTTTGAGCTTTACGAGTTCTTTCGCGGAGAAACAGTTTGCCGCAAGGTAAATGGTGTCTGAATTCTCGAGTGCTGTTTCGAGCGCTGCCGTTTCACAGTCTGGCGTCTCGCAGTCATCTTCTTCGGATAACGATTCAAGACGTGATCCCAGATCATCTTTTTCAGGTGAAAACAGAACGACCTTTTCGTCTTTGGTGATGCGTCGGAGAAGACGATCAACCGGTTCAGATTCTTCCAGTCCCCGATTGAGGATGATGCGACCATTGATTTTCAGCTCAACGGGCCAATGATCAAATGATTCGTCGAATACTGGACGAAGTGTACTTTCGTTTTGCCACGCAACTGCAGAGTTGGTACAGCAAAACAATGCGAGTAAAACGATGACAAATCTGATGTGCATTGACTTCCGCCTGAAAAAAACCGTGCTACCCCTGTCAAAGGGAAAGTAAGCCATCGAGTATAACCAGGCCAGTCGCGGTTGGGTTATCTGTTTGCCATCGCGTTGATCAGTTTTTTCGGGGCGAGTGGTTTGGTGTACCAACCGTCAATCGAATCCGGCGCCAGATCACACTCGTCTTCATTGATTCCACTGACAACGTAGACCCGCGTGTTATTCAGGTCTGCCGATTTTCGTAGCTCGCGAATCATTTCAGCGCCATCACACCCAGGCATATTCATGTCAGCCAGAATGAAGGCCGGTGGGCCATGTTTTTCAATGAAATCAAGGGCTTCGTTACCGTTGGAAGCCGTCGCCACCAGGTAGCCATTCATTCGCAGAATCTCTGCCAACAACTCCCGCTCATTCACCTCGTCTTCAACCACAAGCACAAAGGCGCCTTGATCATTGGATGAGTTTTTGAGTCCGCGTAGTCTGTTGCAGACGCTATCGAAGACATCATCAACATTCTGCAACTCGCCCGACTCGATATCATCCAGCAACATTTGCAATGTCATGGAGACAACGTTGAACTGATCACGCATGTCGTGGCGACTCGATTTCGAATGAGATTTGATCTTCTCATTCATGAAATCAACCAACGTCGGATCCTTGATCGACAGCCCGGAATCCAGTTCATCGCGGACGATCCTGATTTCTGGTGGGGCTTCGAATCCAAGCGTTACCGAGGAGTTTTTACACCTGACAACTTTGATCGAAATATCAAGACCAGGGATAACGACCTTTTGGTCTTCTTTGCGAGAGAGCACGAGCATTTTTGGGCTTTTGTTTGAATCATCATGACAGCTCGGCGTCTTGCCAAGATCCGAACGTGCGCCTGCGAACAGACACAAAACTGGTTCGAACATCCATGCTCACGAGTCCGTTAGTGAGCCCAATGGTTAAAAATTAATCCATATGCCCTGTTAATGTCAAGGCAACATTCCAAAGAGTCCAGTTCGTTGTGTGCTTTACAACAACTCAGCCAGGGGCGATTTTGAAATTCCATTCAGCCAGAGTCCGTTGATCGCGGTCGGTTTAACAGTCACCTTTCAATGCTTCGAAAGATGTTCCGTGACCAGTTCGAGAAGATCATTCAGGACCAGAGGTTTGACCAGATGATGATTGAATCCGGCTTCGTGAATCGCATCTTTGTCCTCTTTTCTACCGTATCCCGTCAAAGCAACCAGCATCACACCATCCCACAAAGGGTTTTCCCGAATGGCTTTGGCAACTTTATGTCCGCTGATTCCAGGTAGTCCAATATCGATCACCGCTACCTGCGGATCGAATTCGGGGAACTTGTTGATCGCGGTCTTGCCATCGCCAACCGCTAGCACTTCAAACTTGCGGCGCTTCAGCGTTTTTTCCAGCATGTCACGTGCGTCCTCGTTGTCTTCGACCAGCATGATTTTGCAGACGAGCGACGCGTCGACTTTTTTGTTTTTGACGAGTTCCCGTTTCTCATGCTTCAGCGCCGTCAGCGGAAGCCGGATCTGAAACTTGCTTCCCTGTCCCGGGCCTTCGCTTTCAACGGTGACGATTCCGTTGTGAGCGTGGATAATTTTTTGGGTCAGTGACAACCCAACGCCCATCCCTCCAGCAGAACGTTCGATTGTTTGATCAGATTGAACGAACAGGTCAAACACGCTCTCAAGCATACTGGTTTCGATACCTGCTCCGTGATCCACAATGGTGATTACTGCTTCCTTGTTTTCCCTTTCGATGATGTATTCAATTTCCTGGTCGGTGTCGGAAAACTTCGAAGCGTTAACAATCAGGTTGGTTTGCGCCTGGGAAATTCTCGATGGATCGCCAATGATGTTGAGCGGCCCTTCGCAAACCGAAGCCTTGAGTTTTTGTTGTTTCTCTTTTAGTTGATAGTCAACTGACTCGATGACCGAGTTCACGACTTCGCACAGGTCAACGATTTCTTTGCGGAATTCAATTCTGTCTCTGCCAAACCTCGCGACGTCCAACAGGTCATCAAGCAGTCGGGTCATCTGTTGGGTCTGTCTTTCGATGACAGCCAGTTCCTGCGATGGCCCGGGTTGCGGACTGGCATCGGGTTCACTGTTAAGGTTGGTCAGTGCATTCATGACCGCGCCCATCGGATTGCGAAGTTCATGCGAGAGCATCGACAGGAAGTTGTCACGCAGTCGGATGCCTTCGTTGGCAAAAACTTCAGAGACCTTTCGCTCCTGAATATCTGCAATTGAACCGGTCATTCGAATCGTGTTGCCTTCTTTGTCATGGTCGACGACGGCACGGTGACAATACCAACGGTACTCGCCAGACTTGTGCAGCATCCGATATTCAAAATTCTGATGCAACTCAACGTAGCATTTATCGGAACTGGGAATGCTCGAGCGTTCAATTTTGGATCGATCATCCGGATGGACCAATCGCAGCCATTGCGAATGAAGTGATGGAAACTCATCGGGATCGTAGCCGAGGATCTGATAGCACGTCGGGGACCACCACATTTCCTGTTTGGAAAGATCGGGCCAGTCCCAGGTTCCATCCCGATTGGCCAAAATCGCCCGTTCAAACCTTTCACGCTCCAGAGTCACGGCGACTTGAGCGGCGGCAAGTTTGGAGATGTCGATTAGCGTCAGGACGACTCCCGAGTGTTCCGTTCCGGTAATGTAGGGCAGAATCCGCATCAGGAATTCGGTGCCGTTGGAATTTGCAATCCGTTCTTCCCATGGCTGGCTGGTTCGAAGGACCTGAGTAATCTTCTCGCTGAGATCCTTGCAGTTGATGTTGTGCACAAAAGCGTCAATGCGTCTTCCAACATCATGCGAAACCAGGTGCAGCACATTCGCCATTAGCGGCGTGAACTTGCGGATGCACAAACTGTCGTCCAAAAACAGGGTGTGGATTTCGGTGCTCTCAAGCAAGTTGTCAAAGTCGTGAGTCAATTCCAGCAATTCTGCAATCTTTCGCTGGTACTCACCATTCACAGTAAACAGCTCTTCATTGACACTGTGTAGTTCTTCGTTGGCTGATTGCAGTTCTTCATTGGACGCGACAAGTTCCTCGTTGGTGGCCTGCAACTCTTCGTTGCTGGTTTCCATCTCTTCGGTCGTCGCTTGCAGGATCTCGCGATTGTGTCGCAGCGCCTGTTCGAGGTCATCCACATGCCCCCTGGAAACTTCGTTCAGATCAATGCTGCGTGTTTGTTTGGTATTACCGTTGGCAACACCACCTTTGATGGAGTCGCCGGGTAGTTCTTCAAAAGTGATGACAAATTTTTTCGGCGTATCGCCCTTGGGCAGTGGAGTTACCGTCAACTTCACCTGGCCGGGGGTGCCATCAGCGTTCCTGATTTTAAGCCGTTCGTAGCAAACGGGTTCGGATCGTTTGGTCGCTCGCTGAATTGCGCCTCCAATCGCCAGTCGCAGGTCTTCATCGATCATGTCCATCAGGTTGGACGAAAGAAGACCGTCGCTGACTCGCAAATACTTTCCTGCATTGCGAAAGACCTGCAGAACCCGGCCAAGACAATCAACAACGATTCCCGGCGAAACCAGATTGCCGAGGATCTCTTCGTTACTCAATGCCAGCGAATTCTCTTTGGCGACGGACCTGGCTGCTGATTGCAACGGGAAATACCGGTTAACTGAGGTGGAGGTCTGAATCAAACTGTTGGTGAACAGTGGGTCTCTCAGTTTTGCGTCACGCGTTTTCAGGTAAAGTCGATTGTTGGCGTCAATCGGTTCAAACTCACTTGCCAATTCGCCCGGGCTTTCGCTGGATCCCAGCAGCAAATAGCCGCCACGCTTCAAACCAAAGTGAAAATGGGAAATCACCTTGTTCTGCGATTTGGGCATGAGATAAATCAGAAAGTTACGACACGTAACCAGGCTCAGCCGTGTGAAGGGTGGATCGCTCACCAGATTATGGGGCGCAAACACAACCATGCGGCGAATTTCAGGGATGATTTGGTAGCCGTTTTCCACTTCCATGAAATAGCGGGCAAGTCGTTGTTCGGATACGCCTTCCAACTGCTCTTCACGGTAGGTGCCTAAAGTCGCCGAGTTGATTGCCTTTTGGTTGATGTCTGTGGCAAAAACTTTCACGTCAACCCGTTTGCCTTGTTCCCGCAAACACTCGTCGATCAAAATGGCCACACTGTAGGCTTCTTCACCTGTCGCGCAAGCTGCAACCCAGGCGCGGAATTCTTCTTTGGCCGGGTGGTCCGCCAACAGCTTGCAGATGGCATTGCGTTTTAACGAGTCGAAAGGTTTGATGTCGCGAAAGAAACTCGTCACGCCGATTAGCAAATCACTGTGAAGCTGATCCAACTCCACAACGTCATGCTCCAACAGGTTAGCGTACTGTTCCAGCGAGTCGACGGAATTATCCATATCGATTCGACGTTCGATTCGTCGTCCGATTGTCGTGGGACGATAGTCACTGAAGTCAACCCGATGCCGTTGCTGAATGGCTCGAAAGACTCTCTCCATTGACGACTCGTGACGCGGCAGCATGTCGTTCTGCAGCGCAACACGGTCACGATGAACGGAATAGTCCTGTAGCAGTGACGAGATTTTCTCGGGAACTGTGACGATGTCGACATGTTTGGAATCGATGGCACTTTTGGGCATGCCATCGAATTTTGCACTCTCGGGAGATTGCACGATCACCAATCCACCTGCATCATGGATGTGCTGAACGCCTCGAGATCCATCGCTGCCAGTGCCAGAGAGGATCACTCCCACGCTGTTGTCGCCTTTGTCCAACGCGAGCGATTTAAGAAAGTGATCAATCGGCAGTGCCAGTGATTTGGACGACTCTCTTTCTGTCAGCAGAAGTTTTCCACCTTTGATGATCATGTCCTGCTTGGGCGGGATCAGATACAGAGAATCGGGCTCAACGACCATGTTGTCCCTGACGCGGTGAATCGCCATCTGCGTGTGACGTCCCAGCAGTTCAACCATCAAACTCTTGAAGTCTGGTGACAAATGTTGAACGATTACAAATGCCATGCCCCCGTTATTGGGCATCTGATCAAAGACTGCCTCCAGTGCTTCGAGTCCACCTGCTGATGCACCGATTCCAACTACAACCAGTTCGTTGGTTTGTGGTTTTTTCGAAATAGAATTCACTTGTCGCTGAATTCCTTTCAGGCAAAGGGGATGTCAACCAGTCCACAATCTTTGTGGGGGTTATCGCTTTCTACCTTACAGCCCAACGGAAAGCGAACAACCAAGGGGTCTAACGGCAATAAAATTTCATGTTTAACCGAAATAATAGGTGGACTTCAGAATAGGTGACATAAATGAATGCGGCATTGCCAAACGACCAACAAAAGATAGCAGTTGTTCGTGCGGCAGCAAACAAATATCAGATTGTTGGACGAACTGGCAGTTGAATGGTCATCGACGAAGAATAGCGACGACGAGTAAGGATGTCCTCTCGATCTCAGAGTTGCATTTTCCAGATCGACAACCTTTGTCCCGGTTGAGGCGTCCGTTCCCGATTGTTGCTTTTCCGAATGATACAGGGTCAAGCTCCGACGCTATGAACTTCGATCCGGCAGATTTCCCACTGAGTGTCATTTGGAAAGTCAGGTTCGATTGTGGAAATTGATCCGTGCCGTGAATTGCCAGCACCACCGCCGACAATAGCTTTGGAAGAGTTCGTGCAGCAAGAGGGCGGTGAAGTTGTGGTCGTCGAGGATGTCAACTCATGCGGCGCATCCATGGTGCTCAAAGAAGTCGTTGAATGCCCTGAGGAAGCAAGTCTTCCGTGCGGACCCGTCATCGATTGCCCAGTCGAGCAAAAGGGACCGATGTTCCTCCGTGGTTCCTTCCTGCAGCGGATGGCCAATTGGCTCAGCCGGTAGCTTCAATACCAATCCCCGGTGGATGAATAGCTTGCAGTGATATTCAGTGCCGTTGAAGCAAGTTGCAGGAATACCATCAAGCCAATCACCAGCCAAAGCCAGGTTTGGTTTTCAACATATTTCGCGAACGCCGCGGACTCATCGATTGGAATGTTTTTAATCGAATTTCCATAAATCCATCCTCTCCATGCGAGCAATACAAAACAGATGCCAAACGTTCCGCGGAACACGTGAATGATATGCAACCACGATATTCCCATCTCCAATGGCAACAGGTACTCGAATCCCCTGTACCATGTGAGTCCGTAAACCACCGCGAGTAACAGAAACACGCCGGCGCTGATCTTTGCGATTTTCGCAGTCAGTGCAAGATTGCCTTCGATATCTTCCTTCAGAGCCGGTGGACCCGGCGAATTTTCGGAACTCGTCGGAGTTTCTGAAGACGCAAATGGGTTCTCTTTGTCGCTCATATGCGATTTCTCTTTGAGGTGAAGCAACATACTTTAATTTATACTGGTCACTTGCTCCAACCCTTAATCGGCCTCGGTTCCATATGAAACGTTCGCAATCCATTTCGCATTCGGTCCTGACAGTTCTTTTACTGTCGGTTTTCTGTGTCGGATGCGGTAGACGTGAACCGATTGTTTTAGAAGATCATGACGTGCAGTTCAGAGTCGCAAGTTATGAGCCGTACGGTGATTTCATGGAAGCAAAGATCGCAGACACGGAAGAAGTCATCTATATAGATTCAGAACCCGTTTTGACAGGACCCGACTTTTACGAAATCTATCCCGGAGTGAATGATTACGGCGAGGCGTATGTCGGCTTTCGAGTTTGGCCCAAAGCTGGGTCGCGGTTGAAGACTTACACAAAGGCATATGTTGATCGTTCAATGGTCATCATGTTGGACGGAGTTCCTGTTCGTTCCATGTCAATCAGCAGCCCGTTTGGCGAAAGTTTCATCATTGATACCGATAGCCGGGCAAAGTCCTTTGAGTGGTATGAATTGGTTACCGGTCGCAGCATGGACACGGTGCAACGGTAATTGGCTGACGGTGTGGATGAGCAAGACCATGCAAGCTTCGCAAGTTCATTGACGAAATGCCATGGCAATTGGCTCAAGCGTTCGTGCAGTTTGAGATCGAGGCGACAGTAAATCAACGTGTTGATGTGGGGACAGAGACTTCCA
>CAYUNP010000186.1:0-9928 GCA_964446085.1 uncultured Pirellulaceae bacterium
CATGGACTTGTGGATTTTCAAGTCTGGAAATTCAGATCGCAGTTTTTCGATTTGTCTGTGCCATTGTTCCCGACGGTGGCTGAGCCGTTGTTTTGGCGCGAGTCATCGTGATGTAGTGGAATTGTTTTTTGTTACCTGCACGCATCTGGTTGGGGCTGACAGTTCTTGTTGTGTTAGACGTCAATTCATCGAAATCACCGATAAAAGTCTGGCAACCGTGATCCGCAAGAAACTCATTCGCTGCCTCCTGCTGATCGAGCCGTCGAAGATGAAATGCCAAACAGCCGAGCAGGATCGATGAAATCGCAGTTAATACGAGCAATAGCCGAATCGAGAATCGAATCCCTCGTTTGTTTAAACCGGGTTTTGTGGAAGAGGTGTTCATTAATCAATATTCCAGTCTATAAAGCAAAACTCCTTCGATCGGTCGTTTGTTATTTGGGTTGTGGCCTGGTCAGGTCGAAGATCACTGATCGCAAAGTCCGCTGCGAAAGTCCGGATGTTCAAGCACGATGCCCGTTCGCTCCAGAAACTTCTTGTTACTGATTCGCTTGCTGCTGGAGCCACGCGCATTCGGATCCGGTTCGACATCATCCCAGGGAATGGCTCCAAGTTCAAACTTGTCAGCAAGGAACTGATAATACTCACGCCGCAACGTGGGGTTGGAGTCAGATACCAGGAATATCTCCCCACAGATTTTCTGATCCGCTACGGCGCAAATGGCACTCACGGCATCATCAACATGTATCAAATTCAGATACCCGGTCCCCGAAAGTTTACTCCACTGTTTTGCCGCCAGAGCAGCCCTGGTGGGGACCCGCTCATTTCCGTAGAGCCCGGACATCCGCAGGATCGTGGTGCGATCTGAAAATTGACTTTCTTGCAAAAGTTGTTCAGCCGCAAGGCATGCTCGTCCGCCTTCGCGCTGTGGATTGGTGGCAGAGGACTCATCGACCCAGTCGCCGTCAAAATCTCCGAAAACCCCGGTTGAGCTAACGTAAATCAGCTGGCCCACTTCGCTACATAAATTATCCAGAACGTTTCTGAGTCCCTCAACGTAAACCTGATGGACGCTCTCGTACTGGCTGCGATCCATTCCAACAGCAACCACGATGGTGTCAAAGGATTGCTCGCCGAGAGCCTTCAAAGTTGCAGGTTTGGTAATGTCCAGCAGCAGCGGGAGCAGCCCGGAATCGGAAAATTCAGTTGCTCTTTGTTGGCTTCGTGTGGAAACGAACACCAAATCTGACTCATTTTGCCACCGCCTTGAGAGGGGCAGACCGAGAAAACCACAGCCAATTACCAGTCTTTTCACGGGTTTTTCAGTCCAATCGTACTAATTATGATGCTGGTTCGTGCATCATGGCCATTTTATACGTCTCGTAGAAGCGGAGCCCAACCGCGACCTATTCTTGAGTACCCTCAGCTTTATCGCTTTCTCGTGATAAACTGTAAACAGAGAACATTTGGGTTAGTTTGATTTAGATCGGAATTTGAATGACAAACCGGAAACGACTACTGGCTACCTTCCTGTCCTGCGGGATGCTTTTTCTTTCGATATCAACCGTGCCAATCAGCTTCGCTCAGCAGGAATCTGATGAGCCCAAGAAAGTAACGCTCAAGACAGATGAGATTCTTGGTGGGCTCGATGAAGACGAGGAAACACTCTCGCGGTTGGTCAGTAAATCGGCCATTGCAGATCTCGAATTTCTTAACAAGGGTGTTGCTCCGGATTCAATCGATCAACTCAGGGCGATGCAGGATCACGTTGCCAGCCTCTATGAGCGTGTTGAGCCTGCGGTTGTGAACATTCGTTCCGGTTCTGGTCAAGGCAGTGGCGTCGTTGTAACAAGCGACGGATATGTGTTGACTGCGGCGCACGTTATTTCTACTCCCAATCGCTCAGCGGTGATTACCTTTCCTGATGGCACACGTGCCAGAGCTCAGACGCTGGGACTGTTCAGAGACCTCGACGCTGGCATACTGCGAATTTACGAAATGATTCCTTCAAACGATGAGGACGAATCTGACGAGGACGACGAGGATGAATCAGATGAGGACGAATCTGACGAAGACAAATCAGAAGACGGCGATGAAGAAGAATCCGATGAGGATGAAGACAAAGCGGATGACGATTCAGACAAAGACGATTCAGACGAAGATGATTCAGACGAAGACGATTCAGACGAAGACGAAGATAGCGATGACGCTGATGAAGAAAAGAAGAAAGACGAAGACGAAGAGGAAAAAACTCCGACAGTGTCAGATCGATTCAAAGTCCAGGATGATCTTCCTTCCTTCAGTTACCTCGAAATTGGTGACTCGGATATTCTCAATCTTGGCCAGTGGGTCATCGCCGTTGGCCATCCAGGCGGACTCGATGAAGATCGAGGAATCGTCTTGCGTGTTGGCCGAATCAATGCAATAGAAAAAGGTAACTACCTTCGGACAGACTGTTTGCTGGTCGGTGGTGACTCGGGTGGACCACTGATCGGAATGGATGGAAGCGTCATTGGCATTCACAGTCGAATCGGCCGTCGGTTGCGTGAGAACTTTCATGTCCCTTCCACTGATTTTGTGAACAACTGGTCGAAATTGCTTGAACCCGTTGTTTTCGATCGTGACCCGGTGCTAAATGTGAGGTTACGTGCAGATTCGAATGTCATCGAATCGATTCCACCACGCTCAAGGGCACGACGTTTTGGTTTCAAAGAGTCCGATCGAATTATCAGGATCGGCGACAAGGAAATTTACGACAAGCTGCAGTTTGACGATGCGATTTCGGAGTTGAAACCGCATCAGGTAATTGAATTCGAAGTGGTGCGTAAGGGTAACAAAAAGCAAGTCATCAATGTTGTAATTGGTGAGAAGTCTCGTGCGCAAAACTTCGGTAGATAGAGAAATTACATCATGAAAAATAAAAACAACTTTCCGTTCGTTGCGGTTTTCGTCGCAATTTTCAGTATCGGTTACCTGGGCGCCATTTCCGCGATGGCTCAGTCAGACGACAAAGAGCCACCGAAGGAAAAGCGTTCCATTAAGTCACGGACTCGGGGGGACTCGGATCTGATTTCCGTTTTCAAATCGATTTCGATTTCTGCAAGCGAATCGACCGTGAAGGTTCAAAACGGACGTTTGCAGATTGCGGTCGGCACCATCGTTGATGGAAGCGGTCTTGTTTTGACCAAAGCCAGCGAGATGCGTGGCGATTTAAAATGCCGTTTGCCCAATGGCGATGTCAAAGCGGCCAATGTGATCGGCATTGATACTGAAAATGATTTGGCACTTTTGAAAATAGATGCAGAGGGACTCTCAGAAGCTCCGCTACAAGCGGTCGAGCCACCCACTCGTGGTATGTGGCTGGTTTCTCCGACAGATCAGGCGGGTGCGTTGACCGTGGGCGTCGTTGGAGTTAACGAGCGTGAAATTCCACCGTCGCGAGCCTTCATTGGAATTCAAATGGACAGAGGTTATGACGGTGGCGTTTTGATCACGAGCATCACTCCAGGAGCCCCTGCCGAGAAGGCGCGATTGCGGGCCAACGATGTGATTGTGAAACTCGATGAAGTTGAAATCAAGAACATGGACTCTCTTGTTAAAACGCTGGGTACTTACAGTCCCGGAACGGAAATTAGACTTACAATCCTGCGGAACGAGAAAGAGACTTCTGTCAGGTTAACACTGGCAGATGCAACCCAGATCAGCCCGATGAGCAGTCGTAGTCGAGCTCAAAACAGTATGGGTTCCCGTCCCAGTCGTCGTGGAAAAGATTTTCCAAGAGCCTTTCAACACGATATGGTGTTGAGTGCCAATCAATGTGGCGGACCAGTTGTTGATCTCGACGGCAACATTGTTGGTATCAACATTGCCCGTGCAGGTCGTGTTTCGAACCTCGCAATTCCAGTAGACGCAGTTCTGGATGTGATTGACAAGCTCAAGTCAGGTGAGTTTGCTCCTGTCAATGTTAACGCAGATCGAATCAAGGCTTCTGAGGAAGAGTTGGAGAAGACGCGTAAAGAACTTGAGGAAAATGCTTCTACTGTTGATGAAAGCAAACAGGGCTTCGATACTCTGTCTGCCAAGATTGATGAACTTGATCGTATGATGAAAGAGATCAAGCAACGAAGCGAGCAAGTCTACGAAGAGCGTAAGGCGCTCTCGAAAACAAAGCGAGTTCTTGAATCAAAGAACAAGGAAGCCAAAAAGTTGATTCAAAGACTTGAACTCAAGATCGAGAACCTCAAAGCTGGAAAGAAGTACTAGCTTGATTGAGGTGGCTGCGGCGTCTCGCTGCAGCATGATAATCAGAACTGCGGCGAAAGACGTCGCAGCCACGTGAAAACCGGACACGGGACACCAGTGTGGCTGGCCTATTCAATCGATTCTGACTGGTCGGCGTCGCGGTCGGTTCGCTCCAGCCAGGACGACAGGATTACCTGGGCTGCGATTTTGTCCAGGTGAGCTTTTCGTTTTGCTCCCGAGAGACCGAGTTGCTGACATATCTCTTTTGCCGCAGCGGTCGAATATCGTTCATCGTTCCAGGCGACGGGCAAGCCAGTGAGCTCGCTCAGCCAGTTTCCAAAAGCAACCGCTTCACGTGACTTTTTGCTTTCATCGCCGCTCATGTGAAGCGGTAGTCCGACAACAAATCCAACTGGCTGCTCAACTGCGACAAGCTTTTGGAAATACTTGCCGTCCGATGACGGGTTTTGAACCTGACGGATTTCCAGCGGGCTGGCGATCGATTGCCCAGGGTCACTGATCGCGATACCAATTCGCGCCGTTCCAAAGTCGACACCAATCACACGCCCTGCTGTGGGGATCGAATCGGAATTCGGGCTGGGAGATTCTTCGTTAGCGTTCACTTTTGCTTTTCGGCTGTGGTGGGGTTCTCAGGAAGCGAGTCGATTGGTTGCCGTTCATTTTCAGAGATGAAGTAGCCGTTTTTAAAAAACTGTGTCGTCGCATCATAGACGACATCCTGTTGCATCATGGTTGTGTGAAGTAGATGTCTGACCAGAAAGTCATCCGCGCCGGGCAGCATGGTTTCCCATCGCGACACAGTAAAGTCATCTTTGCCCGGAAGCAGGATGTTGTTCATGCGAGCTTCTTCGTCGCCGTAGCCTCCCGCGATAATACCGAATTCAAATTCGGGTGTGGCCAGATTTTTGCTTAACTCGTCCCAGCCCATCGAAAGCTCCGCGCCGCTGGCGCCGGCAACAAGTTTGAAGATGGTACTGTTTTTCAGGATCCGTGCCATGCGCGATCCCTGGTTCGGAGGGCCAATCATTACCATCCGTTTGATTCGCGGATCAAGAATGATGTCGCTGGATTGATTGCAGTCCGCAACGTAGTGTCGGACGACAATGTTGCCCAATGAGTGACCAACAAAATTGATTTCCGTAACCTCCGGATGCAGCTTTTCGATAACCTCACGAAGATATTTCGCGTGTTCAGCAACCTGTTCCCGGGAACTGGCGTATCGAAAAAGAATGGTCTCGTAACCCTGGGTATCCAGATGCTCGGCCAGCGGCTTCATTGATTTCCACGTCCGCATCAGGCCGTGAAGAAGAATCACAACGCGGCCAGTCTGCGGCTTTACGACGCCAGCCAGAATCTGTTTGTCGAGTTCGGCGTCGCAGGCTTCTTCTTTGCCCCACGCCTGACGCACGTTGGAATCATTCAGCAGACGGAAATGGCCAAAGTAACTGTTTCGCTGCACCCGCCATCCGCCCACGACACGAACGTCGGTCCAATATTGGGTTCCGCCAAGCGTTGCCAGTTTCCAGTTGTAGTTGGAATCTGTCGCTTCACCTGCGACTTGATTCTGGGCAGAGGGGGATGTGCTATTTTCGGTCGCAACTTGCGCATTGATATGGGAGCAAGTCAGCAAAACAGTCAGCAGAAATGCAATGCGACACATGATTAGCTTTCGAAGAATGTAACTTTAGAGATACTCCACCCAACCGTTTTCATCGAGCTGCTTCACGACTTCCTTGACCGCACTTTCGTCATTGCGGTTTGCAATCAGAGTCGCGTCGGGCGTGCGGACGATAATGCAGTCTTCCATGCCAACAGTTACGATCAGGTGATCGTCATCGCTGCGAACGATACTGTTGGTCGTCTTGATGCCCAGATGCTTTGCATCGATGGTGTTTCCATTGTCGTCGACGCCACGTTGTCTTGGCAAGGCAGTCCAGTTTCCAAGATCGTCCCAGTTAAACGGAGCTTCGACAACTTTTACATTTTCGTATCGTTCCATCACCGCGTAATCGATTGAAGTTCCCTTGATGGCGGTAAACTCTTTTCGCAACGTTTCAGCAAAGGAGTCGGTGCCGATGGAAGTCTGAATCGCTTTGATGTGAGCCGCCATCTCGGGCTCGAACTTTTCCAGAGCGGCAAGAATCGTCCTGGCTTTCCAGACGAAGATTCCGGAGTTCCAGTAAAACGTGCCGGCTTCGAGAAATTCAGCCGCTGTTTTGGCGTCGGGCTTTTCGCGAAATCTTGCCACGTCAAATGTCGGATGAGCGGCACCGCTGAGGGCTTCGCTGCGTTCGATGTATCCAAAAACTTCTGCAGGATAGGTTGGCTTGATTCCAAAAGTAACGATTCGTGATTCGTCTTCTTCGACCAGATTCGCTGCGTGTTGCATGGACTGTTGGAACACGTCATCCGGTGAGATCACGTGGTCGGCAGGCATCACAGCCATGATGGCGTCGGGGTCCATGGCCATCACCCAGGCCGCAGCAAGCCCAACACAGGGAGCCGTGTCGCGCTTGGCCGGTTCACCAATGATGGATTCCGGAGGAACGTCAGGAAGTTGACCCCGAATGGCATCGACGAGAACTTCGTTCGTGACCACGAGTACGTTTTGCGGAGGACACAAATCCCCCAGGCGATCAACGGTGGACTGAATCATCGAACGATCGCCCGCGAGGTTGAGCAATTGTTTGGGATTCAGTTTGCGACTGGCAGGCCAGAATCGTGTGCCGGCGCCGCCCGCCATGATGGTTGCGTAGATCATTAAGTGTTTCCGAAAAAGGTGAGCGTTGTGTTGCCTGGGCGGTGACGAGTATTGTGTCTTGTTGTTAATCTGATTTGAGTTGAGGAATCATAACCTGACGCGTAAGCCGCGTAGGCGAGGGGTCAGTCAGTTATCCCTCGTTTATGCGGCTTATGCGTCGGGTTGTGAAATGTGATCGTGCGAACTGTTTTCACAACCCAGCCGCAGAACCTAGGCATCAAAATATTTGTCAGCATCGATGACAGTTCCCGAATCGATTTTCCCGGCGAGCGATTCACGATCGGTTGCGAACATCGGACTGATTTCAACCTTCACGCCGTCCCCGACTTTTGCTCCGGCGGATTCAAGCCAGCTGCGATGTAGCGCGACAATCGCGTCTTTCACATGCTGTGGCGTTTCGGATGTCGCTGGCGGAGCATTCTTTACCGCACAAAAACCTTCCGCAGGAGCTACTTCGCAGACGATCGCATTTTTTGCAGAGGGGAGCAAATCGAAGATGAATTTTTCAAATTTGAACGCGTTAGGCGATTCCGGGGCGACCATATTTCCATCTGGCCCCAGAAACGGAACCTTCTTGTGGGCTCGGTGAAACGGCAGTGAGTCTGCGTTGGCGACAGAGCGTTTGAGGAAATCGTAGGTGAAGATGTGAACGGCAATGCTGCCGGCCCACAGCTTGATCGATCCGTCTTCGTTTGTTTGGCGGGCCGACTCTTCCGGCAGGTCGCTGTATTCGATGATTTGAACGACGCCATCGACTTCGACAACGTTGCCAACTTTCTGCAACGGTTCAACTTTTCGAACAACCTGCGACGTCATTTCGGAACCTGCCAGGACGTGATAGCCAATCAGCGCCGGGTGGCAAACCTGAACCAGCGGATTGTCGATCTGTGCATAAAACAGATGTTCGACGCCTCGCTGTTGCATGTCTTCGAGACAGCCGTTGACTTCGAGCGCTTTCAACGTTCCGCCGTGACCGTCAGGACTCTGGAAGATGCTGCCTTTGGAATCCAGCAACAGTTTTCCGTTTTCGTCGACTGCGGGCATGGTTCCCTGACAGAAGACGCGGACGTCTTTTTCGGGAATGCCGAACCAGTTGTTGGCGGTCAGAAATTCGACGGTTTCCACATGTGTCGGTGGGCTGGTCATGATGTAGAGCGGAATCGTGGTGCCTGATTCGGCGCCGCGGGCTTTTACGTTTTCGAAGAAGATCTGAAACAGCGTTCGATCACTGACAGGTCCAATCGGAAACATGCCTTTGGGGTGATCGAATCCAAGCCGACTGCCCTGCCCTCCTGCCACAATCACCATCGCGACTTTGCCGCCACGAAGTGTTTCGATTCCTTTCTCACGTGCCGCAGCGTAGGACTCCGGGTTGGCGAAGTCGTCCAGCGTTTTGGCGGGAGGAACGTTCGCCGCGGCGGCAAGCTCTGCCCAGCTGGATTCCGAGAACGAAGCATTGAACAGGTCGTTCAATTGATCAAAGTTAACCGCAGAAAGCGACTCGACCAGAGATTCCTGATCGCCTGGTGAAAGGTCATCCCAGAAATTCAGCACATGCTGTTGGCTGTGTTCTTCAAGTTGTTTTTTCAATTGTGTCAGCGCTTCGGTGTTCAAGTCTCTACTCCAAGTTTTATTGACCCAGTTGGGTCGGGCATGTGGGAACCGTTGTGCAGACTGCTTCCACACAAATGTTGGCTGGGGCCGGGTTGCCATTTAGCAGCGAAATTTCAACGCGTGTACCGAATTTCGAGTTTTGGGTAACGCGTGTTCGACCATCGGAGTCAATCAGATTGATTTCGACTGACGGAACTGTTGGCAAGTCGGGTGTAAAAGAGAGGTGTAGGATAACTCTTGTTTGATACGGTTCAACCGAAATTCGATGGCATTGGACGATGGTTTCCTGCGCGAAGTTTTCTTCATCCGTTTCCATCGTACGGGACCCTAAAAACTTGAGGGTCGGATCCGACATAAATTGCTCCAATAATGTCGGGCAATCGGCACCGACAGCGGCATCTGGATCGATTTCAGCGCTTGTTCCCAGTGAGTTCAGGCGTGCTTCGAGCGCACCGAGATCGACTTGATCCCAGGGAGAGGTTGGAGATGACGAGAGGTCTGACATGACACGGTTCGGTTTGAATTTGGTGCCGAAGCCTAACAAATTCCGGATGATCGCCAAACGCGAGTTTAAGCCAATAAAAAAAGGCAGGAGATCACTCCCGCCTTTTAGCTTTATCTGATAGCGAAGCGTATGGCCTTAGACCAAAACGCCTGCCTTTTCGGCAAGAGTTTTTGCTGAAGAGGTGTTCTCCCAGGAGAAATCTGCGTCTTCGCGGCCAAAGTGCCCACCAGCAGCAGTTTTGCGGAAGATTGGACGTTGGAGCTCAAGGTATTTGATGATCCCCTGAGTCGAAAGAGGATACTGCTCCTTCACGATCTCACAGATCTTTTCATCCTCAATCGAGCCAGTTCCCTGAGTGTCAACATGAACGCTGACGGGGTCCGCTACACCGATCGCGTAAGCCAACTGAACTTCGCAGCGACTGGCCAGGCCAGCAGCAACAATGTTCTTGGCAACGTGGCGCGCCATGTAGGCTGCACTGCGGTCAACTTTTGTCGAGTCCTTACCACTGAATGCTCCGCCGCCGTGACGGCCCCATCCACCGTAAGTATCAACGATGATTTTTCGTCCAGTCAAACCGCAGTCGCCGTGAGGACCACCGATCACAAAATTACCCGTTGGGTTAATGTGATACTTGATGTCGCCCTTGACCAGATCTGCTGGAAGCAGTGGATTGACGATCTCGTCACGAATGAACTTCTGAATCGTCTCGTTATCCACGCCAGGTGAATGCTGAGTCGAAACGACAACGGTGTCGATACGAACTGGCTTGAAGCCATCGTACT
>CAYUNP010000187.1:0-9924 GCA_964446085.1 uncultured Pirellulaceae bacterium
TTTGACAGTTTAGGCCGAATTCAAAACCATGTAAAACGAAATCGATGTCGCGATGGGCTGAAGCTGCGAGCATCGACTGCACAACTCAACTTTCTCCTGGAAGAAGACTTAGCGACTCTTCAACCACGTTGCACTTGGGCAGCGAGTTCACAAACACGCGACCGTATGGCTTTGTTTTGATTCGTGGATCTAGAACGACCACGATTCCTGAATCCTGTTTGCTGCGAATCAGTCGTCCAAAACCCTGCTTGAACTTGATGACCGCTTCGGGGATTTGATACTCATTGAATGGATTGCCGCCGGCTTCACGAATCGCATCCAGGCGAGCCTCCAGCAACGGCTGATCGGGAACGCTAAAAGGTAGCTTGGTGATGATCACGTTCTGCAACGCGTCACCCTGAACGTCGACTCCCTGCCAGAAACTTGCGGTGCCGAAAAGGATACTGCGAGGGGAATTTTTGAACTGGTCCAGCAATTGACCGCGGGGAACACCAGAAGCCTGACTGAAAATCCCAAAGTCGTTTTCGATCATCCACGGACGGAGTTCGCGTTCGGTGCGATTGAGAAACTCATAGCTTGTGAACAGTACAAAGGCGTGCCCATCGGTCTGCTTCACGTAGTGTCGAATCGCATCGATACATTGTCGCTCATGCAAGTCACGATGGGTCGAGGGGTTTGCCATGTCGCCCACGACGACCAGCTTTGCCTGTTCTTCATAGTCAAACGGGCTACCCAGTTGCAAGCCGTCGCCCTGCGTCAAGCCAACCCGGTTTTGGAAGAAATCAAATGAAGCGTCGCCTACGGCAATCGTGGCACTGGCCATGATCACGGTGTCCACTTTGTCAAACAGATGTTCGCGGATCAGCGGCCCCACATCCAGTGGCGCTGCCATCAAACCAATATGCTGTTTGCCGTTGCGGCGTGTGGAGCTTTCGATCCAGTAAACGCTGTCTTCGATATCGTGTGTGCGCCACTGTTCGATCGAAGCGGACATGGCGGTCAGTCGGTCGGCCGAAGCAATCAAATTCTGTTTGTCGGCTGGTGATTTAACATCTTCTGCCGCGAGCGCCACCATTTCCGAAAGTCGAATCATCGCTGGCGTGAGTGTGTTGGCGACGACGCCTTTTTTGCGAACACGCAGCGTACTGCCCCGTCGGTTGGAACCACCGTTTGCGGTTCGTTCATACCATCCCTGAACGTCGCCAAAGAACTCGTTGGCGGCTTCCATGCAGCGCACAACCTGCTTTTGTGCTTCGGCCAGGCCATGCACGACCAGCAAACCTTTGTTGCGCGAATTGTTGTAAAGTCGCCGCAGCGTGTAGTCGACCTGCCCCATCGTAACGCCCAGACCCAAATGATCGCCGGCTACATCGGGAACAGTATGGGCTTCATCGAGAATGACGCATTGGTAGTCGGGCAGCAGATTCACTCCCAGTCGTCGCAGTGCCAGGTCGGTAAAGAACAACGCATGATTCACGACGAGAATATCTGCGTTCTGAAGTCGTTGCCTGGCCTTGAAGTAATGGCAATCCGAATGGCTCGGACATTTTCTTCCCAGGCAGTTGCCGCTGTCGCTGCGAACTTCATCCCAAACCTGTGGCAGGACCCGAATCGGAAGATCACTGCGAGAGCCATCCGCGGTCGTCTTGCTCCATTGGAGCAATGGGTCGAGTTGGCTGATTTCCTGTTCGGATGAAAACAGTGTGTGAGAATTCCTGACCGCATCACGCAACCTGCGAAGACTCACGTAGTTGCCTCTCCCCTTGGCCAGCACCGCCGAAAATTCCAGAGGGATCACGCTATTGAGCAGCGGGATATCTTTTTCGATGAGTTGTTCTTGCAGGCTGATTGTGTGAGTCGAGACAACGATGCGTCGTTTTGTCTCGTCCTTGGACGCCTGATTTTCGGCGAGGCTCAGAATTGCGGGAACCAGGTAGCCGAGACTCTTGCCAACGCCGGTTCCGGCTTCGACGACGAGGTGCCGCTTCTCTGCGATTGCCTGCGCAACCCCCTGAGCCATTTGCAGCTGTTCGTCTCGCTGTTCGTAGTTGCTGAGTCGCTTGGAGACAGCCCCATTATCGGCAAGAATGTCGTCAACGTTTAGCATTTAGTGGTCCCGGAATCGTCCGTGGTGATGCGGCGCGGGGTGTGCACTGTACGAACGTCCACAAATTGCATGCCCGCGCGACGTGCAGCTTCGATGCCCAGATCAGCATCTTCATAGACCAGGCATCTGGATGGTTGGACTTTCAATCGCGCTGCAACTTCGAGAAAGACATCGGGCTCGGGCTTGTGCAGTTTGGTGTCTTCGGATCCGACGACGCAGTCGAAGATGGAATCCAGTGAGAGTGTTGCCAGGATTTGTTTTACGACGTCGCGCTGACCACCGGAGCCAACTCCCATGGGAAGCTTTTGATGGAACTGAAGCGCGACATCAACGACGGGCTTGATCGGTTCGATCTGGTCAATCAAATCCAGAAAGGCATTTTCTTTTTCGTGGGTGACTTTGGCGACATCAACATCGATTTCCTGTTGCCGGGAAAGTTGTGCAACAATCAAATCAGTTGGTTGGCCGGCGAGCGAATAGAACAACTCTTCATCGAACTTGAAGCCGTAATCGGTCATTACGTTTTGCCATGCGATGAAGTGTAAAGGCATCGTGTCGGCGAGCGTTCCATCGCAATCGAAGATTAGCGCTTCGGTGTCATCGGAGGGTTGCATCGGAAAAATAACTCACATTTTTTAGATAGAAATTTCTAATGGAATGGGCAGCCTGCACAGTTTGTCAGATGCGCCGCCGATGATGACTGGCTCGTGACCCCGGTTTTTTCCATATTTCGTTGTCAGAATACCTCTTTTGCCATTCAATGGGAACGCTCACGGACGATTTCCTGACACGCATTTCGTTGCTTGCTTGGCGCTGATGGGTGGCCTATCATGCTTTTGGGGAGGCAAGGTTCGAATGCGCTACGGTGTAGTTGACCAGGAATTCCAATTCTCGCATTGCGGGATGATCCCAAATTCGGTGTTGAAATTTACTCGCCTGTCCTGATTGTTTTTGTGTCTCTCTACTGTGCTCGAATTCTGAGAGACGCTTTTGGTTTGCGTCGAGTGATTTTGGGGATTTTTATGCCGGAAGGTACTATTAAGAAGTTGGCTGATAAGGGATTTGGATTTATTCAAGGAGCAGAAAAAGATATCTTTTTCCACTTTTCAGCACTCGAAGGAATTTCTTTTGAGGAGTTGCGTGAAGGACAGAAGGTCGAGTATCAGGAAGGTACAGGTCCCAAGGGGCCACGCGCAGAGAATGTGAAGCTGATTGACGGTTAAGGCCTGACAAATTCAGACAACGAACAAGCCTCTTCAGGTTTGACTTGGAGAGGTTTGTTTTATGCGCTGTGGTTCAGCCTATCTGTTCTTCCTGTAGGCAGATTCCTGCATTCGCCTGA
Source organism: uncultured Pirellulaceae bacterium (assembly GCA_964446085.1). Classification (GTDB taxonomy): domain Bacteria; phylum Planctomycetota; class Planctomycetia; order Pirellulales; family Pirellulaceae; genus Mariniblastus. The sequence continues at coordinate 3,450 of CAYUNP010000187.1, forward strand.
GGTTGGCTTCCCAGAAATCCCAGGGCGGGACCGGGTCGGGTTGCGACCAAATGCCAACTTTTTTCTCCCTGGCAACAGTTTCTGCGTCGGCATAGGAATCAGCGTAGGGGCCTTCGCTGTTGTCGAACCAGGCGAGTCCGTTTTCCAGAAGTCGCAGCGCTGGATCAACAGGGTCCTCGCCTTCGGTGTGCTCGATTGTTACATCGCAGATTTCGCGTTTCCATTCATCACGGTCGATCACATGAATGGTCGTGGGTTTGTTCCTCGCGAGCTGTCGCAACATTTCTTTGGACTCCTCGTGATACTGCTGGCCAAATTCAGGAGTGTCGATGCCGCGCATGAAGGCGTAATGGAGTTTCCCGCCTTCCGTGATTTCAAAGTTGTCTCCACCCCATAAACGACCGATTTGGCCTTGATAGGAATAGGGCGGCTGTTTCTGGATCGAAACAGGAACCGACTCGTATTCTTCGCCAGTACAGCCAGCAAGCACTGCCATCAAAATTGCCAGGAAGTGAACGATGAATCGGTAAGAGCCGTACATTGGGTCGTTAGTTGTCGAAAGATTGAGATGGTTTGAGTTTTGGGATTCTATCACAATACCGGTTTTGCCGATGATATCATCAAGACTGCATTGTTGTCGCCAGTTGTTTCTCTCGATTGAGTTTTCCATGTTTGTGCCACTTTTGAAAGTGATTGTTGCTCTGGCGATAATTTTGCCCACTGCAAGCAATCGAGGGATCCTGTTGGGGCAGGAATCAAATGCGCAGGCAGAGAAGGAGGCGATCGATGACGCGAAGAAACTGGACGAATTTTTAACGAACCTGGCTTTGGAGAGCATGCCTGTTCGGTATGTCGAAGATAAAGACTGGGGAATGCAGTCCGAAAGATGGGACGGTGTGAAGGTTCGTGTCAAGAATGGACGTTTGCGGACCAAGCGACGCAAGAAAAAAGTGAACCATGGAACCTGGAATCGTTATGAAGCCTCACTGCTGGACCCGAAGGAAAGTTTCTCCGTCCAGTTGAATAACTTTCAGGAGACAGAAACAGACCGCGCTTCGTTCGACATTATCGTTACTGCAAAGATCAAGCTGGAGGCCCGACAGTCGAAATGGGTCAAGGGCATGCAGCTTTACAGCATTAGCGCAGACGGTTCGGCAAAGGTGCAGTTGACGCTTTCGGTGAGTTTGGGCTCAAGCTTGAAAGTTGGCAAGTTTCCACCTGATTTGATTTTCGATCCTCGGGTTGATGAAGCAAAAATCGGATTGTCAGAGTTTCGCATTGACCACGTTAGCAAGGCTGGCGGAGAGATTGCGCAACAGATAACACGAGCCGTCAGAAAGAAAGTCGACCAGAAGATAGCCCAGAAGGAAACAAAGCTGGTCAGAAAGCTCAACGACAAAATCGAAAAGAACCGCGATCGATTCACGCTTTCAGTTCGTGATGCGATGAATTCCAAGTGGGCCTCTGCAGCCCAGAAACTTGTGGATCGACAAGGCGAGGCGGCTGATCAGACTGATGAAGCTCAAGCGAAACGGTAGGAAAGCCAGGTGATGAGAGTTGCCGTCGTGGCGGCACCGGCAAGCGTAAGTAGTGCGCAGAAAAGCGAATGCATTGCTGAGCGGAGTCGTGGAGCAAATCGCGAGTCGTTTTCGCGGCTCACTTTGCGTCCTGATGTGGTTGAAGCGGCGTAGCCCCATTGCACTGAAAGGTTCTGTAGATCTTCTCCACGAAGTTCCGGTTTTGCGTCATAGCTGCTCATTGTTGTCTCCTGCTTCTCTTCCTTGAGAAATTTAGAGACCTTCACCAATTTGGCTTGCCGTCTCTAACCTTAAAGACGGCAATTTTCCGTTGTGGCCAGATCAAGTTCCGCGGCAACGGTTCATTTTCCGGGCGGACGTCCCGGATAACCGATACAATCGTTAAAGTTTGACAGGCGATTACGGAAGATAGGTAGTCTGTTCACTCTGTAAAAGGTCCGATTTGAGTGATCGGCAGCATGGCCAAATTGCAACCTGAAGAATCACGATGATGCAGAGTATTTTGGAACTGCTGGACGAAGCGCATGACGACCTCATTATCATGGATGGATTGAGCGACAAACAATTTTCTCAATTGGAAACAAAGTTCGGGTTTACGTTTCCGCCAGATGTCAGAGCTTTTTTAAGCTCTGGAGTTCCTGGAAATGTAAGGAAAGCCAGTCGTGTGCCTGCTGCATTGCCTGCGCTCTACCAAACGGCGAATGATGGATGGCACAATTGGCATCTGTTGGCTACAGATGAAGTAGCAATTGGAAGCGAATTGGACACGGTTACGAAACAAATCCTGATCCATGCCACTCCAGCGGCCAAAGAGGTCCCGACGGATTGCAAATTAATTCCAATCTATTCGCATCGCATGATTCCTTCGAATCCATGCCAAGCGGGAAACCCGGTGTTCAGCATGCATGGGTGTTACGACAATATCATCTACGGAGATAACTTCCTGGATTACCTGGAACGTGATCACAAAATCAGGATTCCTGATGAGGTGTTGAAAAATCATCCCACCACCAACCTGGGAGACATTCCATTTTGGCCCAGCTATTTATAACTTGAAATTGAAACACTGATCGCGCTTCGGCCCATACTCCGACGAGCGATTCGATGTTTGGCACTGTTTGGTAAATGTATGTGAGCGCCTTGCCGCTCAGAATTCGTGCAGCATCAGCGAGAAAAACATGTTGTCAGATGCCATGCCTTAAGCTTGTCTGCTAGTTCTCGTCAAACAACGCATCGACAAATGTATCAACGTCAAACTTTGCGAATGCATCAGGCGTCTCCCCAAGCCCAATGAACTTCACGGGCAAGCCAAATTCCTGGCAGATCGGAATCGCGACGCCGCCTTTGGCGGTACCATCAAGTTTCGCAAGCACGATGCCGGTGCAGTTGGCGGCTTCTGAAAATCCTTTGGCCTGGCTGATTGCATTTTGCCCTGCCGTTGCGTCGAGCACCAACAAAACTTCGTGCGGAGCAGTTGAACCTTCCGAAGCCTTGTTGGCTGCTTTGTTGATGAGCCGATTGATGCGCCCGAGTTCATCCATCAGATTGGATTGAGTTTGCAGTCTACCGGCGGTGTCGATGATGCATACGTCGTGGTTATTCTTGTAAGCTGCTTCGGTCGCCGCCCACGCAACACTGGCTGGATCACTGCCGGATTTGCCGGTAACAATTTCCGCATCCAGCCGACCAGCCCAAACCGTGAGCTGCTCGACCGCCGCTGCCCGAAAAGTATCGCCAGCCCCAAGCACGACTGACTTTCCCATTTCCTTGTAGCGGTTAACCAGTTTGGCGATGGAGGTCGTCTTGCCGGCGCCGTTGACGCCGACAACCATGATGACGGTCGGACCCGAATCGGCGAGGTTTACATCGGCGTCGCCTTGATGCATGATTTCGCGCACCGTCTCTTTTGCTGAGCCGATCAAATCGGAAAACTCAACTTTGCGAGCACGAAATTTTTTGCCAATGTCGTCGCGAATCTTGCTGGCTGAGGATACGCCCATGTCGGTGCGAATCATCAAGGCGAAAATTTCTTCAAGAAATTCGTCATCGACCAGACGACCTTCCTTGACGATATCACGAAGGTCGGTGTTAAGAACGTTGACGGTTTTCTGTAGCGCCTGTTTGAATTTCCCAAAGAACCCCTTCTTCTTTTCCTTCTCAGGTTGATCAGGTTTGGGAGCGGAAGAGGAAGCTGGTGGCGTGTCTTCATCACCGCCCTGCCCTGCCCCGTCGGATTGCGGCTGGGGAGTTTTCGGAGCCTCGTCTTCGGGCTTGTTTTTTCGAAATGGATTCCACTTGGACATGGCGGTTGGGCACTCAGTCGGTTTGAGAATTGTCGTCAGATTGATCGGAAGTACTGTTTTCAGTAGCTGCTTTTTTGGCGTGCATTTTCATCAGCTTGTCCAGCACGCCATTGACGAACGAAGCAGAATTGTCGGAGCCGTATCGCCGAGCCAGGTTGATGGCTTCATTGATCACGACTCGCCCGGGTGCATCACTATGGAGCAACTCAAAGGCACCAAGTCGCAGAACGTTGCGGTCTGTTGCCGCCATTCGCGAAAGTCGCCAGTTCATTGCAGTCTTTTCAAGTTCGCTGTCGAGTGACTCACGATGTTCACGGACGCCTTCGATTAGTGACCGAGCGAAAGCCACCAGTTTGTCATTGTGGCCAAGTCGTGCCTCAACGAAGCGAGTGCGAACAAAATCTGGTTGTTCGGGATTGAGTTCGTTTTGATAGAGAACCTGCAAAACGATTTCTCGAGCTCGACTGCGTCGTGACATAAAGTGTAAACTGGAAAGATTCGTGCTGTGATGTTTGGATCGTCAAAGGCAACAGTTTAATCGACGGAGCCATTGCGGGAAGCCGTTAGTTTGAGGTTGTAAATTTTTGAAAACGTAGATGAAGCCAGCTTGGGCGATTCGAAACCGTGACTGCGGCGTCTCGCCGCAGTTCTTTCCATGCAATACTGCGGCGAGACGCCGCAGCCACAGTCCTGAATGAGACATGACAACTAAAAATTCACGGCCTCTCAGGAAATGGGTCAGCTTTCAATTTCCTCAAACAGTGCCAGCATGTGCAATACTGCTTCGGCCGCTTCGATGCCCTTGTTGCCAACCGCACCGCCACACCTGGCTTCGGCTTGTTGGAGCGTATTGCAGGTCAAAACACCAAAGGCAACCGGTTTCGAATAGTCCAGTGAAATCATTCCCAGTGCGTTGCTGATGGTGGTGTTGATATGTTGGTCGTGAGTTGTTTCGCCACGAATCACACAGCCCAGGCAGATTACGGCATCCCATTTGTCGGTCTCCAACAAACGTTGGGCAGCCAAAGGAATCTCCCAGGAGCCGGGAACCCAGGCGGTGAAAATATCGTCGTTGGAAATGCCAACGCCGTTGAGCGTTTCGGTCGCACCGTCGAGAAGCTTTCCCGTGATGTTTCGGTGGTAGCTTGAGACAACGATGGCAACGCGACTTCCATCAACCAGTTTCGGCTGGCCCAGTTCTCGTTGGTTGGCGTCGATCGTCATGGATTGTCCGTTGTGATTTAAAACGCGATCTTGAAAGGGAAGCAATTCAAAAAGAAAACGCAGATTTGAAACTGGCCAAACCTGCGTTTTCGAATTGCTCAAATTGTAGCGTATCGACCGCGATGTGTCATTGAACACTGCGGAATCATCGCTAATTAGTAACCGCAACCACCCCTGCTGAAACCTCCACCGTAGAATCCGCTGCTACGATAGACTGGCCGATAGGAACGGTAGGGAACGCCACCACCGTAAAAGCCACGGTTAAATCCACCGAATTGGTTAAATCCTCCGCCGCCAACATTGATGCGAACGCCAGAACCACCAAAACCACCAAAAGATGACCGGCCAAATCCTCGATTGAATCCGCTACGGCCGAAACTGTTGAATCCGTTTCCGAATCCGACTGAGAAACCGGAACCACCACGATAAAACTGTGCGTTTGATTCTTCAGCCATCATGCCGATTGCCAAAGCAGCGATCAGACAGACTAATAACTTGTTCATGAGATTCCTTTATTGTGACCCATAATTTTGAAAGACAGTGAGACGTGCTCGTAGATTCGGTTTGCTGCCAACGATACAATCAATCGCAGCCCGAACGTTGATCATTAGAGCACGTAACCGATAGTCTATGACAAAACTCACAAAAATTCCTCCCGGTCAACAAGTAGTTGCAGCGAATAAATGGCCGGTGATTGGCGAGCGTGAACCAGCTACCAAAGAAGGAGCAAGCTGGACACTTTCTATTGATGGCAAGATTGCCAGTCCAGTAACGTTTTCGCTGGAGCAGCTAAATCAGATGCCGCAAACCGAAATGGTGATCGACATTCACTGCGTGACTCGCTGGTCAAAGCTGGATGTGCCCTTCAAAGGTGTCTCGCTAAAGTCATTATTGGATCAGGTGACCCTTGAGCCTGACGCGAAATTTATTTCATTCGTTGCCCGCTCGCCACGTAGCCATTCGACATCCCTTCCGATCGAAGTGGCACTTGAACATGACTGCCTAATCGCCCTTTCTGCCCAGGGCGCCCCGCTTGAGCCCGGCCACGGTGGTCCGATTCGCAACATTGTGCCGCGAAAGTACTTCTATAAGAGCGTCAAATGGCTGGAAAAGATTGAGTTGCTTTCAGAGGATCGATTGGGCTACTGGGAAGCTGATACTGGCTACCACAATTTGGCGGATCCATGGAAAGAGCAGCGCTACATGGCGTCGACGATCGACCGTCGCACGGCAGCGAAGCTGATTGAGTCCAAAGATTTTTCCAATCGGGACCTGCGTAGCATCGACGCGAGCAATCGAAACCTCGATGGGCTCAATGCGTCGGGAGCAAGTTTACGCGACGCGTCGTTTGAACAGTGTTCGCTTGTTGGCGCTGATTTTTCCAGGGCAAATTTGTCAAACGCCAATTTC